>DQHP01000100.1 GCA_003524435.1 Microbacterium sp.
CTACCTCGGCCAGTGGCTCTCCCAGCCACAGCTCTGCACGCGCCCCCGAAAGCTCCGCCCCGGTGATCGCGTCGATTCCGTCGTGCGTGGGATACCGCAGGCCACTCACCTGGCCGAGACGGCCGGGGCCGCGAGCAAGGTCACGGCCACTGCGTCGAGAGCGTGCGATCGCAGCGTCCACCCCCGTCGTCAGTTCCGCCGCCCGAAGCAGAACTCCGCCGGCTGTGCCATCGGGTCCACAGACGACATTCACGCACGAATGGATGCCGTGGCTGAGATACACATAGAGATGGCCTGGCTCACCCCACATCGTTGCGTTGCGTGCGGTGGGTCCCATCCGTGCGTGCGAGCCGGGATCTGGCAGCGGCCCGGTTCCCTTTCCGTGATACGCCTCGACCTCAGTGATGCGCAGCCGTACTTCAGTCTCACCGGCACCGTGCGCGCCTTCGCTGATGGCATCCTCACGGGTGGCCACGCGCAGCTCCGCACCCAACAGCCGCGGCGCGACCTCAAGGGGGAGGCCGGCAAGATCGGCCCTCGTAGCGCGACGCATCATGGCCTCAGAACGCGGGCGCCATCCGGCACCACGAGACGTCAAAGCCCGTGAGCACGGGCAGTGCCTCGCCCGAGCGCAAGTCCATCAAGTGCGTCTGCAAGGTCTTCGGCAACGGCACAAGCATGTCGTCGTAGGCATTCTCAGCCAGATTCGGTGCCACTGTCACTGCGGCATACTGACCACTCGGCGACGCACAGGTCTGCAGAATCGCGTTACCTGACTCAACCTCGACGAGCGGGGTCGCCGCTCCATCGTTGTCTACGCTGATGACGGCCTGCCCGGTCGGCAGCCCATCCTCGTCGCGCGAGACAACGTGGCGAAGTGTGCCGCCCGGGTAAGGCGTGACCGTCGTGGCGTCTCCGAAATCGGGTTTCGGTGCCGGGAGAGGGGTCTCCGAACCATCAGCAAGGTTCAACTCGACGGTGCTGCCGTCGACACGTTCCACAATGGCCGTATACGTACCGCGAGAGACGCCCAGCAGCCGCATCGCGATGCCCATGTTTTGTGCGCCGGACGTGCCAGAGCGGTCATCGAGCGAGAGCGTGCCCTCGAAGTCGATGAAAAGCAGAGCGGCCGAGTCCGGCACGAACTGCCATTCAGCGATACTGGCTTCCTTTTCGCCCACTTCGACGATTCGCGGTTTATCGTCACCGGTGATCGACTGCGTAACGAGCACGCTCGCCCGCCCACTGTCCTCGCTGATCTCACGATCAGAGTAGATATAGCCGACCAGGCCACCACGATCAGACACCTGCACCGAGCCAACGTGGCCGTCACCCGGCAGCGGGAGTTCACGCAAGTTCTCGCCCTCGCGATCCATCACAAGGATGCGCGATCCTTCCTTCTCTTCGACCGCCACAACGAGGCGCGTCGGCGTTGCGCGGTAGTCGTTAATGCGCGGGTGCGTGAAGACCGGGACGCCGTCGCCCGCGAGGTTGGTACGGAAGATTTTGTCGTCGTCTTCACCGCGGTTGAGCAGGAATATCTCTGCAGCCGGCGTCGTGAAAGATGTCTGAAGATCGGATGCTGGACCCCCACCCGCACCCACGACGTCGGCGACCCGGACGGTGTAGTCGGTGGCATCATCAAGCGGAACGGTGAAGCGAATTCCGACGTTGCGACCCGCGGCATCTATGGTGAACGGCACTGCCGGGTCGATTGCGACCTGAGATTCGTCAATCCCCTGGAGAGACTGGTTCGCGGTCAGGATGACCCGGCTACCGGAGACATCAATCGCCTCAGCCGCATCGACCTGCACCTGGCTGACGCGAGGCCCCTGGAGAAGGCTCACCACGCCGAGCCCGCCAGCGACGACCGCGAGCACGCCCACGACGCCGAGGACGGTATAGAGGAAGCGGCGATCCTTCGGCGGACTCTCGCCTCGACTCGCTGACGGCGGCTCAACGTGCTTCGTCTCGTTGTGCTCGCGCAACGCGACGGGAGACGGCTCGTCGTCGGGCGCTTCTACAGGCTGAACGACCGGAGGCAGCCGAAGCCAGTCATCCTCAGGAGCCGCCGGAACCTCTGGCACACCCTGGGCAGCGGCTTCTTCCGCCGCACGCGCGGCGCGAGCCTCTGCCCTTGTGCGCGGGGCGGGCTGGGAGTCCTCAGTACTCATAAGGATCCCCCGGCTCATCGATCGCGACCGCTGAGGTCGGAACGACCCGTAGCGCTCCGTCTTCATCCGCCTTGACGGTGCCGGTCACTTCGATCCACTGCCCGGTTCCGAATGCCTTTGCGTCAATGCCCACAGGCACCGCTGCCGGCTGCGCATCAATCACGCAGTGCGTAATGATCATGCGGGTGAGGTTCACCGCATCCGCATTCTCACCGGGAGTGACGAAACCCGTCAGCGTGACGGTCGAGCCGTCATAGGCTTCTGGGCGCGTTGCGGTGGCGAAGACACTTGACCACTCCCCGATCCCGAAGGTCGTGGTGTCGGCGACACCGAGCGTGGGGGTATCGGCGCCGGCAAACAG
This sequence comes from Microbacterium sp., assembly GCA_003524435.1. Classification (GTDB taxonomy): domain Bacteria; phylum Actinomycetota; class Actinomycetes; order Actinomycetales; family Microbacteriaceae; genus Microbacterium. The sequence goes on from DQHP01000100.1 coordinate 2,536, forward strand.
CACGCCGCTGGCATCCGAGCGCGACATGGCGAGTTCGACAGACAGTGACGTCGCCGGCAACACGAGCGCTGCGACGACCACGCCGCTGGCGACAACGCCGGCAGTGATCGTACCGATTGTCGTGAGACGTTGGCGCGAGGATGCCGCAGCCTCGACACCCTCGTCGCCAGCATGCCCGACAGCATCCCCATGGTCATGTCCGTGATCGGCTTCGTCACCGAGCGGGAGCGCGAATGACCACACGGCGCCAGCGAGCACAACAACAGCTCCAGCGCAGGCGAACCAGATCGACTCGGGGGCGATGTAGAGCGTGAGTTGCCCGGTAATCGCGAGGCCCAGGGTGACGATCGAGATGACGACGGCAAGACCAAGGCCCAGCCAGCGGGAGGCGGCGGCGCGGAACTTTAGTGGCTCAGCCAAAAACGTTCACCCCGATCCCGATGGCGAACGCGCTCATCAGCACCACAGCGACGACGCCGGCGAGGGTGCGGGCGGTGAAAGTGGTGCGCAGGAGCGCGAGCATCTTGATGTCGACGAGCGGACCGACCAGCAAGAACGCGATCAGCGCGCCCGAAGAGAAGGTGGAGGCAAAGGAAAGGGCGAAGAAGGCGTCAACGTTCGAGCAGATCGCCACAGTCATCGCGAGCGCCATCATCGCAACGATCGACAGCACCGGATTAGAGCCGATCTCGAGCAGCACGTCACGCGGAATCAACACCTGCACGGCTCCGGCGAGCGCAGACCCGATCACCAGCGCCGGCATCACTGCCCGCAGTTCAACGAGGAACTGTGTGAGGCTACGGCGCGTTGGAGTGCCGTGCTCGTGCTGAACGCGCTCGCAGGTAGCCGTGAACTGCTGCGTCAGCAGAGCATCCGGGTCGGGGTGGCGACTGTAAATCCAGCCGATGAGGTTCGCGATCAGGTAGCCGCCGATGAGACGAGCGACGAGAATTCCACCGTCCCAGCCGAACGCGGCGTGGGTGGTGATGATCACGATCGGGTTGACGATGGGCGCGGCGATAAGGAAGGTCATCGCTTCGGCGGGAGCGAGGCCGCGCATCATGAGTCCGCGGGCGAAAGGGACGTTCCCACACTCGCACACGGGGATCAGCATCCCCAGCAGTGACAGCACTGCGCGCCGGGCCCAACCGCTGCGCGGCAACCAACGGTGAATGAGGTCGGGCGGCAACCAGACCTGCACGACGATCGAGAGCACGACGCCGAGCACGACGAACGGCAACGCCTCGATGAGCACGCTCAGTGCGAGCGTCAGCCCGTCTTGAGCACGGTCAGGCAGAGCCTCGGGAAACAGCGCGGGCGCAAGCCAGTCGATGAGGAATAGCGCCACGATGATGACGACGCCAGCTGCGAGCGCAATCCACGGTGCGCGCTTCACGCCCCCGGAATCTCGCGGTGCACGCCCCGTTCCCCGGCTCCCTGAGCCCGGTTTCGCGGACCCTGAGGCTGCCGACGGCGGCGTCCGCGGCGACGTGCCAGTGCTCACGCGGCACCTTCCGCGGCGCGACGGTTAGTGCACGGGGTGCACAGGCCGAAGATGTCGACGACGTGCTCTGCGGCGGTGAAGCCGTGTAGCGATGCGGTCCGGTGCGCCCAGGACTCGACATCCTTCGCTTCGATCTCGACGGTCAGGCCGCAGGAGCGGCAGATGAGGTGATGGTGATGCCCCTCGCTCGAGCACGCGCGGTACAGCGCTTCACCCTCGGGACTCTGCAGCGAATCGGCATCCCCAGACGACGCGAGCCCCGCGAGGGCGCGGTAAACGGTCGCGAGGCCAATGCCGGTGTTCTCTTCACGGAGTGTGGCGTGCAGACTCTGCGCGCTCACGAAACCCTGCGCATCGGCGAGTGCATCACGCACTCGCTCGCGCTGCCACGTATTGCGCTGAGCCATACCGCCGATTCTAGGCCGTCCGGATCACTACCAGCTGGGTGGCGCCCCACCCGGTGGGTGAAGTAGGGAATTCCCCTCGGAGATCACCGGTGGCGAGGGAGTTTCCGTACCCCGTGCGCGGGGATGCCCGCGCTCATGCCGCGGCGCGCGTGCGCGCCACCTGCCGCACGAGGCTATCGAGCAGGTCGTCGTATGACGTTCCGCTCGCGGCCACCAGGCGAGGGAAGTGCGAGTGCCGACGAAGCCCTGGCATGGTGTTGATCTCATTCAGGAGGATCGCGTCTTCGGTCGCGAAGACGTCGACGCGGGCGAGGCCTTCGACGCCCACAGCAGCAGCAGTCTCGAGCGCGACCTTCTGCAGCTCGGCCAACTGCTGCGCAGGCAGCTGCGCAGGAATCTCCAGCCATCCCCCGGCATCCTCATATTTATGGGCATAGGTGAAAGCGGCTTCGCCGTCGGGCAGGTGCAGCAGAGATGCTCCGGTCGCGTGCATGGACCCCGCATCGTCTGTCCAAACGCCGATACTGATCTCTTGCCCGTGGACGAGTGGCTGCAGCAGAACAACAGGGTCGAGGAGGAACGCCTCATCGAGCGCGGCGCGTAACTGCGGCGCCGAGCGCACGACGCTCACGCCCACGCTGGAGCCGCCGGTGTCGGGTTTCACGACGAGCG
>DQHP01000180.1 GCA_003524435.1 Microbacterium sp.
TGGGCGCAGCATCCGCCGTCGCCTGCTGCGCTGCACGAACCGCCCAGAACACGGCCTCTGGCGTCGCGGGCGACCCAAGTTCGACGCTGTGCCCTTGGGGACCGAATTCGGCAACCGCGTCACGGATCGCCTCACGCGCGCTGAACGCGAGCATGAACGGCGGCTCGCCGACAGCTTTGGAGCCGTAGACCGCACCATCTTCGCGCGCGTTCTCGAAGAGACGCACGTTGAACTCCGCGGGCATCTCCGAGAAGCTTGGCAGCTTGTACGTCGACGCCGACTGCGTTTGCAGACGGCCACGGTTTGGGCCATCGCTTTCATCCCAGCGCAACTCTTCGAGCGTCAGCCAGCCGACACCCTGTACATATGCGCCTTCGATCTGACCGATGTCGAGCATCGGTGAGAGTGAGTCGCCCACGTCATGCACGATGTCGACGCGGCGCACGGTGTAGGCGCCGGTGAACTCGTCGACCTCGACCTCGGATGCCGCGACGCCGTACGCGAAGTACTTGAAGGGCGAGCCCTGCATGATGTCTGGGTTCCAGTGCAGACCTTCGGTCCGGTAGTAACCGGCGGCGAACAGCTGCACGCGCTGCAGGTATGCCGCCTCGGCGACCTCGGCGAAAGTCATTGACTGCGGGCTGCCGAGACCGCTCACGTGCCCTCCGGAGAAGGTCACATCGCGCTCGTCAACGTTCAGGAGTCGTCCGGCTACCGCGGCCATCCGCTCACGAATCTGCTCGCACGCGTTCTTGACCGCACCGCCGTTGAGATCGGCACCCGACGACGCGGCAGTCGCCGAAGTGTTCGGCACCTTGTCCGTGCGAGTCGGCGCAAGGCGCACTTGATGTAGTTCCAGCCCGAGCGCTGTGGCCGCGACCTGCATCATCTTCGTGTGCAGGCCCTGGCCCATCTCGGTGCCACCATGGTTGATGAGAACCGAACCGTCCTTATAGACGTGCACGAGAGCTCCGGCCTGGTTGAAGGCGGCGAAGTTGAATGAGATACCGAACTTGATCGGCGTCATCGCCAGCGCGCGCTTGAGGTGCGGGCTGGCGGCGTTGAACGCGTCGATCTCCGCGCGCCGCGCATCGATGTCAGCTTCGTCGCGCAGTTGATTCCAGATCGTGCCCAGTCGGTCAGCATCCTTGATGAGCTGACCGTACGGGGTCGACTGGCCGGGAGCGTAGAAGTTCTTCTCGCGCAGCTCCATCGGGTCGATGCCCAGCGCAGGGGCGACGCGGCCGAGGATGTCTTCGATCAAAAACACACCCTGCGGACCGCCGAAACCACGGAACGCCGTGTTCGACGTCTTGTTCGTCTTGGCGATGCGTCCATACGCGTGCACGTTGGGAATCCAATAGGAGTTGTCGAGGTGGCAGAGCGCGCGACCGAGGACCGGCTCTGACAGATCAAGGCTCCAGCCGCCGTCGCAGGTGAGCACAGTATCGAGCCCCTGCAGGAGGCCGTTCTCGTCGAAGCCGACCTTCCAGGAGATGTGGAAGGGGTGGCGCTTGCCCGTCATCGTGATGTCTTGCGTACGGTTCAAGCGCAGGCGAACGGGGCGGCCAGTGAGCTTGGCGCCGAGCGCTGCGATCGCCGCAAACCCGTGCGATTGCATCTCTTTGCCGCCGAACGCGCCGCCCATACGGAGGGACTGCACGGTCACTTCACTGGAAGTGATGTTCAGCACATGCGCGATGATCTCCTGCGCCTCAGAGGGGTGCTGTGTCGAGCACTGCACAAAGTACTGACCCTCAGAATCGCGGATCGCGAGTGATGCCTGCGTCTCGAGATAGAAGTGTTCCTGGCCGCCGAACTCACTCACGCCTTCGAAGACATGCGCTGCCGTCGACAGAGCGGATGCCGCGTCGCCGCGCTTTACGGTACGAGCGATGCCCTGGTAGGACTCGGCGTCGATCGCATCTTGCACGGTGATCAGCGAGGGGAGAGGCTCGTATTCGACCTGCACGGCCTCGGCGCCCAGTCGCGCAGCCTCCTGTGTCTCGCCGAGCACCCACACCAGGGCGTGCCCGTAGTACATCGCCTCGGTGGGGAAGAGCGGCTCATCGTGCTTGATGCCTGCGTCGTTGACACCGGGCACATCGTCGGCGGTGAGAACGCATACGACACCTGGTACTTCGTAGGCGCCGGAGACATCGACGGTGACCTTCGCATGCGCGTTGGTCGACTGCACCGGCCAGGCGGTGAGCACGCCGGCGGTGTGCGCGGCGAGGTCGTCGGTGTACATCGCGGCGCCGGTTACGTGCAACGCAGCGCTTTCGTGCGGGGCACGGTGTCCGACGATGGGGTTTGCGGGACGATCGGCGAGAGCGCTCATGCCGATACCTCCTTCGACTCGATGACGGTCGCGCTGTAGAGCTTCAACAGCGCGGTGTTGAGCATGAGTGAGCGATATTCCGAGCTTGCGCGGTGGTCAGACATCGGTGTGCCTTCCCCGCCCAGAACTTCGGATGCTGCGCGCACGGTGGCCACGTTCCACGGCTGTCCGATCAGCGCCTCTTCTGCGGCGCGAGCGCGCAATGGTGTCGCAGCGACACCGCCCAGGCCGATCTTCGCAGCTGTGACGATTCCGCCTTCGATGTCGAGGGCGAATGCGACGGCGACGCTGGAGATGTCATCGAAGCGACGCTTCGCGATCTTGTGGAAGGCGGTCACCTTCGCCAGTGGCAACGGAATGCGCACGGCGCGAATCAGCTCGTTCGAATTGCGCACACTCTGGCGATAGCCGGTGAAGTACTCGGCGAGGTCGACTTCGCGCTCGCCGTCGACGGATGCCAACACCAGACGCGCACCCAGAGCGAGGAGCGCCGGAGGGGCGTCGCCAATAGGGGAGCCGGTGCCGAGGTTGCCGCCGAACGTGGCGCGGTTGCGAATCAGACGCGAGGCGAACTGCGGAATCAACTGAGTCAGCAGCGGCACATCGCCGCCCAGGCGCGTTTCGACCTCGGTCAGCGTCATTGCCGCTCCGATCTCGATCTCGTCGTCTGTGACGGTGAGCGTGCGCAGTTCGTCGAGTTGTTCGATCGCGACGACGAATGGTGCGCGACGGCCGCGGATGTTGACCTCGACTCCCCAATCGGTCGAGCCCGCGACGAGGAGGGCATCTGGCTCGTCGTTCAATAGCCGGAGGGTCTCGTCGAGGGTGGCGGGGCGCACGAAGCGCGAGCCGTTGACCTCGGCGTCAATGGGGACCGGAGTTGGTGCCGGCTGCGAGAGGCGCTGCTGGAGTGGGTCGGCGTCGTCGGGCGTACCAAGAGAGTAAGCCGCATCGCGGATCGGGCGGTAGCCCGTGCAGCGGCAGAGGTTTCCGCTGAGCGCGTGCAGGTCGAAGCCGTTCGGGCCATGCTCTGCGTCGTGCGCAGGGCATTCGGCCTCGTGCTGCGTCTCGCCCGCCGCTTCGCGATCACCGCGGTAATACTCACCCGCCATGCTGCAGGCGAATCCGGGGGTGCAGTAGCCGCACTGTGATCCTCCCGCTTCAGCGAGCTTCTCCTGCACAGGGTGCAACGACTCGGGGTCGCCGAGGCCTTCGGCAGTGATGATCTCCTGGCCGTTGAGGGCGTACACCGGGACGAGGCATGCGTTGACCGGCGTCCAGGCTGTGCCGCCGTCGGCCGTAGGGGTTGCCAGCAGCATGGCGCAGGCGCCGCACTCGCCCTCGGCGCAGCCTTCTTTGCTTCCGGAGAGCCCGGTGTCGCGCAACCAGTCGAGCGCAGTGGTGTGTGAGGCGGTTCCCGCAAGATTGCGGCGCTCCCCGTTGACGTTGACGGCGATGTCATTCATACGATGGTCTCCTCAGATCCGGCGATGGAGGTGCAGCATCCGGCTCTGTCTCGGTTGGTGCGAGTCTATGCTTCTCGGGCCGCGTACACTAGTTCCAGCATCCGGAAACTAAATGTTGTTATACGGAAAGCGTAGGCCGATCAGCGCCCCCGGTCAAGGGGGCGTATTCGCGAAGCGAGAGTTACGCAGGCGTGGCGAGAGAGGAGATCTCGTCCACAACTTCGCGGAGCACGGGGATCGCCCGCTCGGCGAATGCGTCGTCAACGCGAGCGATGGGGCCTGAAACCGAGACGGCGGTGAGGGTAGGCATATCGGGAACGGCCATTGCATAGCAGCGGACGCCAATCTCCTGCTCGCCGTCGTCGATCGCGTAACCGCGTTCGCGAGTCAATGACAGATCAGCCAGGAGCGCGTCGATGCTGGTGATCGTGCGCTCGGTGTTTGCGGGCATCCCTGTGCGGGCGACGATGTCGCGCACCTGGGCGTCGTCCATGCGCGCAAGGATGGCCTTGCCGACGCTCGTGGAGTGCAGATGCGCGCGGCGGCCCACCTCGGTGAACATGCGCATCGCGTGCGGCGATGGGGCTTGTGAGACGTAGACCACGCGGTCACCGTCGATCGTGGCGAGGTTCGACGTTTCGCCGAGCCGCTCGACGAGCTCTTTCAGCTGCGGCATCGCGATCTGGCCGAACTTCTTGTTGGCGACTTCGCCGAGGCGCACAAGCCGCGGCCCGAGGGCGTATCGACGGTTGGCGAGCTGGCGAGCGTAGCCCAGTGAAACGAGTGTGCGCAGCAGTCGGTGGATTGTGGGCAACGGCAGATCAGCCGAAGTGGACAGCTCGCTGAGCGTGACATCTCCGCCGGCATCGGCGATGAGTTCGAGCAAGTCGAAGACGCGGGCGACGGACTTAACGCCGTCGGGTGTTCCTGCAGCCATTAGCGAACCTTTCCTCTGAAGTATCCGCATGGCGGAAACGATCTGTCGAACAGGCTATCCCATTCATGCGGAGGGGTGGTTTGATGGCAAGAGGTGCCGCACGCAGCTCTTGAACTTCCGCATTGTGGAGGTTATTATCCACATAGTGAATTTGTACGAGCACCATACCGAAGGAGCAATGGCGCATGGCCATCCAGATCCCCCGCGGGTTCCGCGCATGAGTGGCGTGCTGAGCGCCGCTGACCTCGCCCGCATTGAAGAGCGACTCGTCGGCACCGACGAACTGCTGGAGTCTGTGTACCCCGGTGACGACGGTACCCGCCAGCCCGTGCACACCGTCTATGTGCCCGCCGACCTGTTCGCGACGGATCTCGCTGCTCGCTGGGGCGCTGACGCGCTCGCCGCGGTTGACGATGCCGGTGGGCTCGAGCAGTTGGCCGTCCAGGTCGGTATCAATGAGTCACTCGCCGCGCCCGTGGCTGAGCGAGTACGCACGAAGCTCGAGACCGAGCCCATTGAGGACCTGCGGCTGGACTTCGAAGACGGCTACGGCGACCGTGGCGATGCCGAAGACCTCGACGTCGCGAATGCGGCAGCCCAGGTGTCCGCTGCTGTTGCCGCGGGCACTGCTCCGCCTTTTATCGGCATCCGCTTCAAATGCTTCGAGAAGCCGACTCGTGCTCGCGCGCTGCGCACCCTCGACCTCTTCATTGGCGGGCTGATCGATGCGGGAGGACTTCCGGACGGCCTCGTCCTCACGTTGCCGAAGGTGTCAACCGTCGCGCAGGTGGAAGCGATGGTGGATGCCGCTACCGCCATCGAACGCGGGCACGGACTTTCCGATGGCAGAATTCGCTTCGAGGTGCAGGTCGAGACGCCGCAGCTCGTGCTCGGCGCGGACGGACGATCTTCGCTCGCACGCTTGGTACTGGCGGCTCCGGGCCGCATCTCCGGGCTGCACTATGGCACCTATGACTACAGTGCCTCGCTCGGTATCTCTGCCGCGCAACAGTCGATGGAGCATCCCGTCGCCGACCTTGCGAAAGAGGTTATGCAACTGGCGGCAGCGGGTACCGGCATCCGTCTCTCTGATGGCTCGACGAACATTCTGCCTCTGGGGGAGCGCGCCGCCGAAGCATGGGCGTTGCACGCGCGGCTTGTGCGCCGCTCGCTCGAGCGCGGTTTCTATCAGGGCTGGGATCTGCACGCCCACCAACTGTCCACCCGCTATCTCGCGACGTATGCGTTCTACCGCGAGGGCTACCCTGAGGCGGCGGCTCGGCTCAGTGCTTACATCGACCAGAAACCTGGCGCGGTGCTCGACGAGCCGGCCACCGCTCGTGCGCTGGCGTGGTTCGTGCTGCGCGGCGTGCAGTGTGGGGCGATCGGCGGCGATGAGGTCGCCGAAGACATTGGCATCGACGTCGCTACGTTGACGGCGCTCGCGCATCCGCGGCTTGCGCACGCTCGTGCCTAAATGACTACCTGAGGAGAATTATGGGCTACTACACCCCGGCCGGCGGACTGCCCGGCCAGAGCGAACTGCTCACCGACCGTGCGATCGTAAAAGAGGCATACACGGTCATCCCGAAGGGTGTGCTGCGTGACATCGTCACGAGCAACCTTCCCGGATTCACCGGCACTCGTTCGTGGATCATCGCGCGGCCGATCGCCGGGTTTGCGACGACTTTCTCGCAGCTGATTGTGGAGATTTCCCCTGGTGGTGGCGCCGAGCGGCCCGAGCCTGAAGCGGGCGTAGAGAATGTTGTTTTCGTCACCGCGGGAGAGCTGACGCTGACTCTTGCCGGGGAAAAGCACGTGCTCGCGGCGGGTGGCTACGCTTTCCTTGCTCCAGGGGAAGAATGGTCGCTGCGCAATGATGGGGCAGAGCCTGTGGGATTCCAGTGGGTGCGCAAAGCGTATGAGAAGGTCGACGGCATTGAGGTGCCCGCATCCTTCGTCACTCGCGATCAGGACGTGAAGCCGCGCGAGATGCCGGGTACTGATGGTGCGTGGGCGACGACGCGGTTCGTGGATCCGGACGACCTCGCCCACGACATGCACGTCAACATCGTGACGTTCCAGCCTGGCGGCTCCATTCCCTTTGCCGAGACGCATGTGATGGAGCATGGGCTGTTCGTGCTCGAAGGTAAGGCCGTGTACCGGCTCAACGACGACTGGGTCGAAGTGGAGGCGGGCGACTTCATGTGGCTACGCGCGTTCTGCCCGCAGGCTTGCTACGCCGGCGGCCCTGGGCCGTTCCGCTATCTGCTGTACAAGGACGTCAACCGGCAGATCCGCCTGACCTAGGCGCGCGTGCCTGCGAGCGCCTCTTGCGTCAACGTGAGGGGCGCTTTTGCATGCCCGAAATCAGGAGATTCGCTCCAGATCAGGACAGATCTGCAGATCCCTCCTGATCTGGGCGCCTTCTCCTGATCTCAGGCGGGTCGGGAGCCAGATGGGCGTTGACACCTGCACCGACCTCTCGTAAGCTTTCATCTAGCAGAAACTTACTTCCACGATACGGAAGATAACCAAACGCAAGTCAACTAGACGAAGGAGTCGTCGATGACCTACACCGTGAACTGCTCGATTCTGCTCACCGAGCTCCCGCTTCTCGATCGCCCCGCTGCAGCGAAGGCCGCCGGCTTCGACGCCGTCGAGTTCTGGTGGCCATTTGCCACCTCCGTCCCGGCAGATCGCGATGTCGATGCGTTCGTCACGGCCGTCCGCGACGCGGGTGTGCGTCTATCCGGCCTGAACTTCAATGCTGGTGACATGCCGGGCGGCGACCGCGGACTGGTCTCGTGGCCGGCACGCGGCAAAGAGCTCCGCGACAACCTCGCCGTGGTGGCCGGCATCGGCGACACTCTCGGCACCAAGGGCTTCAACGCGCTGTACGGAAATCGCATCGAGGGGGTCGACCCGCAGGTGCAGGATGCTGTCGCAGTAGAGAACCTCGCGGCCGCTGCCGAGGCGGTCGCGGCGATCGGCGGAACAGTGCTGGTCGAACCAGTCAGCGGTGCCGACCGTTATCCGCTGCGCACCGCTGCAGACGCGCTCGATGTCATCGAACACGTAGAAAGCGCGACCGGCGCGCGCAACATCAAGCTGCTCGCCGACTTCTACCACCTCGCCGTCAACGGCGACGATGTGCCCGCCGTGATCGAGGCCCACGCGGCGTCGTTCGGACACATCCAGATCGCCGACAACCCCGGCCGCGGCACCCCCGGCACCGGAACCCTTCCCCTGGACGCATGGATCACGCGCAGCCAGGAACTCGGCTACTCCGGCTATATCGGACTCGAGTACAAGGCCCCCATTGAGACCGCGTTCGACTGGCTCACAGACAGTCGGACCGTCGAGAACGCAGCCAGCGCAGCGCGCTAACCCCCACCTACTTAGCAAAGGAACATCATGAGCAACATCACCGTCATCGGCCTCGGAATCATGGGCCTGCCCATGGCCAAGAACCTCATCAACGCAGGTCACTCGGTCACCGGTTTCAACCTCACGCAAGACCGCATCGACGAGGTCATCGCCGCCGGAGGCCAGGGTGCCAGCAGCATCGCTGATTCGGTCAAGGATGCCGACGTCATCATCACCATGGTTCCCGATTCGCCCGACGTCGCCGCTGCGGCGCAGGGTGAAGACGGCATCATCGCCAATGCCAAGCAGGGTGCACTGTGGATCGATGCCTCCAGCATCCGCCCCGACGTCGCGAAGGAACTCGCTGAAGAAGCCGTCGCGGCAGGGCTCCGCGCGGTCGACGCTCCGGTCTCCGGTGGCGAGCAGGGGGCGATCGACGCCGTCCTGTCGATCATGGTCGGCGGCACCGCCGAGGACTTCGCCGCAGCCCTTCCGATTCTTGAGACCGTCGGAAAGACGATCGTCCACGTCGGCCCCGCGGGGGCCGGCCAGACGGTGAAGGCTGCTAACCAGCTCATCGTCGCAGTCAACATCCAGGCACTTGCTGAAGCGGTCATCTTCCTCGAGGCGCACGGCGTCGACATGGATGCTGCGCTCAAGGTGCTCGGTGGCGGCCTCGCCGGATCCAAGGTTCTCGAGCAGAAGGGCCAGAAGATGCTCGATCGCGACTTCACGCCCGGCTTCCGCCTCGCCCTCCACAACAAGGACATGGGCATCATCACTGCGGCTGCGCGACAGGCCGGCATCACCATTCCGCTCGGCGCCCACGTGGCTCAGCTCGTCGGCTCGACCGTGCAGCAGGGTGACGGCGGGCTTGACCATTCCGGGCTCTTTAAGCTGACCGCCGCCTTCGGCGGACGCAGCTGACCCGACGAATCAGACTCAGGAGAAAATCATGACCCGAATGCGTGCGGTTGATGCCGCCGTCGCGATCCTGGTGAAGGAGGGCGCCATTGAGGCGTTCGGCCTGCCAGGGGCCGCGATCAACCCCTTCTACTCTGCGATGCGCGCCAACGGCGGCATCCGGCATACCCTCGCCCGTCACGTCGAGGGCGCATCCCACATGGCCGACGGCTACACCCGTGCTGCAGACGGCAACATCGGTATTTGCATCGGAACCTCCGGCCCGGCCGGCACCGACATGATCACGGGGCTGTATGCCGCGTGGGCTGACTCGCTGCCGATCCTCTGCATCACCGGCCAGGCGCCGACCTCGAAGTTGCACAAGGAAGACTTCCAGGCCGTCGACATCGAGTCGATCGCGAAGCCGTTGACCAAGATGGCGATGACGGTCATGGAAGCGGCGCAGGTGCCTGGCGCATTCCAGAAGGCATTCCAGCTGATGCGCTCTGGTCGCCCGGGTCCGGTGCTGCTGGACCTCCCGATTGACGTGCAGATGACCGAGATCGAATTCGACATCGCCGCGTACGAACCGCTGCCCGTAGTGAACCCTTCGGCCACCCGCATCCAGGCCGAGAAGGCCATCGACATGCTCGTGGCATCCGAGCATCCGCTACTGATCTCGGGTGGCGGCGTGATCAACGCGGGCGCTTCTGCTCGCCTGGTCGAGCTCGCAGAGACGCTGGGTGTTCCCGTGGTTCCCACGCTGATGGGCTGGGGCACGATCCCCGACAACCACGAGCTCAACGCCGGAATGGTGGGTCTGCAAACTGCACACCGCTACGCGAACCAGACATTCTTGGCCAGCGACTTCGTGCTCGGCATCGGCAACCGTTGGGCCAACCGCCACACCGGCTCGATCGACAAATACACCGCGGGCCGTAAGTTCGTGCACGTCGATGTGGAGCCCACCCAGATTGGTCGCGTCTTCGCCCCCGACCTCGGCATCGCTTCGGATGCTGGCGCAGCCATCGACGCGTTCCTCGAAGTTGCCCGCGAACGTCGCGACGCTGGCACGCTGCCGGACTACTCGAGCTGGGTCGCCGAGATGCGTGAGCGCAAGGCAACGCTGCAGCGCAAGACGAACTTCGACAACGTGCCGATCAAGCCGCAGCGCGTCTACCAGGAGATGAACAGCGCCTTCGGCGAAGACGTCACCTACGTCTCGACGATCGGACTGTCGCAGATCGCCGGAGCGCAGATGCTGCACGTGTTCGGCCCGCGCAAATGGATCAACGCCGCGCAGGCAGGGCCTCTCGGCTGGACTGGTCCTGCGGCTCTCGGCGTCGTGCGCGGCAAGCCGGGCGAGACCGTTGTTGCGCTGTCTGGTGACTACGACTTCCAGTTCATGCTCGAAGAGCTCGCCGTGGGCGCGCAGCACCAGCTGCCGTACATCCATGTCGTGGTCAACAACAGCTACCTGGGTCTGATCCGTCAGTCACAGCGCGGTTTCGAGATGGACTTCGAGGTGTCGCTCGCGTTCGACAACATCAACTCTCCCGAAACGAATGGCTATGGCGTCGATCATCTCAAAGTGGCCGAAGGTCTTGGCTGTAAGGCGATCCGCGTGGAGCGTCCCGAGAACCTGGCGGGCGCTTTCGCTGAGGCGCAGAATCTCATGAACGAGCATCGCGTTCCGGTGGTTGTCGAGGTTATCCTCGAGCGAGTGACGAACATCGCTATGGGCACCGAACTCGATAACGTGAATGAGTTCGAAGAGCTCGCTAGCACCGCCGAGGATGCGCCCACCGCGATCCTCTCTCTCGCAAAGGTTTGACATGAAACTGGTCATCGCCCCGGACAAATTCAAAGGGTCGTTGACGGCCCCCGAGGTAGCCGCACGGTTCACCTCGGGGGCCCATCGCGTCGATCCGTCGATCGAGGTCATCGCCATTCCTGTCGCTGATGGTGGCGAGGGAACTCTGGATGCTGCGCTTGCCGCCGGTTACGAACGTCAGGTCGTATCGGTCGCAGGGCCGACGGGCGTGTTGATCGAGGCCGATTTCGCTGTGCGCGGCGCCGAGGCAGTGGTCGAGATGGCCCGGGCGTCGGGGCTGGATCAGCTTCCCGGGGGAGAGAAGGATGCCACGGGTGCGACGAGTCTCGGCACGGGCCAGCTGGTGCGCGCAGCCCTGGATGCCGGATGCCAGCGCATCGTGCTGGGTGTGGGTGGCAGCGCCTCCACCGATGGCGGGGCTGGTTTCTTGCAGGCACTGGGCGCGCGCTTTCTTTCCGCCGACGGTGACGACGTGCCTCTCGGCGGTGCCGCGTTGGCGCAACTCGCGACCGCTGACCTTTCCGGTCTTGACTCACGCCTGGCCGAGGTGGAACTTATCCTGGCCAGTGATGTCGACAATCCGCTGCTCGGCGCCCAGGGCGCCGCGGCAGTGTTCGGGCCGCAGAAGGGGGCGTCATCTGATGACGTCACTGCGCTGGATTCCGCGCTCGCTCATTTCGTCGAGATCTTGTCGGGCGAGGAGCACGCGTTTGCCGTGCCTGCGGCGGATGCTGCGGCCAGCCCCGGCGCAGGAGCCGCAGGGGGCATCGGCTTCGCGGCGATCGCTCTG
>DQHP01000136.1 GCA_003524435.1 Microbacterium sp.
AAGGCGCGGCGCAGCTCGGCGAGGTCGTCGGCGCGACCCACCATCGCCGTGCTGTCCGTGGGAACCGTCACCCCATAATGGTGCCACGCACTGCGGACATTGCGGTCGGCGATCCCTGTCGCGGGTGAGCTCATCGCGCGTGATTTCACCGCGCGTGCACCGGCTGTGCTGGCCGTGTGGGCTGGTCCGACTGTGCGGGCTGCGTGGGCTCTGCTGGCTGTTCGGACTGTTCGCGAATAACACGCGGACTGTCCCCTGGCGTGATCGCGGGTGCAGCGGCAGTCGCCTGCGAGGTGCTCTTTTGACCGCGAAACACTCGCTTCACAAAAGCGATCAACCCGGGCTCGTGTCGAACGATCTGGGACGGATGATCCAGCATCCAACGGCGACGCTCGAGCTCGCGGGCGGCGCGGTTCTGCTCGTCGACAATTCTTGCGTGGGTGTAATACGGGTCTTCGTACATGGCGACTCCTTGGAGAGATGCGGTACGTCTACACTCCTTTCTAAGGCACCCCTCAGACATCTGGCAGATGCCCTATTTTTGCGATCGGATGCCTCAGGCGATCCTGCACGGGACGGCAGATAACATCCTGCCGATCGACGCCACCACACGCCGACGAGGTCAACGCCGCACTGACGACTTTCCTCGCTAAGTAGCGGCCGGTACCGGCATCCGAGATCAGGACCTTGTCCCGAGATCAGGAGGATTCTGCAGATTTCTCCTGACCTCGGGCGTTCCTCCTGATCTCGGGCGTTCCTCCTGGTCTCGGGCGAAGGGCGGACACAAGAGGGGCACGGATGCCGCAGCATCCGTGCCCCTCTTCAACTCACTAGGGAGTCATGCGGTCGGTGCGCGCTCCGCGCCCCACACCATTGACCGTCAACAGCGTGCCGGTGTCAGTGAACTCCTGCAGAATCTCGTTCTGCCGCTCGGAGCCTTCCTTGTGCGTGATGAGGCTCACTACGACGGCAACGAGCATCGCGAAGACGAAACCGGGCAGCAGCTCGTAGAGTCCTGGCCAAAGCGCCTTCCAGAGGAAGACGCCGGCGGCACCGACGAACATGCCGGCCAGCGCACCCCAGTTGGTGAGCTTGCGCCAGAAAAGGCTCAGCAGGATCAGCGGGCCGAACGCCGCTCCGAAACCTGCCCATGCGAACGAGACAAGCCCGAGGATCGTGTCGTTCGGCACGATCGCCAACAGTGCGGCGATGATGCCGACGACGAGCACGGTCATGCGCCCGAGCATCACCAGCAGCTTGGGCGATGGCTCCTTCTTGACCACCCTGAAGAGGTCTTCCACAAGTGCAGAGGACGCGACGATCAACTGGCTGGAGATCGTGCTCATGATCGCGGCGAGCACTGCGGCCAGTACGAGGCCTGCGATGAACGGATGCAGCAGCGTCTGCGACATCACCAGCACGACCGTTTCGGCGTTGGTGAGGTCGATGCCCTTCTGCGCCATGTAGGCGATTCCGACGATGCCAGAGAACACCGCGCCGATGAGGGAGATGATCATCCAGCTCATACCGATGCGGCGGGCGGTCTTTGCTTCACCCGGATTGCGCAGTGCCATGAAACGCACGATGATGTGCGGCTGGCCGAAGTAGCCGAGCCCCCAGGCGAGACCAGAGATGATGGTCAACACGACGCCGCCGGTGAGTGCCGTACCGCCGATGAGCGACAGGTGATTGGGAGCGAGGGCATCAAGAGAGGCGCCCACCTCACCGAAACCGCCGACCGCAATGATCGCAGCGATTGGAACGACGATCAGGGCGATCACCATCATCAACCCCTGCACGACGTCTGTGAACGAGGCTCCGAGGAAGCCGCCGAACAGCGTGTACAGCAGTGTGATGCCGGCCACCAGCGCCATGCCGAGCAGGTAGTCGGAGTTGAACGAGCTCTCGAAGAAGAAGCCACCCGCGACCATGCCTGAAGAGATGTACAGCGTGAAGAACACCAGGATCACGACACCTGCGAGGATGCGCAGCAGCCTGGACGAGTCCCGCAGTCGGTTCTCGAAGAAGCTCGGAATCGTGATCGAGTTGCGCGACACCTGGGTGTAGGCGCGCAGACGCGGGGCGACAAGCAGCCAGTTCAGGTAGGCGCCGATCGTCAGGCCGACGGCGATCCAGGCTTCAATGAGTCCAGAGAGGTAGATGGCACCGGGAAGCCCCATAACCAGCCAGCCAGACATGTCGGAGGCTCCGGCGCTCAGCGCCGCAACCCACGGCGGCAGATCCCTCCCGCCCAGCATGTAATCCTCGTGGTCTTTCGTCCGGCGGAACGCCAGATAACCGATGACAAGCATCGCGGCGAAATACAACCCCAATGCAATAAAGATGAATACCTGGTCGGACATCTTCGTCCTTTCCTACAGAATCGGTGCGGTGCTGTGTCGTACTGTTGACACTCGATCATGACAGGGACGGATACCTCGGGGCTAGTATTCGCGCAGAATGGTGGAGAACGCTCCCACCAGCGCAGCGCATGAGCGCTGATCAGCGCAGTGCTTTGCCCGCCGATCCGAGTTGCTGCGCGGCCTCGAGAACACGCGCAGCCATCGCTGATTCGGCTGGCTTTCCCCAGGTGCGCGGATCATATGCTTTCTTGTCGCCGTAACCGCCGTTGATCTTGAGTACCTTGTCCCAGTGCGACATCATGTGCCCGGCAATCGTGCTGGTAAACGCATACTGCGTGTCCGTGTCGATATTCATCTTCACGACTCCGTGGGCGACGGCCGCGGCGATCTCCTCGGCCGAAGAACCTGATCCACCGTGGAAGACGAGGTCGAAAGGACGCTCGTGCCCGGTCTCTGCACCGATCGCCGCCTGGATCTCACCGAGAATCTCCGGACGCAGGTGCACAGTCGCAGGGCTGTAGACGCCGTGCACGTTGCCGAAGGTGAGAGCGGTGAGATAGCGTCCGCGCTCCCCGACTCCCAGAGCCTGCACCGTCGCCCTGGCATCCTCTACCGTCGAGTACAAGTCGTCGTTGATCTCGTGTGAGATGCCGTCTTCTTCGCCGCCCACGACTCCCACCTCGATCTCAAGAATCGTGTTCGCCTGCGTGCTGAGGTCGAGCAACTCTTCAGCGATGCGGAGGTTCTCGCCCAACGGCACCGCCGAGCCGTCCCACATATGCGATTGAAACAGCGGGTCAAGCCCACGAGAGCGACGCTCGATCGAGTCGGCCAGCAGCGGCCTGACCCAGTCGTCAAGATACTCAACGGCACAATGATCGGTGTGCAGAGCGATGGTCACGCCGTAGTCCTTGGCCACCTCGTGCGCATACTGTGCGAGAGCCTTTGACCCGGTTGCACGATTCTGCACGCGCGCACCGGAGAG
The DNA here is from genome assembly GCA_003524435.1 of Microbacterium sp. GTDB lineage: Bacteria > Actinomycetota > Actinomycetes > Actinomycetales > Microbacteriaceae > Microbacterium. The sequence continues at coordinate 3,349 of DQHP01000136.1, forward strand.
GTAGAGGGCCGTGCCCAGTGACACCTGGATGATGCCGTCACTTTCGGCATCGGCGAAGCCCTGAAGCGCGGCGTTGAGCGTCTGTGAGCTCGTCACGTTGATCGCAGGAAACGCGAAGCCCTGCTGCTTGGCGTTGTCGATCATGGCGGAGTACTGCTCGGGAGTGGCAATAGGCATGAGGGTCCTCTCAGAGGGACGGGCAGCCGCACGAGGTGCGACGGTGGAAGGTGGTCTCGATAACGTGTCTTTCGAACGGAGCATCCTCGCCGCCGATACGGCGCAAAAGCAGGTCGACTGCCTCTCGGCCCATGCGTCCGACATCCTGTGCAATCGCTGTCAAACCGGGCTGGAACAGATCGCTCCATTCGAAATCGTCGTAGGCGGCGAGCGCGAGATCGGCGGGAATCGTACGGCCGGCACGTTGCGCCGCACGCAATGCGCCGATGGTCATCGCGTTGTTGAGGCTGATCACGGCTGTCGGGGGATCACTTCGCTCCAGCAGCGCCCCCATCGCCTCCTCAGAGGTTTCGGAATTCGAGTTACCCGAGACGATGAGCGACTCGTCAATCGCGATCCCCTTCTGCTCAAGAGCCTCGCGATAACCGGTGATGCGATCAGCTGTTGAGTCAAGTCCCGCGAGACCGACAATCGCGGCGATGCGCTCGTGCCCGTGACTGATGAGGTGCGCGGTCAACTGCTCAACAGATTTCGCGTTCTCGGGGAGCACCTGATCGCAGTCGAGATCGATGCCGCGGTCGATCAGCACCAGCGGCGTCTCGGTTGCGGCGATCCGCGGCGCCGTTTCGCTGAGGAATCCCGCTGAGGGAGCGACAATCAGTCCGTCGACTTTGCGATCGAGCAGAGAATCTATGACTCGCTGCTCCATGTCCGCCTGGTCATGGGTGTCGCCGAGGACGAGCACATATCCCGACTCAGAAACTCGGCGTTCGATCGCGTGCAGCAGCGGTCCGAAGTACGGATTGGTGAGACCAGAGATCGCCAAACCGATGGTGTGCGAACTTCCACCCGCGAGCGTTCTGGCCGCAGTATTGCGTCGATAACCGAGGTCAGCGACGGCCTGCTCGACGCGCGCTTGAGTCTCGGGATTCACGCGACGCGTGCTGTTGAGGACGTGCGAGACCGTGCTCGGTGAGACGCCTGCGCGCCGAGCCACCTCATCCATTGTCACCACGCTGGCTACGTCCTCCCTCGGCGCTCTCGCACCTCTCCGGCATCACGATAACACTGTGATCACTTTCGCGAAAGCGCTTGCGCATGCGCTTGCGTGTGTTTATGGTGAGAGCCGGACATAGACGTCCATCACATGCGAGATCGAAGGAGTTCTCAGATGAACAGCAAACTCTCGAAGAAACTGTTGGTCGGTGCAGCGGCATTCGCAGCATCCGTCGTTCTGCTCGGCACGACCGCCTGCAGCAGTGGCGGTGGCGACACCGGTGGTGGTGGCGACGGCGGATCCGACGCAGACGTCAAAATCGGCCTGATCACGAAAACAGATTCCAACCCGTTCTTCGTCAAAATGCGCGAATCTGCGCAAGAGGCAGCCGATGCCAACGGCGCAGAACTCATCGCACTGGCAGGCGAGTTCGACGGCGACAACGAAGGCCAGGTTGCCGCGATCGAAAACCTCATCAGCCAGGGCGTGCAGGGCATCATGATCACGCCGAACTCTTCGTCCGGCATCCTCTCTGCCATCAAACAAGCGCGCGATCAGGGCATCATCGTCGTCGCACTCGACACTGCAACCGAACCAGAAGACGCCGTCGATGCCACCTTCGCCACCGACAACTTCGCAGCCGGTGTCGCACAGGGATCCTGGGTGAAGGCGAGCCTCGACGGCGCTGAACCACAGATCCTCATGCTCGATGGCACGCCGGGAGGCACCGTCGACACCTTCCGCCACGACGGCTTTATCGAAGGCTTCGGCCTCAAAGAGGGCGCACCTGAAATCCTCGGCAAGGAAGACACCAACGGCGACCAGACCAAGGCGCAGACTGCGATGGAGAACCTCCTCCAGCGCGCTCCGCAGGCCAACGCGCTGTACACGATCAACGAACCGGCTGCCGCCGGCGGTTACGCCGCAATCCTCGCAGCGGGCCTCGAGGATCAGGTGGTCATCGGCTCCATCGATGGGTCATGCACAGGCGTCGAGAACGTGAAGAAGGGCGTCATCGGCGCAACCGTGATGCAGTTCCCCACGAAGATGGCTGAGCAGGGTGTCGAAGCCATCGTCGCGTACGCGACCGATGGCACGAAGCCGAAGGCCGGATTCAACGACACGGGCTCCGTGCTCATCACCGACAACCCCGTGGACGGAATCGATTCCGAAGACACCACGTGGGGCGCCGAAAACTGCTGGGGCTGATAGCTCCCGTCACTGAACGCCACTCATGAGGGTGGGTTGCCACTTCCCGGCGGCAACCCACCCCAGGCAGAAAGACGAAACTCATGACGACACCCACCATGGCCACCCCGGCACCGACAGCGACCACGTCACGGCGCGGTCTGGGAAGCATCCTGCAGGCGCCGCTATTCGGCTCCTCGGTCGCCCTCATCGTGGCGATCATCGTGTTCAGCATCTTGTCCCCGCGGTTTCTCACGCTGGGCAATTTCTCTCTGATCTTCCAGCAGTCGGTGGTGATCGGCATCCTTGCCGTCGCCCAGACGCTGATCATCCTCACCGCCGGCATCGATTTGTCGATCGGCGCGATCGCCGTGTTCGGCACGATCGTGCTGGCGCAGGCCTCCGGGGCCGTCGGTCCCGCGCTCGGTTTATTGATCACGTTGCTCGTCTGTGTCGCGCTCGGGACCCTGAACGGCGGGCTCGTGACGGTGCTGCGATTGCCCCCGTTCATCGTCACCCTCGGCGCCTTCACCGCAATTGTCGCGGCAACGCGGCTCTTCGCCGGGTCCGAGACGTACCCGGTATCTGACCCGCTGCTCACCTTCCTCGGTACGAGCTTCAACATCGGATCGTTCCGCACCACCTACGGCGTGATCGCAATGCTCGTCGTCTATATCGTCGTCGGATACGCGCTGACCCAGACAGCCTGGGGCAAGCATGTCTACGCCGTGGGCGGCAACCCTCTCGCCGCACGGCTCTCCGGCGTCAAAACGAATCGGACGATCCTCTCGGTCTACATCGTTGCCGGCGTCATCGCGATGATCGCCGCCTGGGCAGCTCTCGGCCGCATCCCCAACGCCGACCCGAACGCCTATCAAAATGCCAACCTCGAGACGATCACCGCCGTGGTCATCGGCGGGACGAGCCTGTTCGGTGGACGCGGCGGCGTGCTCGGCACCCTGATTGGAACGCTCATCGTCGGAGTACTCCGCAACGGGCTCACCCTCGCCGGGGTGGACAGTCTGTACCAGAATATCGCCACCGGCGTCCTCGTGATCGTCGCTGTCGCCGTCGACCAGGTCATGCGTCGCAAGACGACCCGCTAGAAAGGAAGCATCATGAGCGAACAGACTCTGACGCAGCCACTCGCATTGCAAGCGCGCGGCCTCGTGAAGCGGTATGGAAATGTCACTGCCATCAACGGTGCCGACTTTGACCTGCGCCCCAGCGAAGTGCTCGCGGTCATTGGCGACAACGGTGCGGGAAAATCCAGCCTGATCAAGGCACTGGCAGGAGCGGTCGTTCCCGACGAGGGCGAAATCAAGATGAACGGCGAGGTGATGAACTTCCGCAATACCGGTGATGCACGCGCGCGCGGCATTGAGACGGTGTACCAGGATCTTGCTGTCATCCCCGCACTCGATATCGCCTCGAACCTGTACCTCGGGCGCGAAATTCGCCGCAAGGGCATCATGGGCAGCGTGTTCCGCCGGCTCGATATGCCGAAGATGCGTGAAGAAGCAGCGAAGCACCTCAACGATCTGAAGATCGGCATCAAGTCGGTGACCCAGTCGGTCGAGACGCTCTCTGGTGGGCAGCGCCAGGGCGTCGCAGTCTCACGCGCGGCAGCGTTCGGTCGGGGCGTCATCATCATGGATGAGCCCACCGCCGCCCTCGGCGTGCGCGAGTCCGGACAGGTCATCGAGCTGATCCGGTCAATCCGTGAGCGCGGCATCCCCGTCGTGCTCATCAGCCATGACATGCCCCACGTCTTTGAGGTCGCGGACCGCATTCACGTGCACCGTCTCGGTCGTCGTGCGGCTGTCGTTGACCCGAAAGAGCGCTCGATGTCTGAAGTGGTGGCGCTGATGACGGGTGCGGAGCGACCGACGGACGTTGAGGCGGCCGGGGGTGCCTGAACGGCGCGTGCGCGGTGTGTTCGCCGGTCTGGCGACACTCGACATCATTCATCGCATCACGACCCCACCGGGAACCAATGAGAAGATCACCGCGACACAGCAGTTCGTCGCGGCCGGCGGTCCTGCAGCGAACGCGGCGGTGACATTTGCGGCCCTGGGCGGGGATGCCACGCTGCTGACCGCGCTCGGATCCGGTCCGATCGCCGAGGCGATCACCGCCGAACTCACGAGTGTGGGCGTGCGTGTCATCGACCTCGCGCCGGAATTGGTGGATGCTGCGCCGGTGTCGTCGGTAATGGTCATTGAGTCCACGGGTGAGCGCTCGGTTGTCGGAGGGGATGCTTCGGCTGTTGTTGCGCCGGCACCTCCATCCGACAAGCTGGATCAGCTTCTCGCCGACGCGGATGTCGTACTGCTCGATGGACATCACCCGCACCTGGCCAGAGCTGTCGCCTCTGCCACGCATGCCGCTGGCGTGCCGAGCGTTTTAGATGCAGGACGGTGGAAGCCCGTCATGCCCGACATCATCATGCGTGTGAGTGATGTCGTCGCATCCGCTGATTTCCTCGTGCCCGATGCATCGACATCCGAGCAGACTGCCGCCCAGCTCGTGGCGGAAGGCGCGCCGACAGTGGTGACCACCGCCGGGGCCGACCCCGTGCGGTGGTGGAACGCCGGGGCCGAAGGGACTGTTGCGGTGCGGCAGACCGACGCCGTCGACACCCTCGGCGCGGGCGATGTGTTCCACGGCGCATATGCTTACGCCCTGGCGCACGAGCGGGATGTCGAGAGCAGAATCCGCTTCGCGAATGACGTCGCCGCGACGCGGTGTGCACATGTCGGACCACGAAGCTGGTTGACAGCCATCGCACGACTCCCCCTCAATCAAGAAACCCGGTGACCACCGTGAACATCACCGAACAAACATTTGCCGAATTGGTGGAGCGGGCACGCTACACCGCACTTCGCGGGGAGCGCGTTGTGCTGGGCATCACGGGCGCCCCCGGCGCGGGCAAGTCCACCCTCGCCGAGCGACTCGTCGAAGAGCTGGGTCCTGAGCTGTCGGTGCTCGTGCCGATGGATGGCTTCCATCTCGCCAATACGGTGTTGCACACGCTCGGCAGACACGACCGAAAAGGCGCCGACGACACCTTCGATGGGTGGGGCTATGTGGCGCTGATGCACCGTATTCGCGCTCAGCGCGACGGTGCTGCAGAAGGCCGAGAAGACACGATCTATGCACCGCACTTTCGCCGCGACCTCGAGGAGCCGATCGGATCGGCGATCCCCGTTTCGGTGTCAACGCCTCTTGTGGTGACAGAAGGAAACTACCTGCTGTTGGATCAGCAACCGTGGCCGCAGGCTCGCGATGTGGTCGACGAAGTGTGGTTCTTGGCGCCGACAGAGGACCAGCGTCTTGCCCAACTCATCCGACGCCATGAGCGATTCGGCCGCTCGCCAGAAGAGGCACGCGAACGATCACTCGGCAGCGATCAGCGCAATGCGGAAGTGATCACGGCGACCGCCGGGCGGGCAGATCTGGTCGTGCGGCTCATCGAGTAGCCGCAGCACTTTAGATGGCTCATCGGGTGGCCGGTCGCGGCAACGCGCCACGCACCGATGGCCGGGGGCTTTGCGGCGTCAGCACGGCCAGAATGCGCACGAGTGTGGTCAGCCACAGCAGTCCGAGCCCGATCACAATCGCTTCGAGCACAGTCAGCGAATACAGCTTGAAGGTATCGGCCAGCACGAACGCGGCAACCAGCATGAGCGCCACCGCGACCGTCGTGATCAGCAGCGGACGCGGCGGTCCCGGCATCACCGCGGTCGTGACGACGCTTGCCGCGACGAACAGCACGAGCGTCGATACAGCGGCGATGTTATGTACGACGATGTTCTGTGCAATGGGGAAGATTCCCACTCCGGCGAGCGCGGCGCCGGTCGCTGCCCACAGCACCACGACCGTCGCGATTCGTCCGAGCGAGCCGTCGCCGCGGATGCGGTGCAAGTCACGACCGAGATACATTCCGACAGTGACGATGAGGATGCCGGCGACCACAAGAGTGCCGTTGAAGGCCCAGCCGTGCACACCGATGCCGAGTTGGGAGAAGTTCACTTCCCACCAGCGTGGGTCAGCGGCGGTGAGCATCGCGAACAGAGTACCGATCACGAGATAGCTGAACAGCAGCGTGGCGAGGTCAGACGTGGTGAGTCCGATCCCTGCGTCAAAGGCCAGTCTGCCCGCGACCGCGCTTGCGACGCCAGTAACAATGCCGCCGCCGAGGGCGGGGAGCTCAAGGCCTTGCAGTCCGACGCCGAGAACTTCACTCGCAAGAAGGACACCGAGTGCAGTGACGGCGGCGAAAGCGATGGTGAGTGCGACAGCCGAAACCGACGAGATGATGACCTGCCAGCCCGGCATGGCGGCGTGCTCGCCTCGACGATGTAGCAATGTGCTGATAACAAAGGAGGCCGCGGCGATGGCGGCAGCGGTGAACGCCGCGGGCAGGCTGACCGAGCCGTCGCCGGCGATTGGCCGGGGGCTTCCCCACAGCACGAACGTTCCCACACCGGCGCCGAGGACGAAGCAGACGACGGT
>DQHP01000160.1 GCA_003524435.1 Microbacterium sp.
TGCCAGAGCGGCGTGCACACATTCGCGGGGCGCTCGGGCCGGAAGATCGCGCGGCGGTGCTCGCAGGGGCATCGGCCTATGTCGCGACAAGCGCGCTTTCGGCATGGCCGTGGCGTGCGATGGAGGCGATGGCGCTGAGTGTGCAGGTTGTCGCTGTCGACAGTGGTGTACACCGCGATGTGATCTCTGAGGGTGGCACTCTGGTTGCTCTGGAAGAGCTTTCGGATGCTGTGACGGACGCCGTCGGCGCGGGCGCTCGACGCCTCAGTGTGATGGCGGGGGATCGTGCGCGCGCCTTCTCCTGGGCCAGCTCCGCAGAGCGCGTCTGGTCTCTGCACGCTGATCTCTAGGCCGCTCTGTCTCGCTCCCTGAGCGTGTCGAAGGGGCGATCAATCTACGCGACACGCCGCGTATCTATGCGTATTTATGAACCACAGTGGCATCATTGTGCAACTTCAGTCACACTAGTCCCATGTCTCGACGTGTTACCCGCTCTTCGAACGTGCGCAGGATCTCCCGTTTCCTGACCGTTTTTGTCGCTGCCGTTGCTGTAGTGGTCAGTACTGTCGCGCCAGCGACTCTGGCCACAGCATCCGCTTCGACCGGCTCCTCGACGTCGCTCACGCGCGTAGCGGCTGACCCGGCGCAGGCAGGCATCATTAAGACGTCGCTTGCTGGCTTCAACCCGGGCAACATCATGAGTGATGCCGTGTTTACGAACAAGAGCACGATGTCTGAAGCGCAGATTCAGAGCTTTCTCAACGGCAAGGTCGCGAAGTGTCGGTCAGGGTACGTGTGTCTGAAAGACCTGAAGACGACGTCGCAGTCCAAGGCGAAGGATTCTTACTGCGCGGCATACGCAGGCGCATCTGGTGAGACCGCGGCACGCATCATCTACAAGGTTTCGCAGGCCTGCAACATGAACCCGCAGGTGTTGATCACCATGCTTCAGAAGGAGCAGGGCCTCGTAACACACACGTGGCCGAGCGATTGGCGCTTCAACAAGGCTATGGGGCAGGGCTGTCCAGATACCGCCCCTTGTAACATCGCGTACGCCGGCTTCTTCGCCCAGGTCTATGGCGCCGCGCGCCAGATGCAGGTCTACATGGAGGGCAAGTACTTCACGTGGTACAAAGCTGGCAAGACGTGGAACATCCTTTACCACCCGAACCGGAACTGCGGAACGTCACCTGTTTACATCGCAAACAAGGCGACTGAGGCGCTCTACTACTACACCCCGTACCAGCCGAACGCTGCCGCGCTACGCGCGGGATACGGCACAGGTGACGGATGCTCGAGCTACGGTAACCGCAACCTCTACAACTACTTCACGGACTGGTTTGGGTCTACGCAGACAACAGGGCCGATTATCAAGCCGCCGGTGCTCACCGACATCAACTCGACGTCGTACGTCGTCGCGGCAGACGGTAAGGGAAATCTCTACGGTTACCCCTATACGAAGAGCACGTGGGGCAACTCGGTCAAGCTTGCATCGGGTCTGGGCGCGCTGAGCAACGTCTTTAGCGTGGGAGATCTTGACGGCGACGGGCGGCGCGACTTCATCGTGGTGAACTCGGCCGGAAAACCTTCGGTGCTCAAGGGCGGCGCGAAGACTGCTCTCGGGAAACCTGTGGCGCTAGCGGGGAACTGGGCAGGTGTGAAGTCGGTGCTTCCCGCTGGTGACTTTAACCGTGATGGCTTGGAAGACCTCTTCACGACCGATGACAAGGGGATTCTGTTTCTCCGCGCGGGGAACGGTTTCGGCGGGTTCAGCGCTGCGGTTTCCATCGGAGGTGGATGGTCTAGCATGACGCAGGTTATGTCCGGCCATGACTTCGACGGTGACGGCAATTCAGATCTTGTTGCCCGTGATCCGGCTGGCAACCTCAAGTTGTTCCCTGGAAACGGGAAGTCTGGCTGGGGCGCCACTGTGCAGATTGGCAATGGCTGGAACCCGATGACTAGCATCTTCACTCCGGGTGACTTCACTGGTGACGGCAACGTCGATATTCTCGCCCACACAGCTAATGGAGTTCTTTACCTTTACAAGGGGTCGAAGGGCGGAAAGCTCACCAATGGTGGGGATGTCGGCACGTCGTGGCAAGCATTCACAGCGAAAGGCTCAGCGGGACTTAAGGTCAAACCCCTTCCTATGCTTCAGTCGGGGATCGGCAATGCGGATTCTGCGGGCGGAGTCGACGTGGTTGCCGCAGACGGCACCGGCACTGCGTATCTTTATGGCGGCAACGGTAGCGGAGGCTGGAGCGGCAAGACCAAGATTGGAAGCGGTTGGAAGTCCACGGACAAAATCGTCCACCTCGGTGATTTCGACCAATCGGGGTCAGCGGACTTCGCCAGAATTGACTCGTCGGGTCGGTTCATCATGCACTCGAACGTGACTGGCAAGACCGTGCAGATCGGCACAGGATGGAGCCCGTTTACGCAGGTCTTTGGCGGGCTCGACTTCGATGGCGATCGTAAGACGGACGTCATAGCGATCCTCAAGAACGGTGACATGTATCTTTACCGTGGCAACGGCAAGGGGGGCTGGATCAGCACCACCGGTCAGCAAATTGGGGGCGGTTGGTCTGGCGTTTCGAACGTCTTCTACGCCGGTGACTTTAATGGAGACGGCAAGGGCGATGTCATCGCGCGTTTCGGCGATGCACTGCGCCTCTACCCGCTGACGGGACGCAGCAACTGGGGTAAGACTCAACAGATCGGACAGGGATGGTCATCGTTCCCGACGGTCTTTAGCCCCGGTGACTTCAACGGTGATGGACACACTGATGTGATGACGATCAAGTCCAACGGCAGCTTGTATCTTTATCCGAGCAACGGCAAGGGGAGTTGGGGAACGCCCAAGCAAATCGGCCAGGAGTGGAACAAGATGAGTCCAATCGGCTAAGCGAACGAAACTGGGATCGTGTAACCGCGTCCTTTCAGGTTCCGCGAACTTCCGGTTCGGTATACTCACCTCGGTGACTCGCGGGCTTCCCGGGCCGCGTACGGTACTCAGAAGGGCGCATTGACTTGAGTTTTGGCACGCCCATCGATCTCGGCGAGTTCGATGTTCCTGGCCGGGGCAGGGGAGTTTTAGACGTCTTTCGCCGTCACTACCTGCTTCGATTGCTTGTCCGTAAGGGGACGGCCACTAGGTACCGCAACTCGGTACTGGGGTGGGTGTGGTCGTATGTGAAGCCGGCCGCGCAGTTCATCATCTATTACTTCGTGATGGGAATCATTCTCGATTTCCACCGAGGCATCGAGAACTTCCCTGTCTATCTTTTTTCTGGAATCGTTGCTGTCAATCTCTTCAACGAAGCGTTCGGGAACGCGACCACGTCGATCGTCGACAATCGAGCGCTGGTCAAGAAGATCTATCTACCGCGAGAATTGTTTCCCGTCGCGGCGATCATCGTCGCTTTTATTCATTTCCTGCCACAGCTCGCGATTCTGCTCATCGTCTGCCTGCTCGTCGGTTGGACTCCGACGCTCATGGGTCTAGGCGGAATCCTCGTCGGACTGCTGATAGTCCTCGCGCTCGCTCTAGGACTGGGGCTGTTCTTCAGCGCGTTGAACGTGCGATTCCGGGATGCGCAGAACTTTGTTGAGTTAATCAAGATGTTCTCGACCTGGACGTCGCCGGTGCTGTACCCATGGATCATGGTTTACACGCAGCTTGAGAACCACTCGTGGATATTTACCTTGTATACGTGGAATCCACTCACCGTGGCTGTTGAGCTTTTCCACGATGGTTTCTGGGCTGACACTACGACCGGAACCGGAGATGAGTTTTTCCCTGGGTTTGGCACGGCGCTTCTGATCGCAGCGATCATTTGCGTGGGGATGCTCCTCATCGGCCAGCTCGTGTTCCGTCGGCTCGAGCGCTCTTTTGCACAGGACCTGTGATGTCACAAATTACTTCTGAAACAACAGGTAGGGCGAGCATTGTCGTCGACCATGTCACCAAACGATTCGTCAAACGAAACACGCACTCCTTTAAAGAAGCATTCGTCGGCTGGATCCGGGGCAAGAAAGTACGCTCTGATAAGTTCACTGCTCTGGAGGACCTGAGCTTCCAAATCGGTGAGGGCGAGTCCGTCGCCGTGATGGGCATGAACGGCTCAGGTAAATCCACGACTCTAAAGCTGATCTCCGGTGTGCTCGAGCCAGATGAAGGACGCGTTTACACCCGTGGCAGGGTGGCCGGCCTTATTGAGGTGGGAGCGGGGTTTCATCCTGATCTTTCCGGTCGCGAAAACGTCTATCTCAATGCGGCCATTCTTGGAATGAACAAGGAAGAGATCGACGCACGGTTCGACCAGATTGTCGAGTTCTCCGAGATCGGAGAGTTCATCGATCAGGAGGTCAAGCACTACTCATCCGGCATGTTCATGCGTCTGGCTTTCTCCGTTGCGATTCACGTCGAGTTGGATGTCTTACTCGTAGACGAAGTGCTCTCCGTCGGCGATGCGCCGTTCCGGGAGAAATGTTCGGCGAAGATTAAAGAGCTCACCGCCCAGGGCGTGACGATGCTGGTCGTTAGCCACAGCGTGAACATGGTCAAAGATCTTTGCGAACGCGGCATCGTCATCAAGAAGGGCAAGAAGATCTTCGACGGCCCGATCGCCGACGCTGTGGAGGTGTTGAACAAGCGATGAAGGTCAGCCGCGACAAAATCGTCCTTGATCCGTTTTCAGTTGAGGATGCGGAGGTCGTCGACGTGCGTTTCGATGGACACCGTGTCTGGTCAGCGTCAGTGCCGTATGCAACCGACGGTGAGATCGCACTGACCTGGCCGAAGGCGTTACGCACGCGACTGGTCGGATCGACAACGGTGACCGTGACGGACAGCGTCACCCAACGCATGATGGACACCGCCGTCGATGTGCGCTTCACACGGAAGCGTGAACGGCTCGAACTCGTGGATGGCCGCGGTCGCTGGCTAGCAATGACGAAGTGGGATCGCCTGGGGCCCGTGCTGGACGGGCGTGACGACGACCTCGGAGCGACCCTCCTGGTGAACGGTAAGCTGCTCGTGGACGACCTCGAAGCGGCGGGGCACGAGACGTACATCGTCGGCGGTACGCTGCTCGGTGTCGTCCGTGACGGCGGGCTCCTACCTCACGACGACGACCTCGACCTCGCTTTTTATTGTCACGCGGAGAATGCGCTGGATATCGGCCTCGAGTCATATCGAATGGAGCGTATGCTGCAGCAACGCGGGTACACCGTGATTCGACACAGCCTCGCGCACCTCGAGATCGAGTTCTTCAACGATGCCGGTGAGCCGGACCACTACATCGATATCTTCACTGGTTTCTTCCGTGACGGGCTGTACTGCCAACCCTTCGCGCTACGCGGAGAGGAAGTTCGCCCTGAAGATCTTCTACCGACACATCCGCGTGACGTGGAAGGCGTCGATCTGCCGGAGCCAGCGAATCCCGAGGCATGGTTGTCGTACGCGTACGGACCAGGCTGGCGCGTTCCCGACCCAACGTTCAAGTTCATCTCGCCGAAGTCGACCCTCAACCGGTTTGAAGCTTGGTTTGGGGTCTTCAATCGTGGCCGCGTCTACTGGGATAAGCGCTACCTTGAGTATGAACGGGCGATCGGTTTCGGCGATGCCAACAGACCGATGCGGCGATTCCTGCGCGATCTCCCGGCGAACGCGCGAATTTTAGATCTCGGCTGCGGCGACGGTCGCTGGGCAACCGAGATGTCGGCGGCCGGGCATCGTGTCACGGCAGTCGACTACAGCCATGAGGCTCTACGTGTCGCCCGCGCTAGTGACGTAGAAGATCGTGTCGATTTTCGATATTTGAACATCAACGACCGCGCAGCATTGTTCGAACTGGGTTCCTGGATGCTCGGTACGGGAGATGAATGGTGCGTCTTCGCGCATCACACGCCGCAGGCGCTCACCAGGGGGAACCGGCAGAACCTCTTCCTCTTCTTCGACTTGGTGCTGCGGGGGCGCGGCTTTGCCGACATTATCTCTGATGAGACTCTGAGCGCTGTTTACGAACGAGGAAAGCCATCCACCTGGCATCTGCCGTTGGCGTGGATGTTGCGAGAGGCAGAGGGGCATCCGCTTGATCTTCGACGCATAGACTCATGGAAACGGCGCGACGGCCGGCATTTTCGACGTACCAATAACGTACGCGTACGGCGGACGACGGGGCGTATCGAGGCCGGGGACCGGGCATACATACGCGCGCGAAACGAGCGCGAAAAGCAGAATAGGGAGTGAGCATATGCGGAGATTGCTGAGAAAGTTCGCGAGTGTGATTGCGCCGACAGCCTATGACAAGCTGCAGCGCTTCGACCCGGACAAGCCCGTTCCCACCGCTGGCGAAGTTTCGGAGGACCTTAAGGCTCGAGTCTCCGACCTTGAGCAGCAGCTGAAAGAGATGCGACAGGACAATCGTCGGGTGGCTGAGCTCTACGACATGGTCTTCGAACGTATGCGTCAGGACAACCCGCTGGTACAGAAGTAGTAACGCATTATCATCAGCGGTGGCGACTCTCGCTGACCCCTTTGGAGGAGACGAGTATGACGCTCGCCCCCTCTGGACGCCGGGCGCCCAGGCGAATCAGATTCGGGCGGCTCACATCGATGCGCAGCCAGACAGCGGCCTGTGCCACGATGAGTTCCGCCTGCCGTCTCTGCCATGCACGTTGTGACATTCGGCGCGGTAAAATGATCGAGCCCAATCGTGAGGGCAGTCCGCGTCGATGGGGGTGGTCCGCAAATTCCAACTCGGCGGTGAATCCCGCTGCATCGGGGGCGATCTCATCCGTTTGCAGTTCAATCCACAACTCGTCGCCGGCGAGACGCGTGCGTCCGGTTCGACGCATGAGTGACAAGGGATCGGCGGACGCCGGATCGAGGACAAGGCAGCCAACCGTATCCGAGTGTAGGGTCATCGCGCCTTCCGCCGTCACCCGGATTGCGGGCGGCAAATTACTGTCGACTCTGGGCTGGTACAGTCCGTCGCCAAGCATGCACTGGGCGGTGACGTCCCAGCGTCCGTGATCGATCGACGAGCCCATTGCAGCTGTCGACGGATCGAGAACTCCCGAAGCCCCGATATTGAAGCGCGGCGTGGAACCTGTTGTTGTCTGAACGGTGCTCGAGCTCGGCACGAGCCAAGCGATGCGCTTCTTACCCGATCGGATCCCGATCGTCGCTCTGGCGGCCGAAATTTCATCGGTGACATCGAGTTGGTCCTCGGAGAACAGCCGCTCGAAGGGGGCGGACAGGTCTTTGAACAGATGTCCTCCACGCTCGCGCAGTTTCATCCGCGCGCCGAGGGCATCGCGCCACACCACCTCGACCGTGATATGTGCACTACCGTTCCGCCAATCTGTCGACAGCGCGCTGACCACGGGTTTGAGAGTCGGATCAGCACGAACCAACTCTTGGAGGGCGTGTGGATGCTTGCGTCGTAACAGGCTCGCTCGCAGCCGACCAGAAGTACTGAGATGGGCGTCATCGCCCTGAGGAAAATGGTTCGCCTGCAGGCGGTGTGCTTGGTCGAAGATGAGCTTGCGTCTTTCCGGTGCGCGCCTTGCATACCGGTCGTAGAAGGAATCGATGAGACGGTTGCGGTACTGGTGAGTGCGCAACAACGAGCGCTCGCTGGCGAGATGCGGAGCTGTGAGGGTTTCGTCGATTGCACGCACCACCTCATCGAGCCAGAACCACCATTCGAGATGGTTGCGCTGGAACGTCGTGGAACCGCTGCCCGCTGTCGTGCGCCAGTGATAGTACGGCGTCGATGACATGGTTGATACAGTGCGCGCGTGGCGTAGTACATCGACGTTGAAGAAAATGTCTTCCCAGAGGACGCGCCCGCCTTCACGGAAACGGATATGGTGATCCATCAGTAAAGCGCGGCGGTACATCTTGTGGGGATTCGTCGGCGCCAGCGCGCTGTGATCGAGATTCGCTTCAAGCGCTTGAGGGATATCGCGCGCAAAGTAATCTATCGCCCAGCCCGCGTCAGTCGTGCGGGCCTCTTTGCCATTGAGGACGTCGGCATTATGCGCCGATGCGTACGCGTAACCGCGGTCGAGTGCGTCCGGAAACAACTCGTCGTCATGATCCATGAACGCGATGTACTCGCCGCGAGCCATCTCGATCCCTACATTGCGCGGACGTGAGGGCCACCCGGAATTTTCGATCTGAGCGATCTGGAAGTGCGGGTGCGTTGACGCGAGAAGGGTCAGCCTCGCGTACGTGTCATCAGACGATCCGTCGTCGACGAAGATCGCCTCCCAGTCTGAGGTCGGCATCGTCTGTGCCTCAAGTGAAGCGACAAGCCTATCCAGCCCCCGGCCGGGACAGAACGTGGCAATTACGATCGAGACGCGGATGGGGGAGTCGACCACGTTACGACTGTTCGTCTGCCGAAATAAGCTTATCGACGATCAGGCGCGCCGTACCAAGATCCTGGGGTGTGGTGATCTTGATGTTGTTCACATGTCCGGGGAGTATTCGTGCCGGACGTTCCATGAACTCGTGAACGAGGTCTGCATCGTCGCTAACACGCTCGTAGTTCGATTTAATGGCGCGTTTGTAAGACTTCTTCAGCAGCTTGCGTTGGAACGCCTGCGGTGTCTGCCCGAGCCAGGAGTGCGAACGGTCGAGCGACCCTTCAATGAATCCGTCGTCGCTGACGAGTTTTACCTGCACAGTGCTCGGTGTACCAAGCATCGCAGCCCCATCTTCGATTGCCGCGTCCAGGACGGCGCGGACGAGATCCTCCGTGACGAAGGGGCGCACGCCATCGTGTACGAGCACGATGTCTCCGGTGGTCGCTTTCAATCCCTTTCGCGCGCTGATGTGGCGCTCGGCGCCACCGATGATGAGCGTAACGGGCAGGCGAGCCTCGTCGAGCAGGATCCGGCGATATTCCTCCTCATTCTCTGCGCTGATCGTGACGATGAGTTCGTCGATAAACGGCAGATTCATCGCACGGACGGTGCGCTCAAGGATCGTCATGCCGCCGAGCTCGACGAGAAGCTTGTTGCTGCCGAATCGCGTGCCCTTCCCAGAGCACGTGACGATGGCTGAAACAGTGTGGTCTTTGTACACGGTCAGTTCCTCTCTTCGTTCAACTCAACGGCGAACGCCCGCAACGATGCGAGCTCTTCTTCTCTGGTGATGAGATAATCGTCGGTGCTGTCGAAGAGCGCCGCATGCTGGGTCGTCATGTTTCGCGTGTACATCTGCGCGAACGCGGATTCCGGCTCCGACGGTACGTGCCCGGATATGTCGCGATCGAAGACGTTGAGGGCGAGGTCCGCGTTGGTGATTGGCGGGGTGGCGATATTCACGCTTGAAAGCCCATTGTTGAGGGCGACGTTGATGTCTCCCCACAGGCGGCGTACATCGTAGTGCTGGAATTGCACGTCCGGACGAATGTGCTCGACGCGGTAGTGATGCGCGAGGTCGTAGACGACGCCCTTCTTTAGGCGCGCACCGTAGAGCTGCGGAAGGCGGACGCAAGTCGTGTTGACTGCGTCGCTGAACCGGCGTTCCTGGTGCAGCCGGTTCGCGCCGTACGGCGTGAGCCCTCTTTCGCTGAGAGCTATGGACTCGTCGGGTGATCCGCCGCCAGGGTAGACGCACACCGTCGAGATGAGCACGAGTTTGGCGATGCGCGCCGACAGCACATTATCGACGAGCGCATCGACCTCGGCACGGTCTGCGGCGCCGTTGTTGTTGATCCGGAACGAGTCGGCGCGATTCCCGGCGCTGACTACGAGGTCGTAGTCGTGGTCAGCAATCTCGTGGATATTCGTCGAGTTATAAACGTCGTCGAACCCGTGGGCGTCGAGAAGATTCGAGCCGACGAATCCGGTATAACCAATCAGTGCGGAGCGCATGGGGACTCCATCTCATCTGCGGAAGGCATCCCATCATCCTACGGGGCGCCACCTCGGCACCGCCGGTTGACACTGCGGTGCGGGATTTCGTCACCGGGATAGGTAGCGCTCGAGAGCCGCGTCCGAGTCTCGTGGCTTGTACCCCGTCGACATGATCTTGCTGAGATCCAGCACGCTGTTGCCGGGACGTGGGGCGACGGGACCGGCCGCGCTCGTGAAGTATTCGGCTGTGCTCACATCATGAACCCGTGCAGGGTCGTTTCCGGTGAAACGGAATACGGATCGTGCAATATCCGCCCAGGACGTGGTAGGCCCGCTGCCTGTGACGTTGTAAGTGCCGTGCAATGCGCGGGTGTCCAGGAGGTGCTCGACGGCGACGGCAATGTCGTCGGTGAAGGTAAGGCGGCCAGTCTGGTCGTTCACGACGGAAGGGTCGATGCCGCGTTCGGCGAGGGATGCCATAGAGCGCACGAAGTTATTCCCCTCGCCGATGACCCAGGAGGTGCGCAGGATGTAGTGGCGGGGGGTGGTCGCGGCCGCGATGTCTCCCGCAGCTTTTGTCTGCCCGTAAATGCTGAGGGGGCTGAGCGGGTCGTGCTCGGTGTAGGGAGCGGTTTTCGTGCCATCGAAGACATAGTCGCTGGAGATGTGCACGATGGTGATGCCGTGTTCAGTCGCGATTCGGGCGAGAGATGCGACGGCAGCGGCGTTCGCCTGCCATGCACTTGCACGCCCTTCGGACGTCTCTGCAGTGTCGACGGCGGTGTAAGCGGCGGCGTTGATGATGACCTCGTAGTCTCGCCAGCGTCGGGCGTCGGCGAGGTCATCGGTGAGGTCGAGGGTGTCACGCGTGGTGTATTCGATGTGGTCGGCGTCGCCGAGACGGTTTCGTAGGGCGTGTCCGAGCTGGCCGTTCGCACCTGTGACGAGGATCTTTTTCGGCGGGATCGGGGTGACCTGGGGCAACCGCGGGTGGTTCTTGTCCTTATCAGAGATCTCAGCGTCGGCGAGTGGGAGCGGCCAGGCAATGTTCGCGGTTTCGTCGGCGAGATTGAGGAAGGAGTACTCGGCGTCGGGCGACCAGTGGTCGTTGACGAGGTAAGTGTATACAGTGCCGGGTTCGAGGGTTTGGTAGGCGTTGCCGACGCCTCGGGGGACGAATATCGCGGTGGACGGGTCGATCTCACAAGTGAAGACTGTCCCGAAGGTGTCGCCCTCGCGCAGGTCAACCCAGGCTCCGAAGATGCGACCGGCAGCAACGGAAATCCATTTGTCCCAGGGTTCAGCGTGGATGCCGCGGGTAGTACCGACGGCATCGTTGAAGGAGACATTGTTCTGCACTGGGCCAAAATCGGGCAGGCCCAGTGCCGTCATCTTCTTGCGCTGCCAATTCTCCTTGAACCAACCGCGGGAATCGCCGTGCACAGGGAGCGCGGCAAGCAGGAGACCGGGGATCGGTGTCTCTGTGATTTGCAGGTTCTTTCCGAACTGAGTCATCACTGTCCTTGGGCGGCGTAGAACGCTTCGGTGGCGTTTTTGGCGGGCGCCCACCAGGACTCGTTGTCTCGGTACCAGTCGATCGTGGCGGCCAAGCCGGTTTCGAAATCGGCGAACTGCGGGGTCCAGCCGAGTTCCGTGCGCAGTTTTGTAGAATCGATCGCGTAGCGCAGGTCGTGCCCGGCACGGTCGGTGACGTGGTCGTACGCGTCGGCGGGTTGGCCCATCTGCTCGAGGATGAGTTCGACGACATCCTTGTTGTTGCGTTCCCCATCGGCGCCGATGAGATAAGTCTCGCCGATCTTCCCCTTGTCGAGGATTGCGAGGACAGCGGAGGAATGGTCGTCGGCGTGGATCCAATCGCGCACGTTTTGGCCTGCGCCATAGAGTTTGGGACGGATCCGCCGGATCACGTTTGTGATCTGCCGGGGGATGAACTTCTCTACATGCTGGTACGGGCCGTAGTTGTTTGAGCAGTTCGAGATCGTCGCAGCCACCCCGAACGAGCGCACCCACGCGCGCACCAGTAGGTCGGACGCCGCCTTCGTCGATGAGTACGGAGACGACGGGTTGTACGGAGTGGACTCCGTGAAACGCTCGGGGTCGTCTAGTTCAAGGTCGCCGTACACCTCGTCGGTTGAGATGTGATGCAGTCGGGTTCCGTGATGCCGTGCAGCTTCGAGCAGCGTATACGTCCCGACGATGTTCGTATTCACGAACGGTCGAGGGTCGTTGAGTGATTTGTCGTTGTGGGACTCCGCCGCGAAGTGCACCACTGCGTCCGTCTTTTCGAAGAGATCATCCACTAGCGCGGCATCCGCGATGTTGCCAGTAACAAACTCCACTCGGTTCTCCGGCAACCCCGCCAACGAGGCACGGTTGCCGGCATAAGTCAGCCTGTCGAGCACCGTGATGTGATGATTCGTGGTCCGGACGATGTGATGGACGAAGTTCGACCCGATAAAACCGGCGCCGCCGGTGACAAGCAGCCGGCTCATCTGTTGTCTCTCTCAAGGAGGTCGAGCAAATAGGTGCCGTATCCGGACTTCATGAGTAGCTCCGCACGCTCGCGCAATTGCGCGTCATCGAGGAATCCCTGTCGCCAGGCGACTTCTTCTGGGACGCCAATCTTCAACGCCGTGCGGCGTTCCATCGTGCGGACGTAGTCCGCCGCATCCGTCATTTGGTCGAACGTTCCGGTGTCTAGCCAGGCCGTCCCTCGGGGAAGGATTTCCACCTGCAACTTGCCGCGCTCCAGATACGCGATGTTGATGTCCGTAATCTCATACTCGCCACGCGCGCTCGGCGTCAGGCCGCGGGCGATCTCGATCACATCGTTGTCGTAGAAATACAGACCAGGGACCGCATAGTTGCTCTTCGGGGCGATCGGCTTCTCCTCCAGCGACACCGCTTGGCTGTCCGCATCGAACTCCACCACACCGTAGGCGCTCGGCTCCGACACCCAGTATGCGAAGATCGCGCCGCCATCGATGTTTCGGAAACGCTTGAGTTGTTTGCCCAGACCTGGACCGTACAGAAGGTTGTCACCGAGGACGAGCGCGACATCATCATCACCGATGAAGTCCGCCCCTATGGTGAACGCCTGCGCAAGACCATCAGGAGAGGGCTGGATGGCGAACGTGATCGACACGCCGAACTGCGAACCATCCCCCAACAGACGCTCGAAATGCCAGACATCATGCGGTGTCGTGATCACCAGGATCTCGCGGATACCCGCGAGAATCAACGTCGATAGAGGGTAGTAGATCATTGGTTTGTCGTACACCGGCAGTAACTGCTTCGACGCACCCAACGTGATTGGATGTAAGCGCGTGCCGGCGCCGCCGGCGAGGATGATGCCCTTCACATGGGCCATACTCGCAGACTGTCCGCCGCGGTGCGAATACTTCTTTGCTTTTCCAGAGAACGCTACAGCGCACCGACTATCATGGTGATGTTTGTCGGCAGGAAGGCCATCAGTGATCCTCGAGTGGTTGGGGCAGGTGCCGATCCTGCTGGTCGCGCTCGCCGTCGTGTTCATTCCCGGTGCGCTCGCGCTAGCCGGCGTCGGCCTCCGCGGACTCGCACTGTGGAGCGCGGCGCCCGTTTTCGCCGTTCTTGCGACGGG
>DQHP01000110.1 GCA_003524435.1 Microbacterium sp.
GGACGACAGAGGCTGGCAGCGCGTGGACCGCGGCGATCGACGCACCGATCGACTCGGCAGCGCCGCGACCAGCGGGTACATGTGAAGCCTCGATCTGGAATCCGGGCAACAGCCCCGTGACCAGCGCGCGCCCCTCAGCGAGGAGCGTCTCGCCGCTGTATTCCGGCGCACGGAAGGGCAACATCGCTCGAGCGCCCGCAGTAAGAGCTCGCAGCGCGAGTGACTCGCTGGCAAGCTCGCGGGATGTTTCGTCATCGTCCCCCACACGAATTACCAACTCGCGGCCGTCGGCGAGCGTTGCGACCGCAGAATCAAAGCGACCATCGCCGCCGGCGGTCAGAGTTCGTGCGCCGACGACCTCCGCCCCGGGCAGAGCTGCCGTCACCGCCGCCGCTAGAGTAAAGGGAGACCGTGCCATGCCCCTAGGGTAGGTCGGCTCGGGTGCGGTTTCGCCTACGCCACGCCTGCGAGAGAGGGAGTCGATGACTGTACTTCGTGCGTTGTTGGATCGTGCAGGACACCTTCGCGATGAACCAGGGATTGTCGACGCGTTGCGTTCTTCGCACGATGCGCGAGTGATCGTGGTGCGAGAGGGGCGCGTGCGCGTCGAAAATGACAAGCTTGTGACGGTCGCTACCTCAGAAGTTGGCGACGCAGACTGGGCGCTGCTCGGCCGGGACCGCGACGGTGGTTTTCTTCTGCTGGCCGCGGTGGGGGCGACACCAGATTCCATTGACGCGGCGCCAGCGGAGACGTGGCTCGGGCTTCGTGACACCGGCGGCATGCTCGACGGCGAGAGCACCGAATTGCTCGTTGGAGCGATTGCGCTGGCTGGCTGGCTTCGGGGTGCACGTTTTTGCCAGAGCTGTGGATCTGAGACAGAACTTCGCCAGTCTGGCTGGTCGCGCCACTGTGCTCAGTGCGCCACCGATATATTTCCTCGCACCGATCCCGCGGTTATTGTCGCGGTAGAAAGTGCCGACGGTGAAAGGCTCCTGCTCGGCGCGAATGCGAACTGGCGTGGCCGCATGTACTCGTGTTTTGCGGGTTTCGTTGAGGCGGGCGAATCGCTCGAGCACACGGTGCACCGCGAGATCGAAGAAGAGGCCGGCGTCTGGCTGGATGACGTTCACTACGTGGGGTCGCAGGCGTGGCCGTATCCGCGTTCACTCATGGTTGGCTTCCGCGCGACAGCATCCGAGAAGCGTCGAGCACGACCCGACGGTGAAGAGATCATCGATGTGCGCTGGTTCACCCGCGATGAGATCGCCAGTGCGATGAAAGGCCAGGGCCCCGTCGGACTGCCGGGACCGAGCTCTATCGCCCGAGGCCTCATCGAGAACTGGTACGAGGATCGGGCGTGAGCGCCCTCGACGCACTGGATGAACGGCAGCGGGAGGCAGCATCTGTGCTGCGCGGTCCTGTTGCTGTGCTCGCTGGCGCTGGCACCGGTAAAACTCGTGTGATCACGCATCGCATCGCGCACGGCGTCGATACCGGGGCATACACCCCGAACCGTGTGATGGCGGTGACTTTCACGGCGAAAGCCGCGGGGGAGTTGCGTGGACGCCTGCGCGCACTGGGCGTCGAGGGCGTCTCAGCCAAGACCTTTCACGCCGCTGCACTGGCACAGCTGAACTTCTTTTGGCCGACGCTGGCTGGATCGCCCGCGCCGAGCATCGTGGACAACAAGGTGCGATTGCTCGGTCAGGCGGCAGAACAGTTGCGTTTGCGCCCGGACACGGCGACGCTGCGAGACATTGCCAGCCAGATTGAATGGCGCAAGGTGTCGATGCTGTCCATCGACCAGTACGCAGAACTAGGACGCTCGGTGGGGCGCGTGAGCGCCGAGCAACTTGTCGAGCTGCAAAAGGCTTTTGAGGCGCTCAAAGACGAGCGACGTCAGCTCGATTTCGAAGATGTGCTGTTGGCATGCGCGGGGATGCTAGAGGCGGAGCCGCGCGTCGCAGCCTCTGTGCACGAGCAGTACCGACACTTCACCGTGGATGAGTTTCAGGACGTCTCGCCGTTGCAGAATCGGTTACTGGAGCTGTGGCTCGGTGACCGCAGCGACATCTGCGTCGTCGGTGATGCCAGTCAGACGATCTACTCCTTTGCCGGGGCAGATCAGAAGTACCTGCTGGAGTTCGGCCGGCGCTTCCCGGACGCCACGGTCGTGCGACTGGAGACCAACTACCGGTCGCAACCGCCGATTCTTGCTGCGGCTAACGCGCTGATGAAGGGGCGCCCCGGCGCTCTCGAGCTGGTCGCCGCCCGCGATGCGCTGACGGCAGAGCCGCCGACGGTCAGCACATATAACAGCGAGACGGAGGAAGCCGCGGGAATCGCCGCTGGCATCCGCGCACAGATCTCCGCGGGCGCATCGCCAGCGGAGATCGCAGTGCTGTACCGGGCGCATTCCCAATCTGGCGTGATTCAGCAGACACTGGGGGAGGCCGGAATCGCATCAAGTGTGCTGGGCGGCAAACGTTTCTTCGATATGCCCGAGGTGCGCCAGGCTGTGCTCGCACTCCGTGGTGCCTCGGTTGCACCCACGGAGCGCGATTTTCTTTCCAACGTGCAGAAGGTGATGCGCGAGCTCGGTCTGAGTGACGAGCCACCCACAGCCGGAGGCGCGCAACGCGACGGATGGGAAGCACGGCGGGCAATTCTTCGGCTTGCCGAGGAAGCTCCGCTCGACACGACACTTCGCAGCTTCAGTGAAACTCTCATGGCGCGTGCGAAAGACCAGCACGAGCCGACTATGCAGACGGTGACGCTGTCGACTTTGCACGCGGCGAAGGGGCTGGAATGGCCGCATGTGCATCTGGCTGGCTGGACGGAAGGAGCATTGCCGATCTCTTATGCGACAGGCTTCGAAGCGGTCGATGAGGAGCGCAGATTGGCCTATGTCGGCATCACGCGCGCCGCACGGACGCTGACACTGTCGTGGTCTCATGCAGTCGGTCGATCGGAGCGTCAACCGTCACGTTTTCTTGCTGAGATCGGAACGACTGCTCGCGGCACCGGCATTCTTCGTGAAACTTCACCGTCTGCCAGACGTGGCGGCCGGCGGGGCTGACCCGCACCACCTTCGTCCTCTTCCCACGGCCGGGTTCAGCGAGAATCCGTGCCATCAGAGTTGCGGCCTCGGCGGTACGTGCAGCTGTGATGTGGCCAGATGTCGCCCCTACCAGTTGCGCGTGCAGGCTCGGCCACGAGGCGTCACGATCACGTTCGTGTCCGTCGCGGCACGCGAGGCACGGCGTACGGCCGGGTACGACCAGGGGGCCAACGGTCGTTGCTCCCGGTTCGAATGCAACCGGAAGATGCGCAACATCGTCGCGCAGATAGCGTGCGAGTTGGTGAGCGGATGCTGCGCCGTGCACCAGCACGATTGCCACAGCATCCCCGTCAGTGCGATCTGCCGTGCGAAAGCCTTCATCACACAGCGCGATCTCTGTCCGAGCAGCGATGCGCGAATCGGCCACGTTGAGGCTTTCGATCCAGATCTTGGGTAGTGGTGGGGCATCGGCGAGTAGCACCGGACGCAGCGTCGCAAGCAGCTCGCGCGCCGCATCGCGCGGTGCCCCAGCGCCGTGGGCGATCACGTCGAAGCTGTTCTCGCGGAAGCCATTGCGCAACGCCTGCAGCAGTGGCTCGACCCACGGCTCGGAGGCGGGCACCTGCAGAACACCGTCAAGCCCGAACTGCACGGTGTCGGCGTCGCGCCACAACAGCGGGTATGCCGGATCGAGACGGGTGAGCGTCGGAGGCGTGATCGGAGACATATTCCGATTCTGTCCAGGACTCAGTTGCCGTGGGGAGCGGTGGCCGCATCCGTGGATAAATCTGGTGTGTTGCCGATTGTGTAGAGCGGGTGGGCCACCGCCCGAAAACAGGAGGAACGACCGAGATCAGGACGTTCTCCGCAGAATTCTCCTGTTCTCGGGCGAGTCTCCTGATTTCGGAGCGTCGGACTCAGACCGGCTTGTCGCCCTCTGGAGCGTCGCTGTCAGGACTGTCGACCTCAGGACTGTCGCCCTCTGGAGCGTCACCGGGCTTTTCGCCCTGTGAGAAGTCGTCGCCATCGAGGAGCCGCGCGAGCGCCTCATCGAACTCATCTGCTGCCGGTGCTTCACCGCGGGCGCGAGCCTGGAGCCGCTCGATCAGCGCCTCCGGGTTGTCGATGTCTTCCGCGGTGGGCAGCATGTCGGGGTAGTCCCAAAGGGAATCGCGGGCACCGATGCCGACAGCATCCGTCACCTTTTGCCACATCGCAGACGCCTCGCGCATACGGCGAGGGCGCAGCTTCAGCCCGACCAAGGCGCCGAGCGCGTCTTCCGCTGGGCCGCCTACCGCACGGCGACGGCGGGCAGCTTCGGCGAGGCGAACACTGTCAGGAAGGCGTGATGTCGCCTCGGCAGTGACAACATCAACCCAGCCGTCGATCATCGCGATGATGTTCTCCAACCGGGCAAGTGCCTCGCGCTGCGCGTCGGTCTGAGCCGGCAGCAACGCGCCGCCTTCGATCGCAGCGCGAAGCTCTTCGGGGTTCGAAGGGTCAAGGCGGCTTGCGACGTCTTCGAGTGCCTCAACATCGACGGTGACTCCGCGGGCGAAGTCAGTGATCTGCGACATGACATGCAGGTGCAGCCACTTGGAGTGGCGATACAAACGGGCATAGGCCAGTTCGCGGGTTGCCAGGTAGAGCGCGATCTGGTCCTCAGGAATCTCAAGGCCCTCGCCGAACGCGGTGATGTTCTGCGGGATGACGGCGGCAGTGCCCGCAGGGAGCACGGGGATTCCGACATCTCCACCAGAGACGACTTCGAGTGAGAGGTTGCCGAGCACCTGACCGAACTGCGCGGCAAACACCGAAGCGCCGAGTCCGCGCATGAGCTTTCCTGCCCCCTGGATAGCCTCGCGCATGTCGTCTGGCACCTGCGTGTCCAATGCGCTGGTGAGCGCATCAGCAATGCTGGTGGATACCGGGCCGGCGATCTCTTTCCACACCGGCAGCGTCTTCTCCACCCATTCGCCTCGTGTCATCGGCTGAGGCGCTTCAGAGAGTTCTGAGATCGTGGTGGCCTCGCCCAACCAGAGGTTCGCCAATGCGAAAGCATCGACCAGCGAGCTACGCGACCCATCGGTGACGCCTTGGCTTTCGCGGTTAGCGATGTGCAGCGCCTGCCGGAGACTGTTCTCCCACGGGTCTCCGCCGAAAGCGCCCTGCAGTTGCTGCATGAGCCCTGCCATCATCGCGGGGTCGATCTGGAGTCCATCCGCCCCGCCCAGGGCGTTCTGCAGCGCGCTCAGATCGAAGTCGCCACCGCCCGCGCCGGACATCATCTTCCGGATGAACTCCTGGAAGTCCTCGGGGTTCGGTTCGTTATCTGCCATGTCAGTCGCCTCTCAGCACTCCGCTAGCTGTGCCATCTACGCTAGTTGCAGGATTCTGCACGTGACCCTGGTGCGAGCAGATCGCTGTACGCCGGTCGCGAACGACGGAGGATCCATTTGTCTCATTCCCGCTTGTCGAGGGCTTCTCGCACCCCCCGGATCGGTCTTGGTGTGTGGGCACTCATCATCGCGCTCATCTCACTCGTCGTGTTGACCTTCTTGCCCACGCCGTATGTGTTTCAACGCCCGGGCCCGGTGTACGACACCCTGGGCAGCGCGGCGAGCTCTGACGGGGAGCAGGTTCCTCTGATCGCCATCGATGGTGCCGAGACGTACAAGACCAGCGGCAGTTTGAACCTCACGACCGTGCAGGTTGTTGGAAACCGTGAGCGCACCCCATCGTGGTTTGAACTGGCAATGGCATGGATGGACTCCTCTCGCGCCGTTGTGCCGATTGACGCTGTCTTCCCTGAGGGAGTGACCACCGAAGAGCGTGACGAGAACAACGCCATGCTGATGATCAATTCCCAGCACGAGGCCACGGCTGCGGCGCTTGAGCAACTCGACTACGACACCGGCGCCAAGGTCAGAGTGCACGCCGCGCTCGAGGACACACCGGCAGACGGACTGCTGGAAGAAGACGATGTGATCGTTTCGGCCGATGGCGAAAAGGTCACCAGTGCCGCAGCCCTTCGCGCCATCATCCAAGACAGCGAGGGGAATCCGGTCGAGCTCGCCGTGCTCCGCGACGGCGACGAGCAGGACACCGTCGAGATCACCCCAGAGCTTGACACCTCCACTGGCGTTGACACCTGGCTCATCGGCATCACGTTGACCACTGACTACGACTTCCCGATCGATGTCGCTATCCAGCTCGACAACGTGGGCGGACCGAGCGCCGGAATGATGTTTGCGCTCGGTATCGTCGATGAGCTCACCCCTGGCGCTCTCACCGGCGGACACGATATCGCCGGCACAGGAACGATAGATGCGACGGGAGAGGTCGGTCCGATCGGAGGAATCCGACAGAAGCTGTACGGTGCCCGTGATGCCGGAGCGACCTTCTTCCTCGCGCCAGAATCCAATTGCGATGAAGTCGTCGGACACGTCCCAGATGGGCTTCAGGTGATCAGCACAGGAACGCTGCAAGAATCTCTCGATGCACTCGACGTGATTGCAGAAGACGGCGATATCGAAAGCCTGCCCAGTTGCGCGGCAGGGTGATGTTTCGCTGAGAGCGCACGCACAGCGCGCACCAAACTAGGCGCGCCTAGGATAGACGGGTGACCACGACCTCGGCGCCGAACTCGGCCACGCCCCGCACCTCTCGAAGAATTCTCACGATCTCGCTGGTGATTATCGCCGCGATCATCGGAGCCTTCTTCCTGTTCGCCACGCTGTACACAGACTTCCTGTGGTTCGATCAGCTGAACTTCGCGAACGTCCTCACCACGCAGTGGATCGCCGTGGCTGTGATGTTTGTTGTCGGTTTCCTCGGCATGGCGATTCCGCTGTTCGTCGTGATCCAACTGGCATACCGGCTGCGTCCGGTGTACGTGCGGCTGAGTTCGCAGCTTGACCGCTACCAAGAGGTCATCGAGCCGCTGCGCCGCCTCGCGATGTGGGGTATGCCGATCTTCTTCGGTCTGTTCGCCGGCTTTGCCGCAGCGGGCAACTGGCAGACCGTATGGCTGTGGCTCAACGGCAGCGCCACTGGGGTTACCGACCCGCAGTTCGGCCTAGACACCGGCTTCTACATGTTCGCCATGCCGTTCTATTCGATCCTGCTGGCCTTCGTTTCAGCCGTGATTCTGCTGTCGCTGATCGTGACCGCCCTCGTGTCGTATCTTTACGGCTCGGTGCGCATCGGCCAGGGCGAGTTACGCATCTCCAAGCCCGCTCGCATCCAGCTTGCAGTGTTGGCCGGTCTCTACCTTCTCGTGCAGGCAGTGAGCCTGTGGCTGGATCGCTACCTGACTCTCGTCGCCGAAGAAGACCGCATCACAGGTGCCGCCTACACGAGCGTCAACGCGACTATCCCGGGCATGGCGATCCTGGCGATCATCGCGGCACTTGTGGCTGTGCTGTTCTTCGTCACCGCCGTAATCGGCCGCTGGCGCTTGCCGCTTGCCGCGACGGCCCTGCTGATCGTGGCATCACTCGTTGTGGGTCTTGGTTACCCCTGGATTGTGACCACCTTCCAGGTTGCTCCGAACCAGAACAGCTTTCAGGCGGAGTACTACCAGCGCAACATCGACGGCACTAAGGCCGCATACGACATCGCTGACCTTGAGGTCACGCCGTTTAAGGCTGTCACTGACGCTGAAGCCGGTCAGCTGCGTGAGGATGCTGAGACCACAGCATCCATTCGTATCCTTGACCCGAGCATCATCAGCCCCACTGTGCAGCAGTTGGAGCAGTTCCGCGGGTACTACCAGTTCCAGGACACCCTCGACGTTGACCGCTACGAGATCGATGGCGCGATGCAAGACACCGTCGTCGCCGTCCGTGAACTCGACGTCGACCGCCTCGGCGACAGCAACAACTGGAACAACCGCACCGCGGTCTACACGCACGGTTACGGCCTTGTCGTTGCGGCGGGCAACCAGCGCACCAGTGAGGGCGAGCCGGTGTTCCTCGAGCGCGGTATCCCCAGCTCTGGCTTCCTGACGGACAGCGAGAAGTTCGAGCCCCGCGTTTACTTCGGTGAAGACTCGCCGCTGTACTCGATCGTCGGTGGCCCAGAGGGCGGCGATCCGGTCGAGATCGACTACCCGCGAGGCGAAGACGGCGCCAATGAGACGAAGACGACCTTCGTCGGTGACGGTGGCCCGAAGATCGGCAACACGTTCAACAAGTTGCTCTTCGCTCTGAAGTTCCAGGAAGCGGAGGTTATGTTCTCCGACCTGGTCAACTCCGACTCGCAGATTCTGTACGACCGTGACCCGGTCAGCCGTGTCGAGAAGGTTGCTCCGTACCTCGAGCTCGATAGCGATCCGTACCCGAGTGTTGTGGATGGCCGCATCGTCTGGATCATTGACGGGTACACGACCAGCTCGACGTACCCTTACTCGACGAGCGTGGGCCTTGCCGATGCGATCGCCGATTCGAACGTTCCCACGCCGGACTTCGCAATCGACGACATCAACTACATCCGCAACTCGGTGAAGGCCACCGTCGACGCTTACGACGGCTCGGTGACGCTGTACGCATGGGACGACGAAGACCCCATCCTGAAGGCATGGCAGAAGGTCTTCCCCTCCACGGTCCAGCCGTACAGCGAGATGTCTGCTGACCTGATGAGCCACGTGCGCTACCCGACCGACATGTTCAAGGTGCAGCGCGAGATTCTCGAGGTCTACCACGTGGACAAGGCGAGCTCGTTCGCACAGCAGGACAACCGCTGGCAGACGCCGGATGACCCGCGTAACGATAACCAGCTGCAGCCGCCGTACTATCTGTCGATGCAGATGCCTGGCCAGGATTCGCCACGGTTCTCGATGTTCTCGACATTCATCCCGTCGTCCGCACAGGGCACGACGAGTCGAAACGTGATGATGGGCTATTTGGCGGTCGATTCGGATGCTGGTTCCACTGCCGGTGAGAAGGCCGAAGGCTACGGCAAGCTGAATCTGCTTGAGATCGATGCCGACACGACTGTGCCGGGCCCCGGTCAGGTGCAGAACACATTCAACTCCGACCCGGATGTCGTGCGCGAGTTGAACCTGTTGCAGCAGGGGGAGTCGCAGGTGAAGTATGGCAACCTGCTGACGTTGCCTGTGGGCGGCGGTCTGCTTTACGTGCAACCGGTCTATGTGCAGTCGTCCGAGGGCACTCAGCTGCCACTTCTGCAGAAGGTGCTGGTGACGTTCGGCGACAGCGTCGCTTTCGAGAACACCCTCACTGAGGCGCTGGATGCGATCTTCGGTGGTGACTCCGGTGCGACCGGTGGAGACGACGAGGTAGAACCGATCGATCCCGGCGACGGAACGACTCCGCCCGATGAGGGAACGGCGACGCCGGATCCAGATACCACTGATCCTGAGCAGCCGACGGATGATCGCGAGGCAATCCTCGCGGACGCCCAGCAGGCGCTCTCGGATCGCGAAGCGGCGCTGAAGGAAGGCGATCTCACTAAGTTCGCTGAGGCAGATGACCGCCTCACCGCTGCGATCACCAAGCTGTTGGAGTTGGAGGGCGGTTCGTAGGGATTCTCCCTACACGGATCTCGTCCTACACGGACGTTGCAGAAGGGTTTCCCGGGTTGAGTAGCGATCTCACCCGGGAAACCCTTCTGGCATTTATGGGCTCCGGCCACCGCGCCCGCACCGCCGGCTCACGCGGACGCCACAGGAGACCCGAACGGCTCCGCGCGCTAGAACACCAGGCAACGCAAAAGGCCGCTGATCTGGATTTCTCCTGATCAGCGGCCTTCTTGTGTCGCGATAGTTGCGGGGGCAGGATTTGAACCTACGACCTCCGGGTTATGAGCCCGGCGAGCTACCGAACTGCTCCACCCCGCGGCACGTTTTATAGCTTAGCACGGGATTTGGGGCTCGTCACACCGCTGCCGCGTGACAGCGTGATGCAGATGAACGAAGATGGGGAACATGCCTGAAATTGCCCCCACGACGGTCGCCGTATGCCAGTTCAGCCCGACGTCTTCACGCGCTGACAACCGCGCTCGCATCGCTGAGCTGACAGCGGATGCTGCCAGCCGCGGCGCACGGCTGGTGGTGTTCCCCGAATACTCCAGCTACTTCGTAGAACCGATGGATTCCACCCTCGTCGACCACTCCGAGACGCTCGACGGTGAGTTCGTGCAGGCACTTCAGGCCGCGGCATCCGCTTATGACGTCACGATCATCGCGGGACTTGTGGAATCGGCGGGGGAGCGCGTGCACAACGCCCTCGTCGCGGTCGACGCGACAGGCCTGCGCGCTACGTACCGTAAGCAGCATCTCTACGACGCCTTCGGGCAGACCGAATCCGACTGGATCGAAGCCGGCGCCCTCGACGCCCCGCAGACGCTGGTCATCGATGGCCTGCGCTTCGCGATGATGACCTGTTACGACCTGCGCTTCCCCGAGGTCGCGCGCACGCTGGTGGATGCCGGGGCTGATGTCATCGTCGTCCCGGCCGAATGGGTGCGCGGCGCACTCAAGGAACACCACTGGACGACGCTTCTCGCCGCCCGCGCGATCGAGAACACGGTGTACGTCGTCGCCGCTGACCATCCGACGCCGATCGGAGTGGGGCACTCGCAGATCATCGATCCGCAGGGCGTCGTGATCGCGGGAGTCGGCACTGCTGAGGGGATCGCCGTGGCGCAGCTGTCGCAGGATGCCATCACCCGCGTCCGCGAGGTGAACCCGGCACTGCGGCTGCGCCGCTACAACGTGGTTCCTCGAGATTCGTGAGCGAGCGGTACACCCGTCTGCCGATAGGTACGAATGTATGTCGAAATACCGGGTTTTGAGCATGCATCCGTAATTTGAGCATGCATCTGTACCCAGCGCGGAGCCAGATACAGCCGGCTAGAACGTCGCGGCAGCCAGCCGCGCAGCGGCTTCTTTCAGCACGTCAACCTTCTTGCAAGCGGCGAAGCGCACGAGCCCGGCGTAGTCTCCCTGGTGCTCGGGGCTGACGAACGCGCTCAGCGGAATAGCGACAACGCCAACCTTCTCCGGCATCGCACGGCAGAACGCTGCGGCATCCGCGCCGCCGAGCTGCGTCGCATCCGCCACGGTGAAATATCCGCCCTGCGGCGCGATCACTTCGAACCCGGCGGCACGAAGGCCGTCGCCGAGGATCTGATGTTTGTGGGCGAGGGTAGCCGCGGCATCCGTGAAGAAGGACTCCGGCATCCGCAGACCGACGGCGATCGCTGGCTGAAAAGGCGACCCGTTCACATAGGTGAGGTACTGCTTCACGGTGAGTACCGCGGTGACGAGGTCGGCGGGGCCGTGGATCCAGCCGATCTTCCAGCCGGTGGTCGAGAAGGTCTTTCCCGCCGACGAGATCGTCAACGTTCGCTCTGCGGCTCCGGGCAGCGTTGCGATCGGCACATGCGGTGTCGCGAATGTGAGGTGTTCATAGACCTCGTCGGTGACGACGATCGCGTCGTGCTGATGCGCCAGGCGCACAATCTCGGCCTGGACCTCTGGTGGGAACACTGCACCGGTCGGATTGTGCGGATCATTGACGAGAATGATGCGCGTGCGGTCGGTGACGGATGCTGCGAGCACATCGAGATCCGGTTGAAAATCTGGCTGGCGCAGAGGAACGGTGCGCAGCCGCGCACCGGCAAGCGCCACAGCAGCAGCATAAGAGTCGTAGTACGGCTCGAAGACGACAACCTCATCGTCGGCGGAGTCAATCAGCGCCAGCAGCGCCGCTGTCAGTGCCTCAGTCGCTCCGGCGGTGACGATCACCTCGGTTGCCGGATCAACGTCAAGCCCGTAGAAACGGTGCTGATGCTCGCAGATCGCCTCGAGCAGATCAGGATTGCCGCGTCCCGGTGGGTACTGATTGATGCCCTGCGATATCGCAGTTCGTGCAGCCTCGAGCACCTCGGCTGGCCCGTCCTCATCAGGAAAGCCCTGGCCAAGATTGATTGCGCCAGTTCTCACCGCAAGCGCAGACATCTCTGCGAAAATGGTGGGAGCGACAACGCCCTCAGGGGAAAGCAGACCGGCTCCAGCCGCGGTGCGCCGCCAGGCGCCAGCAATAGCACTCATACAACCCAGGCTAAGGGCATAGCCGACACTCACCTCGGCCATATGGAACGCACAGATACGACCGGCACTCTGAAGAGGCGTTGTTAAGGAGCAGACTATGAACGAAGACAACACCCCTCAGGGGCCCACCACGCCAGAACAGCCTGCACCGCAGGCGCACACCGGCGCTGGTCACGAAATGCCGTCGGCGTTCGCGTCGGAGCGCGCCGCACACGAGTCGCCGCAGCCGTCGCAAT
>DQHP01000054.1:0-8422 GCA_003524435.1 Microbacterium sp.
GTTCCGGCGGTCATGAACAGCGTGTACAGGCTGCCGGTAAGGGCGATGCCGACCATGAGCGGGGTGACCGCTGCGGTGCTCTGCGTGAGGCGGTACCGGCATCCTGTGCGGGCGAGGAACCAGGCCGGTGACCAGGAGGCTGGGATGATCGCTGTCCAGGCGCGGAGGATGAGCGGGTAGACGAAGGGCCCGAGCGCGGCGATCAGGGCGGTGAGGGCGATGCTGAACAGTTGTGCCCCGCTGACGATGCCCGCGATGCCCATACTCCCATCAGGATCATCAGTCACCATCCTTGCGATCAGGGGGGCGGCGATCACGTTGATGCCGAGAATCACTGTGGCGAGCGTCGCCACTCCTACCCCGATCCAGCGCATCACGGCGAGGCGCGCGCGGGGCTCCTCGGGCTCTCTCACGGCTTCGATCGCGGGCACCCGTCCCGCGCGGAACGCACCGCGCAGTCCCGAGACGATCACGAGCGTCAGAGCAATCCCAACCGTCCATGCCACCGTGCTGGCACCGAACACAACGGGGAGGTTCCGCAGGGAAGCTTGCTGCCCAGCGAGGGAGAGGAACACTCCCGCCGTCAACCGTCCAAGGATCAGCCCGGCACCCGTACCGGTGAGGGCGAGCAGGCAAAGCTGGATCAGCACGACCAAGGTCACTTGACGCGGGAGGATTCCAGCCAGTTGCAGAAGCGCGTAGCCGCGCCTGCCCGAACTGATCGCAAGATTCGTCGTCGCTCCGGTGACCGCGACTGCGGCAAGCACCGTGAACAGGATCGTGCCCTGCGTCATCGACACCAGCGAATCACCATCGGCCGGGCTGAGGGTCGCCGCCGTCTCAAACTGGGATATGACAGCGGACAGCACCATCGTCGCCACGGCGATCATGAGAAGACCGCCGATCCAGAGTCTCCATTCCCGCACGAGTTCCTTGGCGGCGACGATCGCGATCATGCGGCCAGCGATTCCTCTCCTGCGGCGCGCACCGCGTCCAGCACTGCCTGCGCGCTCGGCTTATGAAGCTCCGCGTGGATGGAACCATCGCGCAGCACGAGCACCCGATCGGCGCGTGCGGCCGCTTCGAGGTCATGCGTGACCAGTACCACGCTGCGCGCTCCGGAAGCTGTCTCGCGCAACAGGGAAAGCACTTGCGCCCCGGTCGTAGTATCGAGCGCCCCGGTCGGCTCGTCAGCGAACACGAGCGAAGCGCCTGACGCGAGCACCCGTGCGATAGCGACACGCTGCTGCTGACCGCCAGAGAGCTTGCTCGGCAAGAACCCGGCTCGCTCCGTGAGCCCGACCGCGTCAACTGCGGCGCTTGCATCGGCTGCCGCGCCCCGCTTACGAGCGATCCGTGCAGGAAGTGCCGCGTTCTCCATCGCGGTGAGCGACGGCACCAGATTGTAGGACTGGAAGATGAACCCCACACGATCCCGACGCATCTTCGCCAAAGCGTTTCGGCTCAGCGCCGCGATGCTCTGCCCGAACATACTCACCCCGCCAGCCGATGCCGGTTCCAGCCCTGCCAGGCAGTACAGCAGCGTGGACTTCCCCGAACCTGATGGCCCCACGATCGCGACCATCTCACCGGGGTTCACTTGGAGCGATACGTTGCGCAGCACCGCCACGGGCGGCTGCCCCTTCACCGTCTCAAACGTCTTCTCAAGATTCACGCACGCGACCAGCGGCGATGCATCGGATGCATTCGGAACAGGAAGGCTCATACAGCAATCTAAGCCCATCCTTACCCGCGCCCGCTGAAAGCCCTCACGATTCTCCAGACAGCCCCCGCTTCCAACTACGGAAACCCCTACCCCCTCAAGCGATCAACCGGCTCACCCCGCTTGCACCCCTAACCCCTTCTGTTCTTCTGACTGCACGCAGGTTACGGCCGTAGAGATGGGCTTGCATCGAGGGGTGAAATTCCTGGTCAGGGTGGAGATCCTGGAGTGAAAATGTAGGTGGCATTGCAGCGAATACCACATGCAATCTCTGACGTCGCGACCACTCGCTAGCGGCGGCGGATATCGCACAGCCGGGAGGCTCAGATGACGTGGCAGATGCCATGGTTCTCCGGTTCAGGTCATCTTCGCGTGGTGAGATGGAGTCATGAGCGAGGTCGAAGCGAGGGCGGTTCAGAAGCACTCGCGTTCGTCCTGGGTCGGGGACTCGGTGGCCGCGCTCGTGCTGGTCGTGGTGTTCTGGGTGCCACAACTGTTGTCGGCTTCTGAGGTATGGCTGACCGCCGCTGGGGTGGTGTTGGCGCTTATGGTGGCTGCTTCGGTGATGGTCCGCTGGCGGTTGCCGAGCGTCGCTCCCGTGGCCGCGCTCGTTGCGACCGGCGGTGCATGGTTTCTGCAGGTGAGTTCTGATCCAATGCTTGCTGTCGCGTGGTGCCTGTACCCGCTTGCGCTGCGTCGTGGGCGTCGGTCGCCGGCTATTGGTGGTGCGGCTGTCGTCGTGATGATCTTGGTCTCGCTTACTTATGGCGCTCCGCCGTCTGCTGCGGGTGTGGATCAGCGGATCATCTTCGCCGCCGTTGCGATTGGTGCGGTGTGGCTGTTGGGTCAGGCCGAAGCGAAGCGGCTGGAGGCTGTGCGGGAGTCTGCTGATCGGCGGGCTGCGTGGGAGCGTGCGGTGCATCAGGCGTCGATGGCGCGTGATGTTCATGACGTGGTGGGTCATGCGCTGAGTGTGATCAGCGCGGAAGCGGAGGTTTCTCGAAGTCTTCCTGGTGTCGGTGAGGCGGAGTTGAGGGAGAGCTTGGGCGATATTGAGCAACGCGCTCGCGGCGCACTGGAAGAGGTGCAGGCGCTTGTGCGTGCGCTCCGGGACGGGGAGCCGGGCGCGGGTAGTGCGATGCCGATTCAGCAGCTCGTGACTGCCGCGCGGGTCAGCGGGCTTGAGGTCGATACCCGGCTTGACGAGACGGGTCTGCCCGAAGCGACCTGTCGAGTGTTGTCGCGGGTGGTGCAGGAGGCGTTGAGTAACGTCGTGCGTCATGCCAATGCGGAGCGCTGCGAGGTCGCAGTCTGGCATGAGGGCGAGAGCGTACGGGTGCGCGTCGATGACGATGGGGTCGGACTCTCGGCCGGGTATCAACCCGGCATGGGATTGACGGGCATGCGGGAGCGAGTGGGCGCGGTCGGTGGCTCCGTGACGGTGACGAACCGGCTGGAAGGTGGAACCCGGCTCCTGGCGACCTTGCCGATAGGAGAGGGTGGATGAGCGCGCCGATCACGGTTCTCCTGGCCGATGATGATGCTGACTTTCGTCGTGTCTACCGGCGTCTGTTCGACGGCACCGACGGCTTCCGCGTCGCAGGCGAGGCGGGCACCGGCGCGGATGCTCTTCGTCTGATGGCGGCGTTGCGGCCGGATGTGGCGTTGGTGGATGTGCAGATGCCGGACGGGTCGGGCCTGGACGTGGTGCGCGGTGCAGTGGGGCTTGGCACACGGATCATCATGCTCACGACGTTTGACCTGGATGAGTACGTCAGCGAGGCGCTGCGGCAGGGTGCGGCGGGATTCCTGCTCAAGAATGCTTCCGCTCAGGAGGTGCTGGCGGCGGTGCGCGCGGTGCACGCAGGGCATAGCTCCCTGGCGCCTGAGGTCACCGCTCGTCTGGTGGATCAGTTCAGCGCCCGTCCCCGGCAGAGCCCGCACGCGTTCGCGGACACGCAGTTGAGCGACCGGGAGTTGCAGTTGATCCGCTTGATCGCCCGGGGGCACTCGAATCAGCGGATCGCTGGCGAGCTGCATCTGAGTGTGGAGACGGTCAAGACGTATGTGAAGCGGCTGTTCCAGAAACTTGACGTGAGCGACCGCACCCAGTTGGCGGTGCTCGCTCATGAGGCCGGGCTGCTGCACGCGCCTCGCTGACCCGATCTCCGGTAAGTGTCCACTTCCGGGGGTCACAATCGCGGGCGCTGACACGTCACGGTGGAGGTAACCACAGAGTTGCCGACGGCCGTGAGGAGCAGTACCGCGTGATCGAGATATCCGACGTATCGAAGAAGTATGGTCCCAAGACCGCCGTCGACCAGGTGACTTTCACCGCGAGGCCAGGCCGGGTGACCGGGTTTCTCGGCCCGAACGGGGCCGGGAAGTCCAGCACGTTGCGCATTCTGCTGGGTCTTGACCGGGCGACGTCGGGCACAGCTCGGATCGACGGGAAACCGTATGCCACGTTGGCGCAGCCGCTGCGCACGGTGGGTGCGATGCTCGACGGGGCATCCGCGGTGCCCGAGCGTCGCGGGGTGGACCATCTGCGGTGGATCGCGCAGTCCAATCGCATCCCGGCGCAGCGGATCGGTGAGGTCCTGGAAACGGTCGGGCTGACCGATGCGGCGAAGGTCCGGGTACGGAAGTACTCGCTCGGGATGAAGCAGCGCCTTGGGCTTGCTGCCGCGCTGTTGGGTGAGCCGCGCATCCTTGTGCTCGATGAGCCGGTGAATGGTCTTGACCCGGAGGGCATTCGCACGATCCGCACTTTCCTGCGCCGCTACGCGGACCAGGGCAACACGGTGCTGTTGTCCAGTCACCTGATGGGTGAGACCGCGGAGACCGTGGATGACATTGTCATCATCAACAAGGGCCGGATCATCGCCGACGGCACCCTCGATGAGATCATCGAAGGGCACGCGTCACTTGAAGACGCGTTCTTCGCGCTCACCGGCAGCGAGCCTGGGCAGAGCTGGTGAGCGGAATGTTCAGCGTCATCCGCTCCGAGTTCACTAAGTTCCTCACCCTCCCTGGTGTCTGGCTGGTCACCGGCGTCATCGTGCTGCTGTTCATCTACATGCAGCAGAGCCTCCACGCCGATCACGTCAGCATGATTGCGAACGTGCGCCCTGACGGGACCGCCGATATCGGCCTGGGTGTCGTGGAGGTCGCTTCGCAGATACGCGGTTCGATCGGCACGGCCGTGATGAACGCCGGGCTGCTGCTTCCCGTGCTCGGCGCGGTCATCGCCGGTTCCGAGTTCAAGGCCGGGCAGCTCGGGCTGAGCCTGGTCGCGGTGCCGAACCGTACCCGGTTCGTGCTCAGCAAGGTGTTCGCCGTGGGCCTGTATGCGGCGGGCCTCGCCATCGTGTTCATCGCCGCCGCCCTGGTGCTGATGTACCTCGCGGTCAAGGACTGGGACCCCGATGTGCTGTGGAGTGCGCAGACGTTGCAGGAAGCAGGGCGCGTGCTCCTGTACATGGTGACGATCACGCTCACCGGAGCCGCGATCACTCTCGTCACACGGCGGACGCTCTCCGGGATCATCGTGTCCATCGTGCTCATCACCCTGACCTTCGCGCAGGTCGTTGCGCTGATCGCCCCCGCCGTTGATGCGTTCCTTCCGTTGAGCGCCGCCCGCAACCTCATGTTCCAAGACGCCGCGATTCTCCCGGTGCCACTGACTGGAACCGAACTACAGGGCGCGCTCGTCCTCACCGGCTGGGCCGCCATCACCTCGGTGGTCGCGCTGGTCCTGATCCGGCGGAGGGATGCCCGATGAGCGCGAAGGTCCTCTCTGCCGATCCCGTGATTCGTCGTCGTGACGTGATCGGTTCGGAGATCACGAAGATCATCACCCACCCCGCAACCGTCATAATGCTCGCCATCACGCTCGTCGTGAACCTCTTCCTGGCAGTCATCGACGCATCCGGGCTGATCTTCTACACCGGGGCAGGCCCGGCGCGGCTGTCCTCGTTCGGCATGGTGATGCTTGCACCGCTCTACGCATTCCTCGTCATCCCGGTCTGGGCAGCCGCAACCGAACACCACGGCGGACAGCTCCGCATGAGTCTCACCGCCACGCCACGTCGCGGAACTTTCGCGCCCGCAAAACTGACCGCGACGACCACCGTGTGCCTCGCAGCCGCTGTCATCGCGATCGTCCCGGCGCGTCTCGTCATCGGAATCGCGTCCGGCCTGGACCCGGCCGAGCTCGCGCTGAACTGCGTGCAATGGGTGGCGGTGTATGTGCTGATGTCGCTCATCGCCTTCGGGCTCGCGGGAGTCCTCCGAAACACCATTGCGCCCTTGGCGATCATGATCGCCCTGCCCGTCGTGGTCGCCACTGGCATCCTGCAATGGCCCGACGGCATCCGCTTCCTCCCCGACCAGGCCAGCCTCAGCCTCGTCGGAACACCCGGTTACGACGTCACCGAACTCCCGCCCGTGATCGCCGCGGGTGTGCTCGTCGGTTGGGCTGTGCTCTCGGTCGTCGCCTACACGATCGCGCTACTCCGCCGCGATGCCTGACCTCATGAAACCCGCACCACGCCGAACCACCTGGAAGGAACCCCGCACCATGCAGAAGAAGCGCAGTACCATCATCTGGATCATCGTCGGCGCAGTCGTCGTCCTCGCCGCAATCGCATTCCTCGCCCTCGGCAGCTAGAAGCGGCGAGAACATGCCACCCAGAGTGCTACTGATCGCAACGTGCGCTGCGCTTAGTGCACTCGCGATCGGAGTCATACTGTTGCGCCGTGCTCGTGCTCAGCAGCAGAGGTTCAGGCACGAGGAGCGGATCGCAGACGCCCTTGGCGCGGTCCACCTGGCTGCCCGCGCGCACCTACCAGAGGCTGTCTCGGAGATACAACGCCGGGAAGCAATGGCGGCCATCGAGGTCACTGCGAGCGACGCGGTGGTAGCTATCAGGCAAGAGATTGCACGAGAAGCGCCCGCAAGCCCGATGGTTGTACCGGCCGAGATGCCCCGCTGAGACCTTTTGTTGGTCTCGCTGTAGCGCAATGGATTCGGACCGTTCAACGATGGAAGGGCTGCGTGACCGTGTTCCGTTTCGGGTGTGCCGAGTACTTCACGATGCAGTAGTGAATCCAGTCGCCTTGCCCCTAACGAAAGTCTTGGTAGTCACGGCTGGCTGGACGAACCTGACTCATCGAGGACGCTCCGTCTCGCTCGCAGAAGGAGACGGAGCGGTGCCGCCGACAGGAGCACTTGTCGGAGGTGAGCCTTTGACCGAGGTCGAAACGGTTACTCTCTACGTTGATCCCGAGTTTCTGCAACAACAGATTGCTTGGGCACGACTGTCAACGCCGATAGCGAGTACGTTCAACGCGGCCGCTCAAGGGGCGGGCCAGATTCTCGCTCTTCGCCCGTCACCTGCGGAACGTCGAGCGATTACCTCACAAGCGCGTGCGATCGCGAATCACGACAGTTCAGCGGGGGTTCACGCTTCGGGGCGCTTCGCTGCGATTCCTGGACAGGCTAACCGGTGTGGTCACACCGACGGCTTTGGCGATTCCGAGGAGAGAGGTTCGGGTGATCGTCGCCGCGTTCCGACGCGACCTTGCGCGACCCTGGTCAATGGCGAGGTTGAGTCGTCAAGCGAACCTCTCTACCTCGCAGCTCACGCGCGCATTCAACTCAGCGTACGGTGTGTCACCGATGCGGTTACTGGCGCGACTTCGCGTAGAAGGGCTCGCCGAACTGCTCCAGACGACGAACTGGACCGTTCAAGAGTGCGCTGCGGCTGTCGGCTGGCATGATGCGGACCACGCGGCAAAGATGATGAAGCACATCTACGGCATCACTCCGAGCGAGTTCCGAAAAGCGGCACGTTCATCGCCCTGGTGAATGTCGATGTCTGCTACTTCTTCATGCTCCGATGCTCGCGTAACTCGCGGAATTCATTGCGTTGCTCTGTCGTCGCACGCGGCGGCGCTCGGTGGCCTCGTGGGTAACGGCGCGGATGAGCAGGGCCACACTGGCCGGGCCCATGACGATGAGCTTGAGGGCGTTCCAGCAGCACAGGAGTGCAAGCAGGTGGAGCCAGCCGGGGCCGCCGTGTTCGATGAGGCTGCGGAAGTAGGTCGCGGCGAGGAGGTATGGGGCGGCGAGGAGCATCGCGGGGATGCCCCATTTGAGGCCGCGGCGGGTGCGGATCGCGTCGAGGGCGATGTTGGTGGGCATGTACCGGCGCAGGTAGTACCGGATGCGGGTGCTCAGTGCCCAGAGCAGTCGGATCATGGTCGGGCCTCTCATCAAGACGTGTTGCTCCGTCGAGGAGGCAGAAACATGATGAGTGGCCCCGAAGGGACTGTCCCGGAGGACCCGCAGAGAGTGGAAACGCTGCCTCTCGTTCAGGATACGCCGTTGCCCGGACATTTGTAAGAGGTGCGCCGCTGGTCACCGATCCTGGTGGCGCACCTGCCTGGCACATATTGATGGGAGCCCGGCATGGTCACGATCACTTCTCTCGCCAAGGACGAGCGTTCCGCGCGGATCGTTCTGGCCTCGACGCTGGAACCGGACGACGCGCTGACGGGGAGGCTGATCGCCGCTGTCGGCGCTGTCGAGACGGTCCGGTTGCTGTCGACCGCGGCCCCGTTGCCGACATCGGTTGATGCGGTCGAGGGCGGGCTGTGGCGGCAGAAGGCCGCGCCGCGTCTGGATGCCCGATT
>DQHP01000054.1:8499-8792 GCA_003524435.1 Microbacterium sp.
AGCGGGCTGGACGATCTCGGCGATCGCGCGCCGACCGCGCTTTGGGTGCGCGGGGCAACCTCCCTGCTTGCGGGAGACCTACGGGACCGTGTGACGATCACGGGCGCCCGTGCGGCGACCGGTTACGGCGAGCATGTTACTTCCGAGCTCGCCGCAGCGCAGGCCGCGGCAGAGCGCGTGATCGTATCCGGCGGCGCTTACGGCATCGACCGTACCGCCCACGCTTCGGCGTTGTCGGTCGGCGGGCAGACCGTCGCGGTGCTTGCGGGCGGGCTTGACCGTCTGTACCCAGC
>DQHP01000054.1:8860-9001 GCA_003524435.1 Microbacterium sp.
GTGGAGGTTCCTTGCTCGTAGCCGTATCCTCGCGGCTGTCTCGGCTGCGACCGTGATTGTGGAGGCCGGGTACCGGTCCGGGGCGCTGACTGTCGTCGCCCGTGCGGCTCAGCTCGGTCGCCCGATCGGCGCGGTTCCTGG
>DQHP01000033.1 GCA_003524435.1 Microbacterium sp.
GATCGCGACGAGCAGGGCGGCCTCGCCGGCCTCATCAGCGCCACGACGGGGCTGACGTTCGTGGTCGCACCCACGGCGGCGACTGCGCTCTACGGCGTCTGGCCCCTTCTGCCCGTCATCATCGGCGCCGGGATCATGGCGGCGATCACGGTGTTCGTGTTCACGCATCCGCGATTCCGGTCTCAGCCATCGTCCGGGTTACGAGACTCCGGTTCGAACTCCTGAGAACGGACGGTCGGTCGCCTCAGTGCTCGTCGTAGTGCGCGCCGTGCGGCGCGTGCTTGTGACCGTCGTGCACGTAGTCGACGTGGTCGCCGTGATCGACGGGCTCGTGACCGCAATCGGCCCCGTGCTCGTGCTCGGCGATCGAGTGCTCGGCGACCGACTCGTGCTCGTCGTAGTGGTCGCCGTGCAGCGCGTGGTGGTGCGTTCCGTGCACGTAGTCGACGTGGTCGCCGTGCTGCACCGGCTCATGCCCGCAGCCGGTGCCGTGCTGATGCTCGGACGTCGTGTGCTCCGCGTGGATGTCTGTGATGGTCATGCTGACTCCTGTTCTGGATGGGTGGGTTCCTCGTCCGCGACCTCTTCGGTCGCGGCAGGCTCTCGGACGTGGGCGAGCGCGTCGGCGATCACATGGCTGACATGCAAGTCGGACAGGCGGTACGTGATCTCCTTGCCGTGGCGCGTCGAGGCCGCCAGGCCCGCCTGTCGCAGCGTCCGCAGATGCTGCGACACCAGCGGCTGCGACAGCCCACTCGCCTCCGCGAGGGCGCTCACTGTGCGCGGCTCCTGCCCGATCAGATGCAGCAACCCGAGCCTCGACTCACTACCGAGGACTTTGAATAGCTGCGCCGCATCGGCAAGCCCTGTCTCCACGCCCATGATTTTCATCCCATCACACACATAAACAGATTGCAATGTGACTATACTACTGAGCGGGCTTCTCACCCCGCAGAGAGGAGGCGACCATGAACGCCGCGATCCGTGAACGCCGTCAGACCGTCCAGAAGGAAGCCGTGCGCCAAGCCCTTGAGGAGGCAACCGGCTTCATCTCCGCCACTCAGCTGCACCAGCGCATCAATACCGAAGGCACTCCCATCGGGCTGGCGACCGTGTATCGGCAATTGAATGCGCTGGCCGAGTCCGGGCACGCCGACACAATCCCCGTGCCCAGCGGACAACTGTTCCGAGCCTGCGAGCCTGGTGCGCATCACCACCACCTGGTCTGTGAGGAATGCGGAACGGCTGTGGAGATCGAACCATCCGACGAGGAGTGGATCCGCGACACCGCCGCACGTCACGGATTCACCGTGACCCGCCACATCCTCGAGGTCTTTGGACGTTGCGCGGACTGCGCTGCTGCGTAGCGCGCCGCGGGAAGGAACGGATACCGATATATGCCAGGCCGCGCCCGTGTAGCTAGTAGGCGAAGGCCGAGCCGGGCTGCCGGGGGATGAAGGAGAACCGGGCAGGCGTCAACTCAGGACTCAATCGGCCGTGGAGCAGGGGCCGATGACCCGCGCGACGCCGACCATGATGAGGAGCGAAAGCCACCGCACCACCCGCCCCCAGCCAGGCAGAACCCACGTAATCGACGGTGCAGGATCTGCACATCTGAGCAGTAGCGGTTCGCACTGGTGACGTCGCAACCTTTCCTGGCCGAACATGCCCATCGTGCGGTGACGAACCGCTGGGAAGTCCCTCCCTGCACCTGTGCCTGAACCTCGCCCCGTCAACCCCGCCCTGCATAATAGGCAGCGGCGTCGGCGACGCGGTTGTTGTACTCGATCGTCGGGTTGTATGCGTGGATGGCGGCAATCCAGTTGTCGGCGACCGTGAGGTCCCCGCCCACGTCGCAGAGGTATCGTGCTGCGGCGAGTGCGCTGTCGTCGATGTTCTGCGGGTCGCGGATGCCGTCGCCGTTGCCGTCGGCGCCCCATTGCGCCCAGGTTGTCGGGATGAACTGCATCGGACCGACCGCGCGGTCCCAGACGGCGTCGCCGTCCAGCATGCCCGCGTCGGTGTCGCGAATCGCCTCGGTGGTCTCCCCGGTCAACGGGATGCCGATGATTGCCGGGCGAGCGACGCCGTCGGCACCGAGATGCGAACCGTGAATGGTGCCGTGCTCGGATTCGACGTGGCCGATGCCGGCAAGGGTGTTCCAGCCCAGACCGCACGCCGGATACTCGGACGTCGCGACGAGGGAAGCGCCGGCGTACGCGATCAGGGCACGGACGGGGATACTGGTGTCGTCTGACAGCTCAGCTACCCAATTCTCGTCGACAAGGTCTGTGAGCGGACGCTCGTGCTGCTGCGAAGGTGCCGCATACGGTGTCTGCCTCGGATCCGGCCGCGGCGTGGTTCCCGACAGCTCAGCCGCGACATACGACGTCGGATCCGGATCCGGTCGCGGTGACAGGGATGCCGCGACCAGCGCCGCGGCGACCAGGACCACACCCAGTGCCGCGCTCAGCACCGAGCCGATGACCCATCCCCGACCGGTTCTCGAGGACGCCAGCGTCTGCACAAGGTCATCTTCTTCGGTGTCATCCACGTCCGCGCTCGCCAGGAGCGCGTCGAACTCGCTCAGAGGGTCCGCTTCCACGGGCGGACCTTCTGAGCGAGCAGAGGTCGGGGTCATGCGCACCTCGAGATCATGACGAACCGGTCGTGTCGACGGGCGCTGCCTGTGTCCGAAGCCGACGCACGCACCACAGGGTGGCGCCGATGATTCCTGCGATGATCAGCACACCTCCGCCCACGATGCCTCCCACGACGGCGGGATTCACGTCCTCGCCGAAGATCGCGTCGAGCACGCCGTTGTCTTCGTCCTCGCCCTCCGTCTGTTTAGTCCTCAGCGTCTGCTTCCGCTTCTCCTTCTCCTCAGCCTCTGCGGCAGCGGCCTGCGCTGCCGCGTCGGCCTGGGCTGCGGCGACGGCGTC
>DQHP01000030.1 GCA_003524435.1 Microbacterium sp.
CTTCCGCCGGCGCCTCGACCAGCTGCCTCCCATGGGCGAGCCCGTCAAGATCGGCCACCACTCAGAAGGACGCCACCGCGCAGCCATCAAACGCGCCGACACCGCA
The DNA here is from genome assembly GCA_003524435.1 of Microbacterium sp. Classification (GTDB taxonomy): domain Bacteria; phylum Actinomycetota; class Actinomycetes; order Actinomycetales; family Microbacteriaceae; genus Microbacterium. The sequence goes on from DQHP01000030.1 coordinate 107, forward strand.
TTCAACCGCGTCCACGCCGCCCACGAAGCAGCCACACACGCCGAGACCGCCGCGGCGAGCGCAGCCATCACAACCGCATCCCGCTATAACCCCCGAACCGTCGCAAACCGAATCGAAAAGATCGCCGCCGAAATCCGCAGTTACCAACGCGACCTGGACGGCTACATCGCCCACCGAGGATCCCCCTACGCCGAACAGATCGCACCAGTCAGCGGCACCACTCGCGATCGCGTCACCTCACGACTGGCAGAGAAAAGCGACGAACTCCAGTACTGGCAGACCATCCGCGAACAGCAGATCGCAGAAGGAACCGCCACCAACTACACACCTGACCAGATCACCAAAGGCGACGCCGTGAAGATCCGCGGCGAATGGCGCCGCGTCGCCCGCGTCAACCCCAAGAGCGTCAGCGTTGAAACCCCGTACTCCTGGACCGACAAAGCACCCTACACAGACATCCAGGACCACAAGAAGGCCTAAACACTAGAGGGGCTGAGATCCGCGCTCGCCGGATCTCAGCCCCTCAGTTGGTGCATGGCTCAGTGACCGTGCTTCCTATGCTTGCGTGAGACGCGGGTGAATTCCGCGATTGCCCGGCTGCTGGCTGCATTGAGCTCCTCCGGTGTGAGAAGTGCTCGCCGGTAGTCGGACAGCGATGAGAACCAGATCGGCGCATAGACGACTGCGAGGAGGATAACGAGTGCAAGGCAGATCCCAGTGATCAGGATTGCCGATGACAGCCATGGCACCGGTTCCCTTCCAGACAATTGCGCGAGCAGATTGGGAATCAGCATCGCCGCGAGTGTAAAGACCCCCAGAGACACGATGGCACCACCGATCATCCACGGAGTCGAACGCCGTGCGTCTTCGGCAGCGAGATCCGCATCCATTGCGTGATCGAGCACCTTGTCAGCCACTTCTGCACTGATCGGCTCAGTCCGTGTTTGCGCGACACGATCCCGACGATCAGTACGCACAGAAAGCACGAACATCGGCGTTGCCAGAATCGCCACGACAACCCCACCGATTACCCCGATCACGATGCGCAGCCCGAGGTCATGAGGTGCGAACATCTGGCCGATCATCGTGAGCAACCAACCTGCGGCGAGCGCAAGAAGGCAATAAATAAGCACCCGGGCGAACAGAATCGAGCTTCGTATTGAAGCTGAATCGCCAGGGTCACGAGTCACTCGGTAGCGCTTCACCAGAACGTATGCGAACAACCCACCCATTAGGAGGATGAAAGCAATCGGTAACAGGGCGGGGATGCTGCCGGCGGCCGCGTCGCGCACTAGGGGGTACAGCGCCCCGGCGGCCAAGAGGGCAAGGCCGGCAGCAGTAAAGAGCAGCCCCTTGCGCTGGTCGGCTGCACCAGCCTTCTTCGAGAGCGAGAAGCCGACGAGGACACAGGCCGCGATCGGGATCATGAGCAAAAGCGGCAAAGTGCCCTCGGTCATTCGTCTACCTCTCTCGTCCGTCTACAGTCATCGGGTCAGTGCCGGCTCAGCATGACATACGGCGCCAACATCACACACAAGCTCACAGAGGCTGGGTTAACTTCGGGCCGTTGTCAGCGACCTTGAATGGTGCGACCTCGTCAAATGTCAGAGCCGAGGCCTCGGCGACTCCAGCGCGGACGGCCTCGTCGACGAGCTCCTGATCACCAACCACCGTGGGATCCATCCAATGCAGCCACATGTGCTGCGGCAAGATCACCGGGTTTCGATCGTGGATCCCCTCGAGGGTTTTGACCGCATCAGATGTCAAGATCGTGGCGGTGAGCTTCCACCTCGAGGGATCATCTTCCGCAACAGCACGATCGAGCCACCAGCTGTACAGACCCGCGAACCCGAGCAGCTCCCCGCCTGGGTGATGAATGAACCACGGGCGCTTGTGCCCGCGCTCGCCGGTCCATTCGTAGAAGCCGCGTGCAGGAACGATTGCCCTGTGCGACTGAACGGGTTTACGCCAAGTGTTTTTCTCCAGAATGCCCTCGGCTTTGGCGTTGTGCGTCGCGAACTTGAGCCTGAGCTCCTTCGACCACGGAGGGACGAGCGACCAACGTGCGCGTTCGAAACGAAGCTCACCAGTCTTGGGTGAATCCATCAAGATCGGGATGTCCTGCGTCGGAGCGATGTTGTAACTGGATTCCCAGTCCGGTGACCATTCATCTGGCCGTCTGCCCGTTTTCGCGACAAAGGCCGTGATCTCTTCATTCACGCGATTATCGAGAGCGAATCGGCCACACATGCTGGAAGCGTACATCGGGCGTGAGACAGCCCCCAAGGAGCGCTCTGGGCGCTTTGTAGCCTTCTTCCATGGCAAAGAGTGCTGCCGTGATCTTTGATTCCTCACGCATCGTCATTCGCTCCTACTGGAGTCCAAGACCTGCAGCGTTCACCGGCGTTGGCGTTTCTTGCCCCAGAAGGCACGGACAGCCATAGTGACCGCTTCGTCATTGGTGAGGCGATCGCCGCGAGCTGCCGCCTCGTTGCGAGCCTGTGCGATGTATTCCAAGACATCGGGGGGTAGCCGGAAGCTCGCGGGTTTTTTGTCCACGCGCTGGACGTTGTACGGGCCACGTTTCTTGCCGGTCGGTGGCGCCGGCGGCGCCGGTACAGGTTCGCTGATCGGGTCGACGGGATCCACGCCCTCATCGGCGGCTGGGCGGGGGGCACGTTTGAGGGACGAGGGGCGTTCGCTCTTGCCGTCGCCGGCTGCTCCAGTTTTAGCCATTGTGGATCCCTCCCTTCACGATCGTCATGATTCGGTTCCTCGGCGTCCGCGACGTCGCGATTTCGCCGCGTCAAGCTGTGCGCGCTGCTGCTGCCGCTGCTTCTCGGCAGCCGTGAGCGTACGAGTGCGGCGGGTGCGATCTCTGGCCGATTCGCGGTGATAAGACTCCGTCTTCGGCACCTGCACGACGTTGAGGGTGACGCCGGTGATCGGAACGCTGGTTGTGTCGAGGTTGATGTACCTGTTCCCGGCTTCGTTGGCGAGCCAAGAAAGCGTGTCGCCGCCTGATTCCTTGATGCGCTGCAGCATCGTCGAGGCGTTGTAGGTGTTGACTTCCATCTGCCGGCCATTGCCGAACGTAACTCGGGCGGTGATCTGCTTCTGCTTGTCGCCGGCCTGGCCCTTCGCCGCATTGCGGATCAGCGAAACGAGCTGCTCGCTCGCAACCGTTCGCCCCTTCGCCGTCTTGCCCTTCGGGATCCGCGCCTCGATGATCCGCCCACCTTCGGACATGAATGATGTTGAGATCTGCGCGCGGCCACCCTGCTTGTCGCCGGTGTAGCGTCCGCCGGGATCGTCGGGGATGACGCTCTTGCTCTCACCGTCGGTCTTCTTCCCACGGATCGGCATCAGGGAGCCATCCTTGAGGCGGCGGCGAGGTGGAATCTTGGTAGCGCGGCCAGTGTTGGTGATCTCTTCGAGAGTGTCACGGTAGAGGGCCCCGCTGGTCTCGCCGTTCAGGATCTTGCGCACCATACGAGGAGAGCGGTGCAGCTCGGCTGCAAGTTCGGCAGTAGTGATACCCCGGCCCCGGAGGATCCGGACCAGATCTTGTGCGCTGCGCTTCTCGTCAACCATCACCCCACCTCACTATCGGCGAGCGCTTCAGTGAGTCCGGATCGCTCAGCGCGAGTTTTCAGAGCAGCGCGCTGCTTGAGAGTTTCAGGGGTTTGGAAAGACCCGCGCGTGTATCCCTGCAGGCGAAGACGTCCTGTCTTACCGTCGTCGCCGCCACCGCTGTCAACGGGCAGCGACCAGACCGGCAGCGATGTCGTGAACACAGCGTCACCCTGGATACCGATGAGTGTGCTGGGATCGAGGCGGAGGGCCCCGGAGGTGCCGTTTCCGAGGGCACTAGGGCCGTGGAGGACGCGAGCGCGAGCGCGACCCCAGACCTGAGCGGCGAGCTCAGGGTGGTAGAAGCTCGACGTCCTCGAGTTCGGGTTCGACGGTAACCGGTAGATGAAGAGCTTTCCCTGACGGGTGGCGGTGTTCTGATACTCGCGGGGGATCTCGTCAGCGCTTTCTGCGACCCGGGTCTCGTCTCGCCCTCCAGCGGCGAATGCTCCGATGGAGTGCAGCACGATCGAGCGAAGTGCAGCCATGACCGCCTGACGAATTGTGGGGTTCAGGTCGCGATTCTCGGCGACCTTGGCACGGGCGCGTGTCATCCGGTCGGTGAATGTATCGAGGGGGCGGGCCTTGGTGAAGACGATCGCCTCGTGCGGGATGATCTGCCATCCGAAAGCGCGAGCGACGTGGATCTCAGCCCCGTCAGCCCAGGTGTCTGCTGTGGCACCGGGACGGTTGGGGTAGTACCAGCCTTCTTCGACGCGTTGGTGCTTCACAGCGAGGAGGCCGACGTGATTCCAATCCGCCGGGACTGTGAAGCGCACGTGGAATCGTGCGCGGGCGTATGGATCCTGCTCGAGCAGCTCGTACGCTGCCTCACGGTTCAGTCGACGTGCAGGCCCGATGCCAAGCTCACGACCGACGCCGGCATACATGAAGCGGCCGTCCACGTAGGCAAACTCGCTGATCTTCTTCTGCTTGGCCGGATCGATCAAGGGCACGCAATCCTCGTGCCTGCTGAAGTTCGCACCCGCGACGAGGTGGTCGTAGTGGTGCTGACCGCTGGTCGCGTGGATCTCGTCGGCGATGTCTGGGTCGACGGGAACGGGGTTGATCGTCTTCGGCAGCGATAAAGCCCAAAGGTTCGTGCCGGTCGCTGCCGGGCTGTTGAAGAGACGAGCGCGCTCGTCTGCAGCACGAATGATTGCCGCGGTGGTATCCCAGGCTTCGCGAGCCTGTGCGGGTGTCAGCGGGGAGTCATCGAACCATTCTTCGACGGTACGGACTTCAATCTTGAAGCCCGTGCTCTCGTGCTCGAACCGCCCTGTGGGAGGGTCGCTGATCCAGTGAGATCCCGGCTTCCAGCGCGGGGTCTGGACATACAGCCAGTGCCTTACTCCCGGCAGTGGCTCGGGTCGCTTCCCGGAGAGCATGATCCGGTTCGCGCCATATGACGCAGCGGTATCGAGCAGGTCGGTGAGGTTGGGGTTCTTCCGGCGCTCGCCGATGACGGGTCGGACGGGTGCGCCAGCCTGCGTAACGCCGCGACCGGTGGTCTGGTCGACCCAAATGGTGGCGATGTCCTTGGGAGTCCACGGCTTGGGTCGGTAGTCGATCTCGTTCATTGCTGGGCCTCCTCTCGAATCGTCTTAGAAGTTATATTAGGGAAGAAATAATGAAAAATGCAAGCACATTTCACCTGAAGTGTTGGCTTTCGTCTGATTAGGAAGCCAAACGATGATTGCGATCACGGTGGGCACTGAGCGCTTTTGCAACACCTCGCTCTGTCATCCCGAGCAGCTGCGCAACCTCACGGAGCGTGAGCGGTGGCGTCTGGGAGCGCGCTTCTTCGATCAGCTCATCGCGCCGATCGATCAGCTCTTCCTTCTTTGCGAGTTCCACGGCTACTGCCTGGAGCTCCTGGCGGATCTCGTCGACATTGGAGTGGGTCATAGGAACGAGGTTACGGAACTGAGTTCCCTTTCGAGGCAAGGCCGCGGCGTGTCGGCCAGGAGCGAATCTCTGCTCCCTGTCCCCTCTGACGTTATATTCGTGAACATGAGCGACCAGGAGCTTCTCGACAGTGCACAAGTGGCGGCGCGGCTTTCCGTGACCATCGGGACCGTATACAAACTTCGCACCGAGGACGAGGCTTTCCCGAGTCCGGTCCGCTATCGGGGGCGCTCCCCTCTCTACTCCCCTGCGGCGATCGACGCCTTCATTGCGCAGCGCTCGACACGCGAACCCTCCGCGCGAGGCCGGCGTCCGCGCCTGACCCTTCCGGACTCCGTCGACAAGGCTCAGTTCTCCGAACGGCTCCGTGACCGCATCGCGACGGGTGCCGGCACCCCGAGCGTGACCACCCAGGCCGATCTGATCGCCATCCTGGACCTGAATAGCGTCACCTTCGGTCAACGCATGCGAGCTCGAACCCGATGGAAAGACACGGAGCTCGCGGTAATTGCGGATCGGCTGGACATGGACGTCACTGATGCCAACGCCGCCCTCGACGCCGCACGAGCTGCCAAGCAATAAGTTCTCTGTCACACCTATAAGGGGTTCAATCCCCATCCAGGAACCGACATATTCGGGCGTTTTCAGCGCAAATCTCCACTGCTCATGGATCGCCGACTACCGGAGCGCGGATCTCGTCAGTGGTTCACGCTTTCCACCATTTCCCGGAGCCGTTGGTCGTTGAGCTCACGATCGGCGATGAGCGCTTCCGTGATGCGCTCATGTGCGGCAGCATGCTGCGTCAGCAATAGCTCTGCTTCGGTGCGTGTGGACTCAATCAGAGCCTCGATTGTAAGAGGGCCAGCGTGGCGCTCTGGTCGCTGCCCCGTGGCGATGATGCTCATCATCCGAAGCTGCTGGAGTCCCATGTCGCCCATAGAGCCTTGATCGAAATGAGCGGTGCGGTGATCGGCAACCTGGCCTGCAAAGCCGAACACCAACGCATCGAAGGATTGCTCGTGCACCGTGAGATCTTCGTCAGGTTCATAGGTCACTCGCCCGCCACGGTCCCCCACGGCGTGAATATCAGCAGTAACAGCATTCATCCCTAGCACGATCGCCGCGACAGCATGCGCAGCCTCGTGTCGGGCGAACCTCTCCAGCTCGGGACCAACGGGAGGATCAACGGTTCTCGCAGCAACCGCACCCGTGGCAATGGGCCGTGAGTGCACCGCGTAATTCCGAGGGCCAAATGCGAGCCGGCACAGGGACCAGAACATGGACATGACCATGGTCAGCACGGCACCGTGCTTCATCGCGACCTCGGGTTGCGTCATCACCAAGGTCCAGATCGGCTCGAGTAGCTCGATGATGCTCCCGGTGTTGAACATCAGCACCAGACAGCCCCCAACGATCATGACGAACCGCGAGGCAACACCTATGCTGAACTCTCTCATTTTCGCGATTCCCGCGCCCGGTACTTGATCCAGGGGATGGCGATCAGCACGCCGATTCCCGCCATACCCAACGTGGCGATGCAGCCAACAGCAAAGAAGACCCAGGCGCCAGCGATGAGCCAGCCTGGGCCGCTCAAAGTAGCCGCCCAGATACCGGCATTAACAATCGCCCACACGAGAAACACGACCCAAAGTCCGATCAGGATGAGGCCCTTCCACGCACCTCTTGCTCGCTCATCCTCTGTGAGCTGACCTTCAGGATCGATGCGCTCGATAGACATCATGATTCGGCTCCACAGGTGGTGAGATTCTGGACGAGGGCATCCCGGTCGGCGACGGTGACAGACAGCCCCCAGGTGTCGATAATCTGCGTGTACTTCAAGACATATGTGCACCGATACCAGGTCGCGGGGAGCCAATCCGAGGGGCCGGCGTCTTGCTTGGACTGATTTTCGATCCCGTCGACGGCGATGACGTTGTCGAGGTCGTTGGCGAACTGCAGTCGGCGATCATCGGTCCACGCCCACGCACCGCCCACGTGCGCAGCTTTGAGGCTGACGATGTGCTCTCCCTGCACTCCTTGACTCCCCGGATTGCCGGGTTCCGCGACCCGGTCATGCTGAAAGACAATGTCTCCGCCGGTGTAGGGATCATTCACAAGCACGCCGCTCAGGACCGTGCATCCGTTGTCATCGAGAACGACATCGACGAGATCTCTGGCCAACACGTCGTCTCTTTGTCGGCACCCATTCCCGTCTATGTCAGACCAGGCCGTGCCGAATGAGTCCCGCTGGTACTGCGGAACCGGGGCATTGGGGTCGTCGATGATGACGGGCAGCGCAGCAGCTTCTACCGCTGCCTCTGCGTAAGAAGCAGCCTCAGCGGGGTCACCCGGCGCTGGTTCGATCGGTGTAGCCGTGGGAGCAGCTGTCGCCGACTGATGGTCAGGCTGAGCCTGAACGTTGGGGAAGTTTGCTGTCACAGCTATGACGAGGCCAATTAGGGCAGCGCACGCGCCGACAGCGCTCTTGATCTTCGTGGAGCTGCGCATCAGGGGATCCTCCGAACAGTGAGAGTGATGACGAGTGAGGCGAGGAGCGCGCTCATGGCCAGATGAATTCGGCCGGCGTCGGTAAAGGGCCATCGGGATTCCGGGTCTCGTACTGCACGTCCTCGATCATCCCGGTGTAAGCAAGCGAGAAGGCTCCTGGATCACTCACTCCAGCCCCGACCGCGAAGGCGTGAGCATCCGACCACGCGATCCCCGCGAATGAATGATCGTCCGGGAGTCCAGACGTAGGCCTCTCGATCGCCTCCGCGACCGCATCGCCCCATTCCCTGCTGCGCTCGACGTCATCGGAGTACTCGACACCTGCTTTGGTCTCGAAGATTTCCACTGCACGCTCATGCTGTTCAGGACTCAATGCGTGCCTCCAGCGTTCGAGAAGCCCGCTCGAGGAAATCGAAGCGGAGCATCGAGGTTGCGACGTGCCACTGGCCAGAATTGAGCAATTCGAAGGCCACGTCGTCGGGTCTTGTGCCCTTTACGCGCTGCGCCATGGTCCGGAGCTCATCAGCGAGGATGAACAGGGCTGAACTGGCCGTGGTGTCATCGAATTCAGCCGCGCGTGCGGCCTGACGATCAGCACTAGCTGCAAGGTCGATAAGCGTTTCGTACAAGATCGTCAGTGGGCTCTCTGCTGTCGGGATTGTCATCGGATACTCATTCCTGGCCGGGCGTTGGCTTCGGAGCCCAAGAACCTCTCGAAGGCCTCTTGCATGCGCTTGGTCAACGGCTGCCCATCAACGCGCGAGCAGACAAGCCGGAAGAGGCGGAAGCTCCAACTCACGCGAACGGGTATGCCACAGGTCGCGCTCATTTTTTTGGAGAGTTCGGCGGCGGTCTCATCCATCAGTTGCGTCCGTTCCCGCGACGGTGCCTGGAGCATGCTCCAGGAGGTACTTCAAAGCTTCGGGATGCGTGAAGCCTTGTCTCGCGAGCCACGCATCGTCCCAGATCGGATGAGGAACGTACTCTTCGTACAAGGTGCCGTCGGAATGCGCGGCCACACGAGTGTCGATAGTCCAGTCGTCCATCATCGCGACGACGGATGCTTTGAGGTCTGGCGCCCGGAACCGTCGATACGCGAGCATGTCCAGCACCCGGTTGATACGTCGGCGCCTGTATCGACGTTCGGTGAATGTGAGTTCATCTCGATCGGTCATTAGTGGCGTCCTTTCGCGTGGCGAAGCATGGTCCAGGTGATGGGTGTCTCTGGGCTGAGTTCGTAGAGGCGGCGGTAGTGCACCCACGCGCGATATGCCCGAGAGCAAGTGAGATGTTCACGGCTCCCGTAATTGGGGCAGCCGCCACGGCTCTTGCAACCGATTTTGAATCCAGCTGCAGAACCGTGCACAGCCTGCTCGAGGACATCCAGCGTCTTGCTCATCAAGCGGCCGCTTTCGCCGCAGAACGGAGCCGAGTGACGTGCCTGGCAGTGATCCCGACGAAGGGAACGATCTCGCTGTTGCTCCAGCCGAACTCGGGCGCTCTGTCGATGACGATCGCACGCTCTGCATCGGACAGATGAACGCGCTCGCCGCGCAGTGCAAGTTCCACGGCGATCTCATCGACCAAGTCAGGTTCTGCATCAGTATCTGAGGGCCCATCGTCCAGGTCGATGTCGTCCCATGCCAGCGCGGGGAGCCATCCTTCCGCTTCGGCACGTTGCAGTGCGTAGGTACGGGCAACGCGCTCTCCAAACGTCGTTGCTGGAGCATCTTTGTCCCAGAGCTCCTCAAAGAGATCCGCGATCGCACGATGCGTCTCTGCGGAGACCCGGCCGCTGATGAGCACGAAATCGAAGCGCTTCCGGTCAAAGGAGGTTCGTCGGGCCAGCACGGAAATTGCCCATCCGCGGGTCCCGAGCGCCTGCAGACGACGTCGGGCCCCTCGCGAGTCCACCCAGTGCCCGTCTGGGACGGTGCTCAGGTCCGGGGTGACGGCGAGGATCTTCTCGGCAGTGGCCGCGTAGACCATCGGAGCGCGGAAACGCTTGGTCCCGTACCGTCCCCGCATGATTCGAGCCAGGGTCGCCTTATCAATGCCAGCAGCCGCGGCGATCGCCGCTGGTCTCATGCCGACCATCGCGAGCTCTCCGATGTGTTCCTGGACAGGGCGTGCTGAGATGAGCGACCCTGTTGGGCGGCCATACGCGACGAGCTTCTTGTACTCATAGCAACGACGACGGTTGGCATCCCGGCAAACCAAGCAACCGCAACTGTGGCTGCGGTAACAGGTCGGCGTCTCGCCGTGCTTATGATCCTCGGGGCAAATGTGGGTACGCATGACCACCTCCAAATAGTTACATTCCCGAATATAACCTACCGTGAAGGTGCCGTAAAGACTCCTTCAGTAATAAGGGGCGCCAAGGCGTGACAGAAACCGACAAATTCGCCGCGAGGCTCCTCGGATAGAGAGATCCGATCCCTGATGTCTCGTCCTCGTGCCAGGGTTGGGGAATGTCAAAGCTGATCCCCCGTGCGCAAGCCATGCTGGACACTTTCGCGCGCGAGCTCGAGCAGACCGGGAGCATGAACGATGTGGAGGGTTAGCCATGGAGGTTGCTAGGAACGACGCCGGAGATCTCATCACGATTGACATGATCCGCGGGGTGGCCGCGGTCCCTGTGTTGTGGTGCCCGGGTGAGCTGCCTGATGGCAATGAGTGTGCGGCAAAGGTCTACGTGAAGGCGCTCAACAGCAAGGTCATGGCGGCGCATTTCGCTGCGCAGCATGAACCCCAATGCGATCGCGCCACCGAGCACTCAGACGATCAACCCGGAGATCAGGGCCACCAGTTCGCACAAGGGCTACGCCCCGTCAGGTGGAGACTTCGCCTTGGCGAGTCTGGATCCTCTCAGGGCCCTGACGGCCGTCGCCGCCCCGACGACACCAACGCAGGCACAAAGACTCGTCGACGTCGCGCCGAATCGTCGCACGGGATCGAAGACACAGCGGATGACAGATCTTTCTCCACCCTCTTGATGAACATCCTCGCCGGCATACTCCCACCCGGCCTCGAAGTCGTCATCGGTGCACGTCCCCCAGAACCAGCATCCTCGATCATCGTCGATGCACCGGCTGCGCACGCGAAGACGTATACGGACCGAGACGTTATCTTGTGGGGCAAGGTCCGTCAGGTGAAGACGAGCAGCTACGGCAGCCTGATCCTCAAGCTTGAGGACGCCGCCGACGACGTCGCCATCCTCGTCGACAAGGCCAACATGCACCGGCTCGGCATCGACGCCAACACCCAACTAATCGGGCGCCACGTCATCACCTACGGGAAATACACGATCCCCGACACTCGCCGGCCACACCTGCGGGTAGAGCGCGATGCGCTTGCGTTCAATCCGCGACTACGCAGGCCTCGACGCAGCTAGACCTCTCGGCTCCTACACCGGCATGAATGCGGGGTCGATCTGCAGCATGCTCACCATGAGCACGCTGCCGGCAATAGCGAGTGACGTCCCGTGAGGGTGCTTCCGCGGCTGGTGACGAACAATGCGGCCGATCACACGAAGGGCGCTGATCGCGAATGCAAGGGGCAACAGATAGATGGTGAAGATGCCCGCGATTGGCGCGATGGTTAGCACGAGAGCAACAGCGAATTTCATGTCGCCGAATCCGCAGCTCCCCGTGAGCGCCAATACGAGGTAGACCGCACCGACGATACCCGCGATGGCAGCCGCTGAGAGCGCAAGAGACGGACTCCCCTGCCAGATTGACACTCCAATGGCCTGAATTGCCCCGAAGGCTGCCAGGAGCGCTGTAAGGCGGTTCGGGAGCGCGTATGTGCGCTCGTCGACGACAGCGAGGCGGAGCGCGATGAGTGCCCCGATCCCGTAGAGCACCCAGCCGTACACCGGCCAACTGATTCTGGGCATCAGGGCAACGACCAGCGCGCCGAGGATCATCCCGGCAAGCGCGAGGGCCCACGCCCCTCTGGAGCGCCGCAGGGGGGTAATTGCGGGTTCCAGAGGGGTCGTGGACAGAGAGGTCATCGCGCTGCCAGCCCAGGGAGCTTGGCGTGAGCGTCGTCAATCAGCTGTTGCGTTGCGTCGTCGATATCGACGTCGGTGCCGATGACCTCGTACATGGCGTCGATGATCTTGTTGAAGGCGTCGACGTCACCGTTGGACATTGCTGTCTCGATTTCGAGTCGCCAGCCTGCCTCATTGAGCGGGTCGGCAGATTGTGCGATACGGGCAGCGAAGCGAGCATCGTCGAGTTTCCCGGTGCGCAGCGCCCGGTGCGTGAGCTCGTCGGCAGCGTCGAGGATTGCGGCGCGCATAGTCTCCTCGATCGGACCACGCCAAGCCCACCAGCCTCGGCGCCGGGAGACGCCATCGAATGGCTGGCCGCGAACGAGGCGGATCGCTTGGATCAGGTTCTCGCTGGGCGTCGCGCTGAGGTCGGGGCCAATGAGGTCGCAAAAGTCGTGCCAGTCGGTGCGCACATGTGGGTGCATCGAGAAGCCGACGCTACTGCGGCCTTCGGGGAGTAGCGGCTTGCCATCCGGATCATGACCGAGGACGAGACGGATCTGCTTTGCGAGCTGGCGAGCGTTGTTGTTGTCCGAAGAGAACGTGTCAGGCCAGAGCTTCTTCTGAACGAGAGCACCCGGGACGGATGCGGTGTTCTGAAGCAGCAGGAAGGAAAGGAACTCGAGTCCGCGACCGGGGAGCGCGTCCTGGTCTGCGACGTTGAGTGCGTCGACCGGGCCAAGGATCCTGATGTACGGAGCAGGCCAGTCAGGCACCTTGGCGGCCGCAGCCTCCTCGACAAGGTGCTCGCCAGACTCTTCAATGTCTGCGACCGTAACCGTCTTTGCAATCTCTTCGACTTCAGCTGGTTCGAAATCAACAGCCTCAGGAGGGCCAGCGTTTGTCGTGTCATCGCTGCTCGCCTCGTCGACGACCGGAGCAGCCTCAATGTGCGGGTGCTCTTCCTCAAGGTCGACCGGCTGCGCGTCGAGAGTCGTGGTCGAAAACAGCGAACGAACGAGCTCGAGCTCGTCACCACCAAGAATCTGCGGACGGAACGGCAGAGGGGGCAGAGCGCCACCGCTGCGGTACTCGGCTTCCTCCTTTGAAGTGACAACGACGGTTGCGCCGGCCACAAGTGCATCGCCCTGAGCAATCGTCGCGATTCCGAGGCGCGGCATCCGCGCAACCAGCTCAGCCAGATCATCACGGAGGGATCCGATCGGAGTTTCCGCGAGGATCACAATGTGAGGAGCCCACGACTCCATGTCTGTCGCCCGCGATCGCGCCTCGAGCACACCGCCGACGCCATATGAATTCAGCGCATCGCGACGATCCTCAAGATCAGCGCGCAGGTTCCTCACCAGCGCTGGCACGTCAGCGACCTGGTGGATGCGGAACCGATCGAGATCTCTGGCGAGGGCATCGTCTAGACCGACCATGGTCACCTGGATCTGATCGGACCAAGGGTTGGTCGCGAACTCACAAGCAAGGGCATTCAGCACCCCGCGCGCAGTCTCCTCGTCACCGATGACGTTGAGGGATCCGATCTGCTCAAGATCAAGAAGCAAGTACCCGCCCTGAGCGTCCGTGCCAATCGTCGCCAGTGCCGGATACGGCGAAACAGTCGGCCGGTCGGGCGCATGCGCCATCCCGGGACGTACAACCCAGGCTGTCCCATCCTCATGCATCGATTCGAACGGTGCCGGCAAATCCGCGGGAGCTGCAAGATAAAGCGCGACCTCATCGTCAGCGACCCTGACGGCGAGCAGCTCGGGCAGCTGCTCGCCGTTGTCCTCAGCCCACGCCTGCAGCGTCCGCAAAGCGTTATCGACGTCAGCGACACCAATAGGGTTCTCTACCATCCGCATCTCAAGCTCAAGATCCGCAACCTCAGGATCCGGCAACGCGATTCGCTCACCCTTGGCACGCTTGCGGCGCTGCTGTAGTCGACGCGCCCCAATGGCGACAAGTAGACCAGCTGCGAGCATCCCCGCAATGCCACCAATAGTCATCAACGGGATCGACGCGTCAATCTCGTCACTCGCCGACTCGACGGGCGTCTCTCCAGCAGCAGAAGCCTGTTCCGCGACCTGACGCTCAACCGCCCGACCCTCGAAAATGCTGCCCTGGGTATCCCCTACTGAGCCCACGCTTCCGCCGCCACCTGCACCTGCACCTGCAGACCCACCCTCTTCACCATCAAGCACAGGAGCATCCGCTGGCGACTGAACATTCGACTCCGGACTCGGAGCCGGCACTGTCGGAACAGGAGCTTCCTCGATCGGAACCGTTGCATAGACACCAGGGACCGTCATCTGCCACCCCGGCAAAATCAGATCCGGATCCGTCATTACCTGACCATCCGGCTGCACACCCAAACTGGCATTGAAGATCTCCGGGAACCGATCACCCGCCCCGTAGTACTTCACCGCCAAATCCCAAAGAGTGTCACCCTCCACCACAACATGCGACAACACCTGCTGCTCTGGAGCCGCCTGCTGCACCTGCGCCGCCTGAACGGCTTGCGCAGCAGCCACAGCCTGCGAGAAGTCCACTGCGCTCGCCGTAGTGTCCACAGTGGCCGCCGCGAAGGTGTCCGCAGCGGCGGGAGCGGG
>DQHP01000009.1 GCA_003524435.1 Microbacterium sp.
CCCGCGTATCCGGCGCACGGCGCAGTGCGGAAAAATCCACAGAGACGATATCCGCGAGGCCTCGCGCCCCTGGCGCGACCTCTCCACCGGCCGCGTCGAGGAACCGCGCCCCGAGCGCCGCGAGCATTCCCGTTCCGCCGTCTGTGGAAGCGCTCGATCCGATACCGAGTACGAGACGTGAAACACCGTGAGCCAATGCCGCGGCGATCGCCTGACCGAAACCCCTCGTGTCTGCGTCAAAGGGCCGCGGCTCGTCCATCAGTTCGATCCCTGAGGTCGACGCAACATCGACAATCCCGGTGCCGTGCGGGGCTTCCGGTGTCGGCGGCAACAGCAGCCAACTGGTGTGCACTGGCGCACCGGCGGGGCCGTCCACGTGCACCGGCATATGTTTTGCCCCTGACACCGCGGCCGCGAAAGCGGCAACGGTGCCCTCGCCGCCATCTGCCATCGGACGCATCAGCAACTCAGCAGACGGGTCCACACTCGCCCATCCGTCAGCTATCGCCGCAGCCGCATCCGCGGCCGTAATTGTTCCTTTGAAACTGTCCGGCGCGAGAACAACTCTCATCGAACATCCTCTCGCGAAGCTTTCGGTGTCGACGCCCGCACCACAACCTCAAGCGGCAACGGCCCCGGCACCCAGTCTTCGTCGACGGTCGCCCGAAACGCCTGATAGCCGACATCGCTCAACGGAACGCGCACCGTCGTGAGCGCCGGTGTGACATCAACACTGGATGGCACATCATCGAAGCCACACACCGCAATGTCTGCACCGATCTCACGGCCCGCATCCCGGATCGCTGACATTGCGCCGATGGCGACGACATCGCTCATTCCGAACACCAGCGTGCCGGCTGGCACACCATCATTCAGCACGCGCGTCATAGATTCGTAGCCTGATTCACGCTGGAAGTCTCCGCGTTCGACGCGCACCACTTCACCGCCACCCGCGGCGAATCCGGCGGTGAATCCCGCCACACGATCATCGGAGGTCAAGATCCCTTCCGCCGCGGCGATCACAACGGCAGAGCGGTAACCGAGCGCGGCCATGTCCGCCCCCAGCATCTGCGCCCCGCCTCTGTTGTCGATCTGCACGGCACGCTCTCCGGCTACGCTGCTTCCGAACGTGACGACGCGTACGCCGAGCCCCTCAAACGCACGCAGCTCTTCGGCCGTGGCGCTCTCTTCTCCCCCACGTGACGCAGCGAGGATCAGCCCCTGCGGACGCTGACCGCGCAGGGCCCGAATGATGTCACGCTCACGCGCCGGGTCACGCTCGGTGACCGCAATCGTGACGATGAGCCCGTGCTCATCAGCGCCGCGAGCCACGCCTGAGGCGATGAGGCCGAAGTAGGGGTCAGCGATGTCAGCAACCAACAGCGCGATCACGGCGGACGTGCCCCGCGCTGTGGCCTGCGCGGAGACATTCGCTGTGTAGCCGAGCTGTTGGGCGGCACCTTCGACGCGCTCACGGAAGGACTCCGCCACCTTGCGCGCCGAGCCGTTCAACACCCGTGATGCGGTAGCGAGCGATACCCCAGCTTCGCGGGCAACATCGTGAAGTGTGGGGGCCGACCCGCGACCCGCCCTGGTCGTGTCCGATGTCATGGCTTTGAGCCTACTGCCGAGACGACCGAGGCCGACGTTGCGGCGAGCGCACTCACCGCAACGTCGGCCCAGTCGGGTCTGTGTCACCGCGCGTGCGGCCCCACGTCGTCCGTCGTCAGTGGCGCACGGCGTGCGGGAATCACTGACACCTCGTGTGCGCCGACATCCGCAGCGCCGATGCGACGTCGACCATCGATGTCATCGCGCACCCACGCGCTGTGGTTCTGCGCGGCCGCATTCACCGCGGGGCTTGTCCTACCGATACGCCAGACATCCGCCGCATCCTTTTCCAGACGCGGGTCGACGCGTGTCATACCTGCCGCCGGGACGTCGCCATCTGTTGCCGCGCCCCACAGGATGTTGCCTTCGTAGGTGAAGCCCTGCGAGGCCGCCACGCTGGTGAGTATTCCAGAATCGCCCTGGAAGATGTTGTCGACGATTGCGCAATCGTGCGGCTCCAGAGGCCGGTGGGTTTCACAGTGGATGCCGCCGGCATTGCCGACGACCGTGTTCAGAGCAATCCGCACCCGATCAGCGGCGTCATTCTTGCGCCGCGAATCTGCCGGCTCACCCTCGAAGTGATCACGGAGAGTTCCGGCTCCCAGCACAAAGGCGGTGTCCGCGGTTTCGCCGATGTAGTTGTTGACGATGACGTGGTCATTGCCATAAATGCGAACGCCGCGGAGCCCACGGATGATGTGGTTGGACTCCACCCGCGTGCGGTTGCCGTGGCGCAGTACGATGCCGCCTCCGCTGTCGCGGATGGTGTTGAAGCGGATCGTGTTATCACTCGATTTCACCGAGATCGCCTCGGGGTCGCCGTTCGTGCGCTCGAACAGGTTGTACTCCACCACGGCGTGTGCACTGCTCAGCGCCCGCGGGCTCACGCCCAGACGGATCGGCTCGCCACCGTTAGCCCCGGCAAACAAGTGATCGGAGAAGTAGTTGTGGTGGATGTGGACGTTCTCCGCCATCTCGGTCGAGCCGCCGCCCTCGACTCCGAGGAAAACGCCCAACGTCGACTTACCGTGGAAATGGTTGTACTCCACCACAGTGTTGTCGGCCCGCACCATCACGCAGTGCAGTCCTTCGATGTCAGCGAGGTGGAAGTCGTTACGCTGCAACGTGATCGACTGGCAGTTCGCGGGGATCTCGAGTGTGGTCGATTGCGTAAACACGAATCCGCTGAGCACGAGATCATGTGTGTTGTCGAAGCGGAAGCTCTCTGCGCCGGTGAACGTAACTCCCCCGACGGTCTGAGCCATGATCACCAGCGACTTGTTCCACCGCCCGCCGGCTCCACTCAGATTGATCGGCGACCCGTCGGGCACAGCATATGTGCCGTCGGCGACAATGATCGTGCCGCCTCGCGTCATCTGACCGATGGCCGTCTGCAGCTCGTCAAGTGTGCTGACATGCGAGTACGGCCCGCGCCCTGGCAGCATCGGAACCAGACCGGTCGCGCCAGCCTGCCCGTCACCGAGCACGGTAGCGCCGGCTGCTTGTGGACCGACAGCGGCGGCGGCCGCTCCGACCACGGCCGACAGGATGAATGTTCTTCTCTTCATTTCTTCCTCCTCTTTGAGGGGTCCACTCAGAGACCGCCGTCGGCGGTCTTACTCAGGGAACCGGGTGGGGGTCTTTAGAAGCGCTGTGCCCGACTCACGACGTCTCCAGGAACAACTCCACGACGGGGACAGCCGTATCCGGCCGCTGCACGGGCATCTGCAGGGTGAGGGTGCCTTCTGGCAGTCCACCCATCAGCGTGTTCTGGGCTGGCCGGTTCGGATCAATCACTAACGGCACCAGCTCCGAGGCATCCGTCATCAGCTGCGCATACCGCACGCGTCCTGCCAGGCCCGGCAAGTGCAGGTGTCGGAACGGCCAATCGAAAAGATGCACATAGAGCCGGTCGCCGCGCAGCGTATAACGCGTGCCCGTGGGTGCCTCCCACGGAGCAGGACCTGCGCCATGAATGGCTCGTTCGTGGTCGTCCATCCACTCGGCGATGTCAGCGAAAGTGCGCTGGGCAGTGCGGTCAACACGACCGCGACCGTCGGGGCCGACGTTGAGCAGCAGATTGCCGTCCTTCGACACACCATCGATGAGCAGCTTGATCAGCGACTCTGAACTCTTGTTGTCAAGGTTGTCGCGGTCGTAGCCCCAACTGCCGTTGAGCGTCTGACATGCCTCCCACAGGGCCGGCTTTCCGTCGCGACGCATCGGTTCCAGCGGCTGATACTGCTCGGGAGTGATGACGTCGCCAGGGATGCCGAGGCGATCGTTGACGAGGATGCCAGGCTGCAGCGCCCTGACCAGGCTCAGCAGGTTTTCTGCATCCCAGTCAGCCGGTCCCTTGCCTCCCCAATAGTCGGGTCGGTGCGTGTAGGAGAAGTCGAAGAACAGGTAGTCGATCTTCCCGTACTCGGTGAGCAGCTCGCGCACCTGCCCGTGCAGATACGACTGGTAGCCGCGGATATCCCGGTCGGCGGTGGCAGCTTTGAATTCTTCGTCATCGCGTTGCGGGTGAGTGCCGTCAACGGGGAAATCCTCATGGTGCCAGTCGATGAGCGAGAAGTAGAGCCCCACCCGCAGACCTTCGGCCCGGCACGCCTCGACGAATTCAGCGACGATGTCCTTGCCGTAGGGCGTGTTCATCACCGAATAGTCGGTGAGCTTCGAATCCCACAGGCAGAAGCCATCGTGATGCTTCGCCGTGAGGACGACATAGCCGGCGCCAGCTGCCTTGGCCATCCGTGCCCACGCACGAGGGTCGTAGCGATCGGGCTCAAAATGCTCGCGGTACTTTTCGTAGTCAGCATCCGTCATGTGCTCGTGGTTCTTCACCCACTCATGACGTGCCGCCATCGAGTACAGCCCCCAGTGCACAAACATGCCCAGGCGCGCCTCGGTAAACCAATCGGCCATCATCATCCTTTCAGCGCGCCCGATGTGAGCCCGCGGGCGAACGAACGCTGGAACAGCAAGAACACGATCACAGAGGGAGCCAACGCCAGCAGCGACGCCGCCATGATGACACCGGGAGTGACCGCGGGATCGATTCGTAGGGTGCGCAATGCGAGCGGCAGCGTGTAAGTGTCGCTGCTCGTTGAGACGAGGAGGGGAAGCAGATACTGATCCCAGATCATTGTGAATCCGAACACACCGATCACGCCGATGGCGGGCTTGCACAGCGGCAGGATGATCTGCGCGAACACCCGCAGCTCACTGGCGCCATCGATACGCGCGGCTTCCTCGAGCTCTAGCGGCACGTCCTTCATGAACTCGGTCATCACCAGAATCGAGAAGGCCCAGGCACCCAGCGGCACGATCATGCCG
This sequence comes from Microbacterium sp., assembly GCA_003524435.1. Lineage (GTDB taxonomy): Bacteria > Actinomycetota > Actinomycetes > Actinomycetales > Microbacteriaceae > Microbacterium. The sequence continues at coordinate 4,951 of DQHP01000009.1, forward strand.
GCAAGAGTGCCCATGAGGTTGATGTGCAGCACCGGGATGTCAGAGAGCAGAATCGACAGCGGCAGCGCCAGAATTTCTTCGGGGAGCATCATCGTCGCCAAGATTGCCACCAGCGCAAGAGCTGAGAAGCGGAACCGCTTGCGTGCCAGCGCGTACCCGGCGAGCACCGACACGACGACCTGCAGCAGCAGACCGATTCCCACGACGAAGAACGAGTTGCCGAGGTAGCCGAGCACGCCATAGTCGAATGCGACCATGAAGTTATCCAGCGTCGGGCGGTTGGGGATGACGCTCAACTCGGTGGGATCAGAGACCTCGCTGAAAGCACCGACGAGAAGCGCGAGCAACGGTCCGGCGAAGAGCACCACGACGATCGCGTAGAGGAACACCTTGACGCCGATCCCGGCGACGGTGCGGCTCTCGGTGAGCCCGAGAGCGGTGTCGGTTCCGACGCTCATGCGTCCTTCTTCCTTCGAACGAGGATCTGCACGAAAACGGTCAGCAGCAGTGTCGCCAGGAACAGCAGCACCGCGCCCGCCGAGCCAACACCCAACTTTCCTTGTTCCAGTCCGAGCTTGTACAGCAGGGTCATCACGACTTCTGTCGAGCCGTTCGGCCCACCGTTGGTCATCAAGAAGACCTCGGTGAACACCCGGAAGCCGCGCACGGCAGCGAGGATGAACAGGATTGCAAACACCGGTCGCAAGCCGGGAATCGTCACGTGGATGATGCGCTGCCAGCGGTTGGCACCATCTACCGTCGCTGCTTCGTAGAGACCGCGATCGATTCCGGCGAGTCCCGCGAGGATGATCATCATGTCGTAGGGAGCCCCGCGCCAGATGCCCATCAGCATGATCGAGCCCATCGCGGTATCCGGGCTATTAATGAACTCGCTCGGTCCGAGACCGATGATTCCGATGATTGTGTTGAGGAAGCCGTCGGCGGCCGGGTAGTACATGATCCGCCAGAGTTCAGCGACCACAGCCATCGGTACGACCACCGGCAGGAACGCCGCAGAGCGGATGAACGAGAGCTTGCGGGTTTGCCCCTCCAGCAGAAGCGCGAGTACGAACCCCAAAAGCAGGCATCCTGCCGTCTGTCCGAAAGCCAGCACCAGCGTGTTGATCGTGGCGCTTTGGAAGTCCTCGGACGCCAGGATCGTCTCATAGTTCTTGAAACCGACGTACTCGTTACCGAGGTACGGACGCACCTCCTCGACGGACATCGAGATGGCCTGTCCCATCGGGATGTAGCGAAAGACCAGGAAGAGGAGGAGCGCGGGGGCGAGGAACGCCCACGGAACCCACCACTGGCCCTGCACACGATGTTTGCGGCGCCGGCGGGGCGGCGGAGACACGGAGATCTCCGCCGCCTGCTTCGGAGCGTCGGTCGCAGATGCGACCTCAGCTGAGTGGAGTGTCACTGGTCAAGGATCCCCTGGGTCGAAAGCTCTTCGGTCAGCTTCTCATCGAGCGCTGCGAGCTCTTCTGCCACGTCAAGGGAGCAGTCGGCAAGTAGCGCATTGATCGTATCGGCACTCATCTGGCGCACCGGCGTCCAACTCGGAATCGTCGGCGCATAGTGGCCACTCTCCTGGTAGGCCTTTTCAAAGATCGCCCAGCGCTCATCATCGCGGACGTCCGAGACGGTGACCTTCTCGTTGACGGGCTGCTGGATCGCGAACGCTTCTTCGCCCTCCATGCCATACTTCTGCGCTTCAGGGCTGATGTAGTAATCGGCGAAGGCTGTCTGACCCTTGGTGTTCTCAGAACCTGCCATCAGGTAGACCGTGCCACCCTCGGCGAGCACCGAAGCATCCTTCGGGCCCTGAGGCGCTGGCACGACCTCATACTTGTCCGCACCAAGCACCTCATCAAAACGCGGCATCATGTAGGGGCCGGTCACGTACATGCCCGCAACTCCCGATTCAAAGGCTTCGTTCGTCGGGGGCGTGTCCATGCTCACGGCGCCCGGCTGAACGACTCCGGCCTTGCACTGCAGATCACGGAACCACGTGGTGGCTTCGACTGCTTCGGGCTCGCTCATCGATGCTACGTAGCCATCACCGGACTTCGTGATGAAGTCTCCACCCGCAGCCCAGAGGAAGTTCGAGAAATACCAGGAGGCGTAGCCGCGCTTGGTCGAACCAGGCACAGCAAGACCGTAAGTGTCAGCTTGCCCATTCCCATCGGGGTCATTCTGGGTGAAAGCCGTTGCAACTTCGAGGAGCGAGTCCCAGTCGGTCGGCGCTTCCAAACCGAGGTTGTTGAGCCAGTCGCTTCGCACAAAGAGTGCGTTGGCCTGGGCCGAGTAGGGGATGCCGTAGGTAAGACCATCAACGGCTTTACCTGCCTCAAGTGCCTGCGGGCTGAGGTCCGCGGCGTTCTTCAGCTCGTCGGTATCGATCTCGCGCAGGAGGCCCTGCGTCTGCATCGCGCCGAGCTGGCTGACATCATTGAGGACGACATCGGGCAGATCCTTCTGTCCCGCCCGCTGGGCAAGCTTCGTTTCAAAGTCGTCGAAGATTGCGGTGACCTCTGCTGTGTATCCCGTCGCCTCCTCGAATGCTTCAACCTGTCGCTGCGTCGCCTTCTCGCTCGCGCTGCCGGGGGTGGTGCGAACCCACACCTCGAGCGTGGCCTTCTCATCCTGCTCGACGGTCGACCCGCCTCCGCCAGCATTTGTGCTGGCACAGCCTGCGAGGGCCAGCGTGGCGACGCTGACCAGGGCAACTGCCTTCAATCTTGTGTGCATGTGACTCTCTCCCGGCTTGGCAAACGCTTGCCGCTTTGCAAGACGTTGATCGTGAATCTAACCTAGGATCGCGAGCGCTGTCAACAATACATCGGATGTCTCGCGTTTTGCAGGCCCTAACTGAGGAGACGACATGATCGATTCACACCCCCGAATCCAGGTACGAATCGTCATGGAAGAGGGTCGCCGCGGCGACGTGTATCCCTCTGATGTCATCGAGTCGATCAGACGCATCGCCGACCTGGCTCACCCCTCCCTGACGGCAGCGCAGTTATCCGATGATCCAGACGCACTACGCACGTGCGATGTCTTGCTGACCGGGTGGGGAGCGCCGGTGATCGACGACCACTTGTTGGCGCGTGCGCCACGACTGCGCGCGATACTGCACGCGGCCGGATCCGTCAAAAACATGGTCACCGAGGCCACTTGGGAACGTGACATTGCGGTCGTCTCGGCAGCTGCCGCGAACGCGGAACCGGTGGCAGAAATCACTGCTGCGCAGATCGTGTTGGCAGCCCGCGGCGTCCCCGCCTCTCGCCGCGCATACCGCGACGTGCGCTCTCTCAGCGCCGCCAAAGCCGCACGCGGCGCAACGGGTCAAGTGGTCGGACTACTCGCCCTGGGTGAAATTGGGCAGCGCGTCGCGGAGAGACTGCATGGCAGCTCACTCACGCTGTTGGCGCACGATCCCTTCGCCGACGCCGCCGAGGCCGCGAAACTCGGAGTGGAATTGGTCTCACTGGAGGATCTGTTCGAACGCTCCGATGTCACGAGTTTGCACGCTCCCCTGTTGCCTGCGACGACGGGGATGATCAATAGGGGACTTCTCGAGCGGATGCCCTACGGCGCCACCTTGATCAATACCGCGCGCGGCGGGCTGATCGATGAAGAGGCACTCGTCGAAGTGCTGCGCGGCCGGTCCGATCTGACCGCACTTCTGGACGTCACCGTCGAGGAGCCGCCCACAGCTGATTCCGCGCTCTGGACGCTGGAGAATATCGAACTCACTCCACACGTGGCCGGATCGATGGGGACCGATCGCTCGGCGATGGGACGGCTCGTGGCGAGTGAACTGGCCCGCATCGCCGAGGGTCGGCCGCTTCAGCACCGTGTGACCCGCGAAGCGTTCAATCGGCTCGCCTGAGCATGGCAAGCGATTGCCAATTGGTCTTTGTTGTGGTTTCATGTCCCTATCGGACCGCCGCGTCGCAATGAACGCGCCCTGCACTTGGAGACGCCATGCCCATCGACAAGGCCGAGGTGATCGTCACCAGCCCTGACCGTAATTTCGTCACCCTCAAGATCACCACTGCTGACGGCATCACTGGCCTGGGAGACGCGACGCTCAACGGTCGAGAGCTGTCTGTCGTCGCCTACCTCACCGAGCACGTTGTTCCTCTGTTGATCGGTTCCGACGAAGACCGCATCGAAGACACCTGGCAATTTCTCTACCGCAGCACGTATTGGCGCCGTGGCCCTGTCACGATGGCAGCGATCGCCGCGGTCGACATGGCACTGTGGGACATCAAGGGCAAAAAGGCAGGGATGCCCGTATACCAGCTCCTCGGTGGAGCATCCCGCACCGGTCTGCTCGCCTACGGGCACGCATCCGGCAAAGAATTGCCAGAGCTGTTCGACAGCGTGCGCTCACACCTTGACCAGGGTTACCGGGCTATCCGCATTCAGACCGGCGTCCCCGGTCTCAAGGCGATCTACGGAATCGCGTCACAGTCAACAGACACCGGCGGCGGCGAGGCCCGTTATGACCACGAGCCCGCACGTCGGGGCGCAAAGCCGGTGGAAGAAGACTGGGACACCCGCTCTTACCTGCACCATCTGCCTGGCGTCTTCGAAGCAGTGCGCAACGAGTTCGGCCCCGACATCCCACTTCTTCACGACGGGCATCATCGGATGACGCCGATCCAGGCAGCGAAGCTCGGCAAGTCGCTCGAGCCCTATGACCTGTTCTGGCTCGAGGACTGCACACCGGCCGAGAATCAAGAGGCGTTGAAGCTGGTGCGCCAGCACACCACGACGCCACTCGCCATCGGCGAGATCTTCAACACAGCGTGGGATTTCAAAGACATCATCCGTGATCAGCTCATCGACTACGTCCGCGGCGCGGTCACGCATATGGGCGGCATCACCGCCCTGAAGAAGACGCTCGACTACGCGGCGATGTATCAGATCAAGTCCGGCATGCACGGGCCGACAGATATTTCGCCGGTAGGAATGGCCGCGGCAATGCACCTGGGCCTTGCGATCCACAACTTCGGAATTCAGGAGTACATGCAACACGGCGCGAAGACCGACAGCGTCTTCCAGCAGTCCTTCACCTGGCACGACGGACTGTTGCATCCCGGAGACAAGCCAGGACTGGGAGTCGACCTCGACCAGGACGAGGCGGGCAAATACCCCTACGAGCGCGCGTACCTTCCTTATAACCGCCTCGCTGACGGCACCGTCCACGACTGGTGAGCACGATGAGCGATCATGCGCGGCATCCGGTCGAGACTCCCCTCGTCGTGATGGGGGTGTCCTGCGTAGGAAAAACCACCGTCGGCGTGCTGCTCGCAGAGCACCTCGGGATGCCGTTTTATGACGCTGATGATCTGCATGGCCCCGCCAATATCGCGAAGATGAGTGCGGGCATCCCCCTCGATGACGATGACCGGGCACCCTGGCTCGATCGAGTAGGCATCGAGTTGGCGGCGTCCCCCACCCCCGTCATCGCCTGTTCAGCGCTCAAACGCATGTACCGCGATGCGCTGCGGGCTCACGCACCGAATGTGCGCTTTATCTTCCTCACTGCACCAGCTGCCACGCTCATCGAGATGGCATCCACACGCACCGGCCATTTCATGCCGGCAGAGCTTTTGCAGTCTCAGCTCGACACGCTCGAGCCACTCGACGCAGACGAGAATGGCATGACCATCACCGTCGACGCCCCCGCCACAGAGTTGGTCGAGCGGGTTCGCGAGCGACTCAGCGCGGCGTCTCCTCACCCGCACTCACTTCTAGGAACGCGCCGATGAACCCTGAACGTCACCGTCTGAATGCTGCCCTCTCCTCCGCCGCTGCGCTCACCTGGGTCTGCACGGGCGACTCCATCACACAGGGCCTCGTGCACACTCACGGCGAGCGCACCTATGTCGATCACCTGCATGAGCTGATTCGCGGTGACATGTCGCGCATTCACGACACCGTGATCAACACCGCTATGAGTGGCTGGCGCATCGTGCTGTTGCTCGAGGACTTCGAACGGCGAGTCGCGAGGTGGAATCCCGATGTCGTGACGCTGATGGTCGGCACGAACGACTGTTCGGATGCGGGGCTGTTTCCCACCATCAGCGCGGAAGAGTTTGGAGCCTCGATCGGCGCGTTCGTCCGCCGCGTCCGCGACGTTGGTGCCATCCCTGTTCTCCAGACCCCGCCCACTATCGATGTACAGCATGCGCCGGAGCGCGCACGCATCGGCGCATTCGCTGAGGCTGTTCGCACCGTCGCCGTGCGCGAGAACGTCATCCTCATCGACCAATTCGCCCGGTTCGCCAAGCTCGGCGGTGACGATCTCACCGGAGGGTTGTTGAGCGATGCGTTTCACCCTGGGGCCGCCGGGCACGCGGTACTCGCCCGCGAGATCGCGCATGAATTGGGGCTTCGCCCGGTTGCCGAACGCGACCGTGTTCTCCCCGACCTTGACCAGCGCGCTCGCTCGGGTCAGGTTATGCCAGCGGATGCTGTCAGCGAGCAGCTATCCCCGTAGAACCACGCACCACCAGGCTCGTGGCGAAGTCGAAGGCCGCGGGCGCTGCGGCTCCGGCAGTCAGCGTGTTCAGCAACGCGGTCATCGCGTAGTCGCCCTCTTCGCGTAGCGGCGACTTCACTGTAGTGAGCGCAGGAGAGGTGAAATCCGCACCGAAGATGTCATCGAAGCCGACGATGCTCAGCATTCCCGGCACGGTGATACCAGCCTCGACGAGCTCTTGCATAAGTCCGATGGCGATGAGGTCGTTATAGGCGATGATCGCTGTTGCACCGCTGTCACGCGCGGCAACAGCAGCGCTGCGTCCGCCGACAACGGTCGGGGCAACCGGTTCTAGATGGATCAACTCGATGTGCGCCCATTCACAGCGCTGCGCGAGCAGTTCACCACGGTGACCGGCCATCCACGACAGTGCTGGCCCTGGGACATAGGCGATGCGACTGTGTCCCAGTTGGCGCAGATGACGCACGACCTCGGCAACACCGTGCTGCACATCAGGAACGATCGACAGCACATCTTCGACCTGCCGATTGACGACGGCGACGGGCTTCTGCGCCGCCAGCGCGCGAATTCGATCATCTGACATGCGCGGTGTGGCCAGCAAAAGCCCATCGACCATGCGCAGCATCCGCGCGGCGCGCTCGTACTCTCGCTCTTCTGACTCTTCTGACTCTGTCAGCACGAGAGTGTATCCCTGGCGGGCAGCAGCGGTCTCTGCACCTCGAACGACGTCGAAGAAGACGGGGTTCGTAATGTCAGAAACGACAAGTCCGGCGATCGAGGTGCGTCCGGTCGGCAGTGCACGCGCCATCAGGTTGACCTGATAGTTGAGCGACTCGGCAGCGGCCCTGATGCGACGCTCAGTGACGGCGTTAACGCGACCCGGGCGGTTCAGCGCACGCGAGACCGTCGAGGGGTTTACCCCTGCGAGCTTCGCCACGTCGTAGATGGTGGCACTCTCAGGCGCAGCGTTGACGGGCACCTCGTCGGTCATAGTGTCAACTCCTCACTGCTCCCGTCAGATGCGCGTTGGCACGGGGGTCGCCCTCCAGCCTACGGAGTTCCTGCTCGATCAGCGCCAGCATCCGAGAGGTTGCGGGCTCGCGCCCGGAAATATGTGCGTCACCGACTCCGAGAAGCAGGTTCTCGATATCTGCTGAGCCTCTTCCCTCGTACGCTACCCACGCCGCGATCGCAGATGCGGTGACATCGGTGGCCATGCCAGAGCGCACCGCATGCGCGAGCACAGGGACGATGCGCTGCGGAAGCTTGAGCGCACCATCCTGCGCAATCTGCGCCAGCTGGTGCCGGATCCGCGCGTTCGCAAATCGTTCGCGCGTGGCCGCGATTGCCCGCTCGATCTCCGAGGACGGCAGGGAGCAACTGTCCGCCGCCACAGACCAATAGTTCTCGACAAGATCGCGCAGCTGCGGATCAGCGAACGCCGTCGCGACATCAGCGAATCCGCGCAACAACCCCTGATACGCGAGCAGAGAATGCGCGCCGTTGAGGATGCGGAGTTTGCGCTCTTCAAACGGATGCAGCTGCGTGGTCAATCGCGCTCCTGCCTCCTCCCACGCGGGCCGCGGCCCTGCGAATCCATCCTCGATCACCCACTCCGAGAATGGTTCAGTCACGACTGCACCCTCGTCGAAGATTCCCGTCCTTTGTCTCAGCTCTTCGATGTCTTCTGCCGTCGTACGAGGCGTGATGCGATCCACCATCGATGAAAGAAATGCGACATGCGCATCGATCCAGTCTGGCAAGGAGCCGTCGATTATCGCCGCGGCATCCATCACGACCGCGCGCGTGACCTCTCCATTGCGGCTGAGGTTGTCACAGCTGATGATCGTCAGCGGTGAGTCCCCTGCGGCCCGCCTGGCGGCGAGACCTACGGCGAGGCGCACGGGGGCGGTGGTGAGAGCTTTGGCCTGCGCGCGCACGACACGGTTCAGGTCGGCCTGCACAGCGCCATCTTTCACGTCGAGACGCCCGTGCAGATCACGGCAATAGCCGGCCTCGGTGATCGTCAGAGTGACGATGTGCGTCTGTGGGTCTGCAATAGCCGCATCCCAACGGCTGCGGTCTGCCCCGTCATGCACAGCACGGATGCTGTCGATCTGTTCGTATGCGTCACCGCCGGCTGCGCGAGTGATGAGAGTGTAGTGACCACGCCGCGTCCGCAGCAGTTGGGCCTGTGCGACAGAGCGGCCGGTGAAGGCAGCGATGCCCCAGCTTTCACCCGCGGCGGCAGCTGCGGCAGCTGCGGCTCTGTGCGTGTACCACGCCTGATGGGCGCGGTGAAAAGCGCCGACTCCGAGATGCGCCACGGTCGGCCCTTCTATGACCGACTTCTGAGGCTCCTGGGCCATCACTGTTCCTTACGCTCGCATCGACATCGATTTTTACGATTCAGTCAGTATATGGCAAGCGATTGCCAAATCTTGCCGCGCCGAGTAACGTGCTGGAAAGTGACGAGACATCCGTCACCGTTGCCCGAGCGCAGAAAGACAGCATGCCGACGACACTGATGCACCCGAACCGCCTCTTTCCGAGCGACCCGACGACACGGACCATTGCCCGCGAGTTGTATGAGACGGTACGCGACGCTCCGATCTGCTCTCCCCACGGTCACGTGCCCGCGTCGATGCTGGCTGACAACGCGCGTTTCGCCTCCCCCACTGACCTCCTCATCAACGGAGACCACTACGTCACCCGCGTGCTGCACGGCGCGGGGGTTCCTCTCGACCAGGTGCAAGCGGCACCAGGTGAACCACCGCTCGACCCTCGCCAGGTCTGGCGCCTGCTCGCCGCGCACTGGCATCGTTTTCGCGCGACGCCCGTACAGTACTGGTTCGAATACCAGCTCAGCGAGGTCTTCGGAATCAACACACGCCTCTCAAGTGAGACGGCAGATTCCATCTATGACAGCGTCGACGAGATGCTTTCGGACGAGGCATTCCTCCCCCGCGCGCTCTTTGCGCGCTTCGGTGTCGACGTGCTCGCGACGACTGATGACCCCGCAGATGACCTCGCGGCACATCGTGCGCTCGCGGCAGATCCGACATTCAGCGGTCGCGTGCTGCCGACCTTTCGCGCGGACCGTTACATGGATCCTTCAGTTGCCGCATGGAAATCGTCGCTCGACACCTTGGCGAGAGCATCCGACACCGACTGCAGCACCTATGCCGGTTTACTCGACGCGCTCCGCGCACGTCGTGCGTATTTTCGCGCGCTCGGCGCAACCGCAACCGACACTGGCGTGGTGGACGCCTGGGCACTCCCCCTTGCCGCGAACGAGGCAGAGCGCATCCACGCTGCGGGACTGCGCGGAACTGCCACGGTGGAAGAGGGCATCGCCTACCGTCGCGACATCCTTTATCGACTCATTGAGATGGCAGCGACAGATGGCATGGTGATGCAATTGCACCCCGGTGTCGCACGCAACCATCATCTCCCCACGCTGAACCGCCACGGCGCAGACACCGGGCACGATCTGCCGTTGCCGACGTCGTTCACCGAGCCGCTGCGGCGTGCGCTCAACGATTTCGGCACCAAGACTGCGTTGCGCCTCGTTCTCTTCACTGTCGATGAGACCGCGTTCTCGCGCGAGCTCGCCCCGCTCGCCGGGTTCTATCCCAGCGTGTACGTGGGCGCACCCTGGTGGTTCTTGGATACCCCTGACGCCATCCAGCGCTACCGGCGCGCCATCACCGATAGCGCTGGATTCGTCAAGACATCGGGATTCATCGATGACACCAGGGCATTCTGTTCGATCCCCGCTCGACACGATATGTCTCGCAGAGCGGATGCTTCCTACCTGGCGTCGCTCGTCGCCACCCACCGCCTGACCGAGGCCGACGCGGCAGAGATCGCTGACGACCTGGTGCGGAAGGTGCCGTACGACACCTTCCGCATCCCGCGCTAGCGTTTTCTGCTCTCTAGCCGGCCTCGGGTCCCACATCCGCCGTCGTCAGCGGTGCCCGCGTCGCCGCAGCCGTTGTCACCTCATGCGAACCCACGTCAAAGGTGCCCGAGCGCGCGCGGCCATCAATGTCGTCAGTGACCCAGTCATCGTGGTTCGTCTGGTTCGCCGCGTCGATCGCAGGGCTCGTCGACCCTGGCCGCCATGTGCCAGCCGCATCCTGCGCGAGTTGCGGGTTCGACCGCGAATATCCCGCCTTCGGAATATTGCCGTCTGAGGCCGAGCCCCAGAGGATATTGCCACGCCAGTAGAAGTCCTGCATGAGCGGAACGTCTGCGAGCGAGCCAGTCGCGCCCTGGATGATGTTGTCAACGATCGTGACGTCGAGTGGCGGCACCGTCCGATTCGTCTCTCCCGCGATTCCGTCACCGTTGTTCACAAGGGTGTTCAGCGCGATTCGGATGCGATCGGGCGCGTCGTTCGTGCGCCGAGAATCAGATGGCTCACCTTCATAGTGATCGCGCAGAGTTCCCGATCCGACGACGATCGCCTCATCATCGATGCCCGCGATGTAGTTATTGATGATCGCGTGGTCGTTGCCGTAGATTCGGATGCCCTTACTGCCGTCGATAATGCGGTTTCCCACGACGGTGTTGTCGTTGCCGTGGCGCAGCACGATGCCGCCAAAGCTGTTGCGGATGGTGTTGTAGCGAATCGTGTTGCCGCTGGATTTCACTGAGATCGCTTCGGGGTCACCGTTGGCGTTCTCGAACAGGTTGTATTCGATAATCGCGCCAGCGACGCTCAACGCCCTCGGGCTCACGCCGAGGCGGATCGACTCGCCACCGTTTGCTCCCGTGAAGTTCTGATCGGAGAAGTAGTTGTGATGCACGCGCACGCCTGTGGCCATCTCGGTGGATCCTGCACCTTCGATGCCGAGATAGACGCCAATCGTGTTCTTGCCGTGGAACCAGCTGTATTCCACCACTGAGTCATCGGCACGGATCATGAGGTTGTGCTCCGCGCTCTGGGCGAAGACGAACTCATCACGACTGAACGTGATCGCACGGCTGTCTGCAGGCACTTCGAGCTTCGTCGACTGAGTGAGCACAAAGCCCTCGATCTTGATGTCATGCGCCTCATCAAAAACAAAGCTCGCCGAGCCCGTGAGGGTCACGCCGCCGACCGTCTCTGCTTTGATCGTCACAGGATTTCCGGCAGAGCCACCGCCCGCCACGCTGATCGGCGCACTGCTGGAGACGCTGTACGTGCCGTCTTCCAAGACGATTGTGTCACCGGCATCCGCGCTGTCGATTGCGGTCTGCAACTGCGAGATCGAGGTGACCAGCGTCTCGTTCGCACTCGGCGCTTCCTCGACCGGGTCGATGTCGCCGGGTGTCTCGCCGGACGGCGTCACCGCAACGTTCGTCAACCCGCTGTTCGCGTTGGTGACGGTGTTGGAGTCGTAGACCGTGTTCGGATTGCTCGCGCACTTCGACGTCGATGAGACCCGGATGGCGTAGTCACCCACGCCGCCGAGATCTGAGTCGTTGTTCTTCCAGACGTTGCCGCATCCGAAGCCCTCGAGCAGGTTGTGCGTCTCATAGCCGTTGGCGAACGTTCCCGGGGCGGCGAAGCTACCGGTGTTGCCTTCGATGAGGTAGTCGTTGCCCTTCGCGTCGATCCAGGAATCAGCGGAGTTCTCACCCGAGAGCCCCTGTCCGTCGAAGGTGTTGCCGCGGACGATTCCGTCGTGCGTTCCCTCTTTGATATCGATGTGCTCGGCGGCGATGCCGGGGCCGAAGTCGTTGTCGAGAACCTGCACTCGATCGGAACGATCAAAGCCGCTCGAGTCGGCATAGCAGTTGAAGTTCGACTTCGATGAGCCGAGATAGAGGCCCTCGCCGTAGCCAGCCTTCACCAGCCCCGTGCGCATAATCTCGGAATTTCGGATGACGCCGTCTGCGGACGAGCGCCGAAAGTGAACGCCCTCCTCGGCAATGTCACGCACCAGCACTCCGTCGATAGAGACGTGCGTCGCAGCATCCAGCACGATGCCCTTCTTCGAATCGGCGATCGTCACTCCATTTACGTTCCAGTGCGAGGCTTCGAACAACCAGAGCCCATACCCAGAATTCCAGCCAGAGGTGGGCCTGGGGCAGCCGGAGAGCGAACCAGAGGATGCCTCGTTAATTAGCACTGCGCTGCGCGGGCCGGTCAGCGTAATTGGTTGTTCTGCCGTGCCGGGCTGCGTCGCCACGAAGCTGCCCCGGTAGGTGCCCTCAGAGAGCGTGATCGTCTGTCCTGGCTCGGCATCAGCCAGCGCATCAGACAATTGCGCCGCGGTCGAAACGTTGACGGTGGTGCCGGTTTCGGGGTCAGTCGGCGCCGTGTCACCCGGAGTTCCGTATACCTCAACGCTCCACAGCGAATAGCCCCACTGCGTCCCGCGTTCAGTGCCGTAGACCCGCAGATACCGGCCGGTGCCGGTCAGGTTCGCATGTTCGTCAGTAGCGCCATCGCCCGCCGATACTGTTGCGAGGGTGGTCCAGGTCGCGCCATCAGCGGAGAGTTCGACGCGGTACTTCGATGCGAATGCCTCTTCCCACTGCAGCACGACTTTTGACACCGATGCTCCCGTACCGAGGTCAATGGTGATCCACTGCGGGGCCACTCCCTCCTCGCTTGCCCAGCGCGTCGTCGGCACGTTGTCCACGACGGCGCCGGCGGGAAGCTCGGAGGATTCCTCAGACGACGCGCTCACAGGGCGTCCTTGCGATATGACATCGACGAGAGCCACCTCTGCAGCGACGCTGGGCACGGCGGTGGACGCGACAGCAGCACCCATGCCCATCGATAATCCGAGCGGTATCACGACGACCGCCGCGGCAATCGCGGCTATGGATCGGCGTATGAAATGGGGACCGTGCGACATCGTTGTCTCCTCGTCAGTGGGAACTGCACCGGGCCAGCACTGGCCTTAGTAAATGTTCTTACCATTGTCGAGAACAAGACGCTAGTGTTTCTGGCAAACGCTTGCCGAAATGGTGCAGATTCAGGTGCTGACTCCCGGCGTCGAAGTCGAGGCAGGCGTTACACGAGATACGAGCGAAGCGTCGCCGCCTCCGCAGCGAGGAGGTCGGGATCAGCACCGGGGATGAACTCGAGGAGCGCATCACGCGGACGATGATCTGCGGCCGCTGCCGCCTCGAAGAATCGTCGCCACAACCCGTCGCGGGCGTGCAGCGGCAGCCGTTCTTTGACAGGCCACCAGGAGAAAACGTGCGCGGCAGAGACATGGGCCGATAGCGTGGCGTACTCGTCGAGCGCGACATCGTCGGGCGCGGCGACCGTCGGTTGCCAGTACGTGGTGAGAGCCGAGCTATCGACATCGGCGAGCAACCGCAGCGTCGTCGGCGCGGTATCCGCAAGGGTTCCGGAATGAAACTCAAGCGCGAGAGCGATTCCGCGCGTGGAGGCTGCGGCGACAGCATCCTGAATCCGATCCACGGTGCGGCCCCAATCCTGCGCACTCGCATCTGCTGACCCGAGCGACCCCGCCCAGATCCGGATGCGGTCAGCCCCCAGCGCCTCGGCGCTATCGAGGATGGGGGTCAGATCTTCCCCCGCACTCGCACGGAAGTAGGAGCCGTAGGAGCAGACCGCCAGCCCCGCATCTGCAGTCACCCGCGCGACCTCGACGGCACGGGCGGTGTCGCCAGGCGGCACGTGGACGTCGCCGCCCCACTCGATGACGTCCAGCTGTGCTCGCGCCGCAGCATCCACGATCTGTTCCGCCGTGAGCTGCCGGAAGGTGACCGAGCACAACCCTGCTCTGATCATGCTCGTCTCCTCTCGAGGGGCGCAAGTTGCTGCAGATGTCACCGAACGCGGCACCGTACGCTCTTCGAACAGCACATCACAGATGCGGTGTTATTGCCTCAGCAAAGGACGCGACCGTGCGCGCCACGACCTGCGCGGGGGCATCCGCCCAGATATCGGCATTGAACAGTTCCACCTCAATGTCGCGGTCGTAACCCGTCTCAAGAACCGCGCGAGTGAGGGAAGCGAAATCAATCACGCCCTCGCCCATGTAATGCCGCGACAGCAGCACGTCCGCGGGGAGCGGGGTCTTCCAATCGCACACCTGGTAGGTCGCAATACGGCCCTCGCGGCCCGCCCTGGCAATCTGTTCCAGCACCTGCGGGTCCCACCAGATGTGGAATGTATCCACGGCTGCACCGACGACCTCGGAATCGAAATCTGCGGCGATATCGAGCGCTTGCCCGAGCGTAGAGACGACGCAGCGATCCGACGCAAACATCGGATGCAAGGGCTCAATCGCCAGCGTCACACCGGCAGCCTGAGCATCCGGAGCAATCATGCCGATCGCATCGCGCACGCGCTCTCTCGCGCCGATGAGATCGCGCTCCCCCTCCGGGAGGCCACCCGCCACCAGCACGAGAACGGCTGTGGAACCCTCCGCACCGGCCGCCGCGAGAGTCGCCGTCTCTTCAATCGCGCGGCGGTTGTCGTCGAGTGCCGCATCTCGCTTCGCACCTGCAGGCAGCGAGAAGAACCCTCCGCGGCAGTGCGTCGAGAAGCGCAGACCCGAATCTGTCAGCATCTGCGCTGCTACGTCGAGTCCGACCTCGTTCACCGGCTCGCGCCAGAGCCCGATCGACTGCACTCCGGCCTCCGCGGTCACGTTGAGGGCGGTCTCGAGATTCGCGTACTTAATCGTCGCCTGGTTGATCGACAACCGGGGGTCGGGTGCGCTCATGCGTCTACTCCGTTCGTTCGCAGCATCCCATGCCAGCGTCGTTGTGCCAGTTCTGGATTCTCCAGTGCCAACGAGGCGTTGGCGAGTTCAACGATTCTGCTCAGATGCGGCAGGCTCCGCGCCGAGTGCAGTCCGCCGACCATCTGGAACGCGGGCTGATGGCCGTTGAGCCAGGACAGGAACGCAACACCGGTCTTGTAATAGAAGGTCGGAGCGGCGAATACCTGGCGGCTGAGTGCTTCGGTCGGCCCGAGAATCTCGAGGTAGCGTGCCGGGTCACCTGCATCCAGCGCTTGAATCGCAGCGGACGCTACCGGAGTAATCGCCGCGAAGGCGCCGAGAAGGGCATCTGAATGACCTTCACCCTGGCCCGTCGTGTCGCCGCCAATCAGAGAGACGTAATTGAAGTCGTCGCCCGTAAACATGCGCACGTCACGCGTCGAGTCGGCAGAGTGCAGGCGCTCGCGCACCGAAATCTCACTCTCCGCATTCAGCAGACTCATCTTCACGCCCGCGATCTTTGACGGGTTCTCAGCAATGATGTCGAGCAGAACAGCGGATGCTGTTTGCCAATCATTCGCGCCGAAATAACCCCCAAGCTCGGGATCAAATGCTGTGCCCAGCCAGTGCAGCACGACCGGCACAGTGGCACTTTCGAGCACCTCGCGGTAAACACGGCGGTAGTCATCGGCGCTGGTCGCCACGCGGGCCAGGTGGCGTGATGCCATCAGAACCGGAACCGCGCCCTGCTCCTCGGTGAAGAGCAGTTGCTCCTTATACGCGTCGATGACCTGCGGGAGCGAGATATGCGACTCTTCGATGTGGTCAGTGTTGACACCGACCACGACCGAGCCACCTTCTTCACGCGCGACTTCGGCACTGCGAGAGATGAGTTCTCGGGTCGCCGCGGCATCCAAGCCCATGTTTCGCTGTGCAGTATCCATCGCGTCGGCGACGCCCAGGCCCCACGAATAGACGTTGCGACGGAAAGTGAGAGTCGCATCCCAATCAACATCAGCGGGCTGCCCGGGGGTGTTGTCTGCATACGCTTTCGGCACGACGTGAGCGGCGGCATAAGCGACCCGGCTCTGCAGAGGGGATGCCGGACGCGTGAAGATTCCAGAATCGTTCAGCGCAGCATCCGATGTCTTGCCGTCAGCCCCGAGAAGGCGGAGCATGCTCATGACAGGCTCAGCGGCTCGATCGTGACCTTGCGGCCTTCGGCGCTCGAGGTCAGACCAGCCTCGGCGAACTGCACACCCTTTGCGCCGGCGAGCAGATCGAAGGGGTAGTCCGTGCCCTCGACGTATGAGGTGAGGTATTCCTCCCATTGCTGGCGGAAGCCATTGAGGAAGACGTCGTTGGTGGGCACGCTCTGCCAGTCCTCGTCATAGTCATGGCTATCTTCGAGGTCAGGGTTCCACACCGGCTTCGGGGTGGCGTTACGCGACTGGATCTTCGCGCCAAACAACCCCACGACAGCCGAGCCGTGCGTGCCGTCGACCTGGAATTCGACGAGCTCGTCACGGTTGACGCGCACGGTCCAACTCGAGTTGATCTCCGCGACGATGCCGCCGTCGAGCTCGAAGATCCCGTACGCGGCATCCTCAGCCGTGGCCGTGTACTTCTCGCCCTTTTCGTCCCAGCGCTCGGGGATGTGGGTCGCCGCCTGCGCGTAGACGCTCTTGACCTCGCCGAACAGATTCTCAAGCACGTAGTTCCAGTGCGGGAACATATCGCTGATGATGCCGCCGCCGTCTTCGGTGCGGTAGTTCCAGCTGGGGCGCTGCGCGGGCTGCCAGTCTCCCTCGAATACCCAGTATCCGAACTCGCCGCGCACCGAGAGGATGCGGCCGAAGAAACCGGAGTCAATCAGACGCTTGAGCTTCTGAAGGCCAGGAAGATAGAGCTTGTCATGCACGACGCCGGTTTTGATGCCAGCATCCTTCGCGAGTCGGGCGAGTTCGAGCGCCTCGTCGAGCGACTCTGCGGTGGGCTTTTCGGTGTAGATCGCCTTGCCTGCCACGATCGCCTTGCGAATAGCGGATGCTCGCACCTTCGTCACCAGGAAATCAGCGTAGATCTCCCACTGCGGATCTGCGAGCGCAGCGTCAAGATCGGTCGTGTAGTCGGCGATGTCGTGCTGAGCGGCGAGCTCTGCGAGCTTCTGCTCATTACGTCCGACGAGGATCGGCTTGACCGTCACCCTCGTACCGTCGGCGAGCTCAATGCCGCCCTGATCGCGGATCGCGAGGATCGAGCGGACCAGATGCTGCCGGTAGCCCATGCGTCCGGAGACGCCGTTCATGATGATGCCGATCTCACGGGTAGTCGCCTGTGACATGGTTTTCCGTTCTGTTGTGTCCGTCGGAGAATCGACGGGTAAGCGCTTTCCCACATGATGCCATGGCACCCGGCTCTGAAGCAACCGGAGTCGCGAATTCAGGGACGCGTGCTGCTGCGGTCTATGAGCTCGGTCGAGATCACGATCGCCGACTCGGATCCTGTCTCTTCGATATCGGCGATGAGCGCTGAGACAGCAG
The DNA here is from genome assembly GCA_003524435.1 of Microbacterium sp. Taxonomy (GTDB): domain Bacteria; phylum Actinomycetota; class Actinomycetes; order Actinomycetales; family Microbacteriaceae; genus Microbacterium. Next base: position 22,722 of record DQHP01000009.1, read on the forward strand.
CTTCGGCGAGCGCGGAGAAGTTCTGCCTGATCGTCGTCAGCGGAGGGCGGTAGTTCGCCGCATCCGGAACATCATCGAAGCCGACCACGCTGACATCCTCCGGCACTCGTCGCCCCTGATCGGCAAGCGCACGCGTGAGCCCCAGCGCCATCTGGTCGTTCGCGCAGAAGATCGCGGTGGCAGTGCCGAGCGATGCGGCGGCGACATAGCCGGACTCCGCCGACCAGTCACCACGTACGACCGGTGGCGCTTCGACACCTGCATCCTGCAGCGCCCCACGCCAGCCCCGTTC
>DQHP01000157.1 GCA_003524435.1 Microbacterium sp.
GCGGGCGCAGACAGCGTGGGGTTTGTCTGGTGGAATGTTCATTCGGGGCGGTGGATGCGGGCGCGTCGCGGGCGCATCGCGTCCTTCCGGTCGCTGGACCCGCCGTTCGTGCCGTTCGCGGCGAGCCTTGCAGGTGTTGCGACGACGGCGACGGGGCAGAGTTCTTCGAACGTGCAGTCGAGCACGTCAAGCAGTGCCCCTAAGAGCGCGATGTTCATTCGCTCAGGTTTTGCACCGACGAGCCTGTAGATCTGCGACGCCGAAAGCTCGATGCCACGGTCCTTCAACTGAGGGATGAGGTCGGAGATATTGTGCATGCCGCCAGCGGCCATCAGTTCGCGCAGCCGCCAGGTGTACTCGATACGTCTTTGCACGTTGTTCAGTTCTCCTTCGGGCTGTCGGTGGTCGTGGCGTGAGCCATGCGGGCGATTGCGTCGTTGACGACGCGGGCGCGGTAGTCGGGGGAGAGGCCGGTGTAGATAGAGGTTGTCGATGCGTGTTCGTGGCCGACCTGCTGCTGGATGAAGAAGGCGTCGTATCCGATCTCCACCAGGTGCGTGACGTAGGAACGGCGCAGGGAATGGAAGTCGAGCGTGTCGTCGAGGCCAGCTTCGCGCTTGACCTCGTTGAATGCGCGTGACACCGAGTCCGCCGCGATCGGCGACGCCCCGTGGCCGCGTTCACTCGGCCACAGCATGGTCGCCAGCGGCGCGACGAAGAGGGGACGCACCTCTGTCAGCCATTCTTCGATACATTCGACGGCCCAGGCGAACTCTGGGAGTGTGAGCACCGCGCGGCGTTTCGGGGGAGACCCACGCATCGCCTTGCCGTGTCGGACATAAACGATGCCCAGGTCGTTGAACTGACGCGCCTGTGGGTTGGAGGCGAGATCGACGAGATCGAGCATTCGCACTTCGTTGCGGCGCAACCCCCACGCGTAGGCGGTCTTCATGAGTGTGGCAATACGGAACGCCGGGATCCAGCCTTTTGACCCAGCGCGTCGGATACGCACGACTCGTTCATCCGCGCAGTCAAACAGGTCTTCCAGCTCATTGCGGGTGTAGGGGCGTTTGCCCGGTTCGCCGATTGCGTCCTGCACATGACGGGCAGTGTTCCACTCATGGAAGACCTGAGCGGGGTGAGTGCCGAAGCGTTCCCAGCACAGCTCTCCCCATCCATACGTGGGGTCCGTGAGATATCCAAGAAACATGCGCAACGCATTCTGGTAGCCGAGCACCGTCGATCGCGACCCGCCTCTGAGCGCACGCAGCTCCATGAAGAAATGATCGACCTGCTCTACAGTCCACGCCCACGGATACTCCTCAGCGAAGTCACGAAACCGCTCAGCGAGGCGACGTCGACTAACGATCGTCGATAGCGACAGGTTCCTCGCGAGCTGTTGAGCCGACCATCCGTCTAGCATTGCCGCCCACACTGTCTCCGGCTCGTTCAGGATCGCGACCCCCGGGGGCAGCAACGCACGCACGGTCGCAGCGTCCGGAGAGCGGGGGGATTGAGTTCGCATTATGTGCGAAAGTATCGCATGATCTGCGAACTGGCGTCAAAAGCCGGGACAAAATACCAGGCCAGATGCAATTTGCGATCACCTTCTCACTGCCATCCGGGCGAATGAAGCGAGGATGGAGCGGCATCCATGCGAGGTCGTGGGCAAGCTAACCCAGGAGAGTCGTGGCAACCGGCGTATTCGCATCTACCGAGAACATGTCGTCTTCACTCTGACATAATGTGCATTATCGGCTATACCGCACTCTGGCTAAGTAGCCGTCAGCAACAGCCAAACTGCGAACAGCGAGATAGTTAGATCCCGACGTACTGAGCCAGGTGTTCGCCCGTCAAAGTTGAACGATCAGCAACGAGATCCGACGGAGTCCCTTCGAACACCACGCGCCCGCCGTCATGGCCAGCGCCAGGTCCGATGTCAATGACCCAGTCCGCATGTGCCATCACCGCTTGGTGATGTTCGATGACAACGACAGTCTTGCCGTCATCCACCAGACGGTCCAGAAGTTCGAGGATCTTATCGACATCTGCCAGGTGCAGGCCGGTCGTAGGCTCATCCAGGACGTAGATATCGGCCTTCTCGCCCATCTGAATCGCAAGCTTGACACGCTGGCGTTCTCCCCCAGATAGCGTCGACAACGGCTGGCCAAGTGACAGGTAGCCCAGACCAACGTCATCGAGGCGCCCGAGAATTGCCGATACCGCTGGCAACTTCGCATCCCCGTCAGAGAAAAAGGTCCGCGCCTCAGAAACAGGAAGATCCAAAACCTCAGTGATGTCTTTCCCTGCGAGCGTGTACTGCAGCACATCTGCCTGAAACCGCTTACCTCCGCAGTCCTCACACGGCGTCTCGATCGTGTCCATGAAGCCCAGCTCAGTGATGATGACACCGGCGCCCTTGCAGCTCGGGCACGCGCCCTCAGAATTCGCGCTAAAGAGAGCGGGCTTCACGCCGTTGGCCTTCGCGAAAGCCTTGCGGATCGGCTCAAGCATCCCGGTGTATGTTGCCGGATTGCTACGACGCGATCCTTTAATCGCGCCCTGATCGATCGCCGCAACCCCTTCGCGTCCCGTCACCGAACCCTGAATCAGGGAGCTCTTTCCCGACCCGGCGACTCCTGTGATCACAGTGAGCACACCCAACGGAATGTCGACGTCGACGTTCTGCAAGTTGTTCGCCGTTGCCCCACGAACTTCTATCGCGCCGGCTGCCTTGCGCACGTCGGCCTTGAGCACAGCACGATCGTCGAGGTGGGCACCGGTGCGTGTCCCGCTGGCCTTGAGTCCTTCTACTGTGCCTTCGAAGCAAATTTCTCCACCCGCTCTGCCAGCCTCCGGGCCCAGATCGACAACATGATCACCGATCACGATCGTCTCTGGCTTGTGCTCGACGACGAGCACGGTATTTCCTTTATCTCGCAGTTTCAGCAGCAGCGTATTCATCCGCTGAATATCGTGCGGATGAAGACCAATCGTCGGCTCATCGAACACATACGTGACGTCGGTAAGCGAGGAGCCAAGATGGCGGAGCATTTTAATCCGCTGCGCCTCTCCCCCGGATAGCGTGCCAGACGGCCGATCGAGACTGAGGTAGCCGAGGCCCAAGGTGACGAAGGCGTCGAGGTTTGCGCTGAGCGCCTGCAGAAGCGGCGCTGCACCCGGCAGCTCCAGTCCGCGCACCCATTCGGCAAGATCCGTCACCTGCATGCGGCACGCATCGGCAATGCTTACTCCCTCGATCTTCGACGACCGTGCGCCCTCAGTCAGCCTGGTGCCGTCACACTCCGGACACGTCGCGAACGTCGCTACTTTCTCTACGAACGCTCGAATGTGAGGCTGGAGCGCATCGATATCCTTCGACAGCATCGACTTCGTGATCTTCGGGATAAGACCCTCATAGGTCATATTGATGCCGGATATCTTGACCCTGGTCACTTCGCCGTAGAGAAACATCTGACGCTGCTTCTCGGTGAAATCTTGGATCGGCTTGTCAGCGGGATAGAAGCCCGACTGCGAGAAGCCTTTCACCATCCAGCCATCAGCGGTATAACCAGGCACCATGATGGCACCCTCATCGAGCGACTTTGACTCATCCACGATCTGTGCAAGATCGAGATCGGATACCGCTCCCCTGCCTTCGCACCGCGGGCACATCCCGCCGAGGTAGATGGCGTCCTTGACGATCTTCTTCTCGCCCTTGGCGCCGGTCATGACACCGCTGGCCTTCTGCGTGGGGATGTTGAAGGAGAACGCGGTTGGTCCACCGATATAGGGCTCTCCCAGCTTGCTGAACAGAATGCGCAGCATCGCATTCGCATCTGTCACTGTGCCGACAGTAGATCGCGGATTCGCACCAAGTCGTTCTTGATCGACGATGATCGAAGTCGTGAGCCCCTCGAGCACGTCGACGTCTGGTCGGGGAACCGAGGGCATGAATCCCTGGACGAAGGCGCTGTACGTCTCATCGATCATGCGACGCGACTCCGCGGCGATGGTGTCGAACACCAGCGAGCTTTTGCCCGAACCTGACACGCCCGTGAATACAGTGAGCCGACGTTTAGGGATGTCGACGCTGATCTCTTTGAGGTTGTTCTCACGCGCTCCTTGCACGCGGATCATGTCGTGGCTATCAGCGATAAACGTGTTCTCAGACATCTTCATCCCTCATCCGGCGTATGAAAGCGGCGGAAACAATTTCGTCACCGATCTTGTCACGATTCACCGACATTGCGGGAAAGTGCGCGCTACGCTGATCTCATCCCTCACAGGACCTTCACAGAGAGGCTCTACGCCCATGTCTGAAACGTTCAACGATGCGAAATCGGTGTTTAAGTCGATCCGGATCGCGCTCGCGGTATCCGGTGCCATTGCACTGATCGCAGGAATTGTCCTCCTGGCGTGGCCAGGAAAAACACTCGTCCTCGTTACGGGCATCATCGCGGCGTACTTGATCATTGCCGGCGTCGTCTACATCGGTCTGGGGCTCTTCTCCGGAAAGAAGGGCGGTTGGGCACGCGTAGGTCACCTCGTCCTGGGCGTTCTCTACATTGCCGCAGGAGTCATCGGTTTCCTTAACCTCCAGCAGACAGCCGCTACTCTCGCGCTGATCACCGTCATCTTCATCGGCATCAGCTGGATCGTCGACGGAGCTGTCTCACTCACTCTCCTCAACAAGGATGGTTCGCGAGCGTGGACAATTATCTACGCGATCTTCAGCATCGTTGCCGGGGTCATCGTTATTTTCTCCCCAATGCTGGCCGCAATTGCGCTGTGGTGGATCCTGGGAATCACCCTGGTCGTACTCGGCGTCATTCAAATCGTCCGCGCAATCACGCTCGGACGAGAAGAAAAAACCGTCACGGCCGCATTCACCGAAAGCGTCACCACGACAGAGTAGATCGAACGCCGGGCGACCTACTCGGCAACGAAATCGCTCGTATCGCCGACCAGGCGCGTGTTGTCAGAGGGAACTGGTTCCACGGCAGCACGCGCCACCTCGGCGGCGAATTCCGACACGTTGTACAACTTGCCGGCAGACTCGCGGCGGCCGGCAATAGCACCGGGGTTCGCGCGCTCGAGCAACGTCGCCGTAATCGTGCCCTCGATCATGTCGCCGGAGACCACGGTGAAGCCGATCCCGTTTTCCGTCAGGGACGGAATGAGCTCACGCAAAGCGTCCTCGCCCGCACGCTTCGAAAGCGCGACGGGCTTGTATTCAGGCATTGTCGGCGTCGTCCGAATGAAATGCGCCTGATGGCTGGTGACGAAGACAACACGCGCGCCCTCGCCCAGTAACGGGAGCGCCGTCTCCAATACGCTGACCTGTGCATCGCGGTTCAGGGTGAGCGCATAGTCTTCCGCCATACCCGCTTCCATCCCGCCTGAAGCGTTGAGAACGAGCACATCAAGGCGACCGTACTCGGCCCGGATCTTCTCCATCATCTCTCCGACGGATGCGGGGTCGGTGAGGTCTGCACCCACAACGAGTGCGCGTCCGCCCAGCTCGCGCAGTTGCGTGGCAAGCTTCTCGGCGCGCGGAGCCTTGTTGCGGAAGTTGATGACAACGTCCGCGCCTGCTTCGGCGAGGTAACGAACGGTATCGGCGCCGATGCCGCGTGAAGAACCGGTGACGAGCGCCACTTTTCCTGCGAGAGAACCAGCGGGCAGAACGTCGGACACAGTAACTCCTAGTGGTGCGGGGAACACCGCGAAATATGCGGTCAGATCACCTTACCAATGCGTGTTCAACGAACCGTCTCCCCCCGTGCCTCGCGTGGTAAGTTGACGACAAAGGAGGGCACATGACTGACGCCTCTGTCTTCATTGAACTGGTCAACGAGTGGGCCTGGATCGGCTGGCTCGTTCTTATCGCTGTGTTCCTCGTTATCGAGATGCTCACTCTCGACTTCACCTTCCTCATGATGGGCCTTGGCAGCGCGGTCGGCCTCTTGGCGGGGCTGCTCGGACTGCCTGTCTGGGCACAACTGATCATTGCTGCGGCGGCCGCGGCGCTGTTCATCCTCGTGATTCGTCCCCCGTTACTCCGGCGCCTTCATCGCGGCGAAGATTCCACGAAATCTAATGTGGACGCACTTGTCGGGCTTCGAGGCAGCGCGCTTGAAGACATCACCCAGTTGTCCGGGCAAGCAAAGCTCAGCAACGGTGATACCTGGACGGCTCGTGCCGAATCGTCCACTACTATCCCCCAGGGCGCCCGCGTCGCGGTGTCTGCGATCAACGGTGCGACCGCCGTCGTCCGTCCGGTAAACGACTAGGAGATCTCATGAACGATTCCTCGTTCATCCCCACAGCAATCGGCTGGATCCTCGCGATCGCCGTCATTATCTTCGTTGTCGTCACTGTCGCGCGTGCGATTCGAATCATCCCGCAGGCGTCCGCTGGCGTTGTGGAACGTCTCGGCCGCTATCACAAGACGCTCACACCGGGCCTTAATATCCTGGTCCCGTTCATCGACCGATTGCGCCCTCTTATCGACATGCGCGAGCAGGTCGTGTCTTTTCCTCCGCAGCCGGTGATCACCGAAGACAACCTGGTCGTATCAATCGATACGGTGGTGTATTTCCAAGTCACCGACGCACGGGCGGCAACCTATGAGATCGCGAACTACCTCGGCGCGGTCGAGCAGTTGACTACCACAACTCTGCGCAACGTCGTCGGCGGGCTCAACCTTGAAGAAGCACTCACCAGCCGCGACAACATCAACGGCCAACTGCGCGTCGTTCTCGATGAGGCGACGGGCAAATGGGGCATTCGGGTCGGACGCGTCGAGCTGAAGGCTATTGATCCGCCACTATCCATCCAAGACTCAATGGAAAAGCAGATGCGGGCCGAGCGAGATCGCCGTGCCGCGATCCTTACGGCTGAGGGAACGAAGCAGTCAGCAATTCTTGAGGCAGAAGGTGCTCGTCAAGCGGAGATTTTGCGCGCTGAGGGCGACAAGCAGGCAGCGGTGTTGCGTGCACAGGGTGAAGCAGAAGCCATCCAGAATGTTTTCGCCTCCATTCACCAGGGTGCACCGGATGACAAACTCCTCGCCTATCAGTACCTGCAGATGCTCCCCAAGATCGCCGATAGCGAATCCAGCAAGTTGTGGATCATCCCCAGCGAACTGACGGAGGCACTCAAGGGTCTCGGCAGCGCGTTCACGCCGCGTCCTGGGCCTGGCCAACCTCCTGCAGGTCCTTCCGGCACGTGACTCACCCGTTCTTCTCACGGACACAGCATCCTCGCGTTTTCGCCCACCGTGGGCTCACGACGCAGCCTCTCCGGGGCCCAGCCGTATGGGAGAACACTGCTGCGGCCTTCGCTGCTGCACACGCCGCGGGCGTGGAATACATCGAAACCGACTGTCGCGTAACTGCCGACGGCGATGTGGTGCTGTTCCATGATGAAACGCTGACGCGGTTATTGGGTGACAACCGCGAGGTCGCGAATGTTCGCACGGCCGAGCTCGCTAATCTGCTTGCACCCCACGGAGGCTTGCTCACCGTTGCCGAGATGCTCGAGATGTTTCCCGAGAGTCGATTTAACATCGATGTGAAGACGGATGCCGCGGCCACTCCCCTGGGCCCGATAATCGCTCCCCACGCGCACCGAGTCCTCCTCACCAGCTTCTCGGATGCGCGCCGTGCGCACACAGTTGCCAGTGTGATGGAAGCCGGCGCGACAGTGCGGCCAGCGACCTCGGCGGGCCAACAAAGCATGATCCGAGTGCGTCTGCTCAGTATGCTTCGCCTCTCCCCTGCCTCCGTATTGAGTGAAATCGACGCACTGCAGATTCCCGAGCGCTATGGGTCCGTGCGCGTGCTCACACCGGCTCTGTTGCGCGCCGCGCACCGACATGAAGTCGAGGTGCATGTGTGGACCGTGAACGCTGCTGATGACATGCGCAGGCTCAGCTCACTTGGTGTTGATGGCATCGTCACTGACCGAGCCGATATTGCCCTGAAAGCCCTTTCCTGACGCGGAAAACTGTAGGCCTGGGATTCCACTGTGAATACCTCCGGGAAACCAGGCGTATTGAGCAGGCACACAGGCGAGAGCGGTATACCTGAGTGCAGACGAGAGGACCACAAAATGGCAGATCGCAGCCTGCGCGGCATCCGACTCGGCGCCCAGAGCCTACAGAGCGAAGAGGGCGTCGTTTTTATGGAACGCCGCGAGACCACCTATAAGTGTGACGCGTGTGAGCACGTGACCACACTGATGTTCGCTTCAGACGCTGAACCGCCGCAGACGTGGGAGTGCCGCTCTTGCGGCGCCGCCGCAATACTTCGTGTCGACGGTGAAAGCATCACACCTGATGCGACCGATGAGAAAGCCGTCCGCACCCACTGGGACATGCTTCTAGAGCGCCGCAGCCGCGCCGAATTGGAAGAGCTGCTCGAAGAGCGTCTTGCATTCATCCGCGCACGCCGCGGCGCTGGCGAGGAAAAGATCGGCGCCTAAGTCCGACGACGGGCGCGCCACCACCCGAAAAACAGCGCGCCCAGACCGCCCCACAGCAGCACGAGCTGCACCCAGGGGCCCAGGACAACTCCTGCGGTAAGGCCGGAGCGTAACTCGACATCTTCGAGCAACGCTCCGGCCTTATCTGCGTCTAGGGCGGCCACTGTTGTGCCGTCCGCTCCGATGATCTGGCTCGCGCCAACAGTGGAGATGTTCACGACACTGCGCCCAGTCTCAATGGCCCTCGTGCGAGCGAAAGCGAGCTGCTGCAGATTCTCATCGGTGCCGCGGAAGTCTGCGTTGTTGGTCTGGAACACCAGTACCTGCGCGCCCCCGTGCACACCTTCCGCGATGACGTCGTCGTAGATCACGTCGAAACAGATCGCGAGGCCGACGAGCGTGTCGTCAATGTCGACGAGTGGCGGATTTGTGCCGTGTGAGTATTCCCGCCCGATCAACCCGATCAGGTCAGGAACGATCGCGTTGTAGAACGCCCGGTCTGGGACATATTCTCCGAAAGGCACCGGGTAGCGCTTGTCGTGACTTTGCACGGCAGTCCCGTCCTCGGTCCACAGCATCGAAGTGTTGAAGTACTCATCGCCTCGACGCGTGGCGGCGTTCGCGAGCAGAGGCGCATCAACTTGATTCGCCACACGAGTCATGCGGCGTGCCAATGCCGCGTCTTGGAACGGATCAGTGTCGAGTCCGCCCTCCGGCCAGATGAGGAGATCCATTTCCTCGCCGAAAAGAGCTTCCGTCGCATCCGTCTGCGCCTCAATGACCGAATACGGCTCACGATCGTCGAAATACCCTGTTGGTCCGTTGCCTTGCACTGCGCCGACGCGCATCGATCCCACAGAAGTCGTTGGGAACGCTGGCGTTAAGATGAGCACAAGTAACAAAGCCCCGGGAACGAACAGCGCCTTCGGCCGATGCCAGAGCCGAAGCCGGACGCTTTCGATGAGCATCGCCGCGCTAAACACGATCAGGAAGCTCAGGCCGCTGACGCCCACCCAGGAAGTCAGCGAGCCGATCGGACTCTCCGACTGCGTCATACCCAGGCGCGCCCAAGGGAAGCCTGTGTAGGGCCATGAGCCTCGCAACTGCTCCATGCCTACCCAGAGCGCCGCGACGACCGCAGGCAGCCCGAGGAGACGTCCTAGCAGCCCAGGGAAGGCGCGCGGGAGCCAACGGTAGGCCAGGGAGATGAGAACAAGTGCCACGGCTGTCAGCGCGGCCTCAAGAAACGCCAGCGCAGCCCAGGGAATAAACCCGAGATAGCGCGATGTCCACGACACCAGCAGGAAGAAGAACACTGCACCGTAAACGCCGCCTACGAGGAGCGCACCCCCTGCCCTCCTACCGATGAGCGAAAGCAACAACAGCGCAACGGAGGGAAATGCCAGCACCCACACCGCCGCGGACGGATAGGTCAGGTCCATTAGTACGCCAGCAGCGGCCGCCGTCAGTGCAGCAAGCCAGAGCGGCAGGAGAGGCCGGCGCACAGAACCGGCAACGGGAGATGACATCCGTTACATTCTCACATCGTGGAGTACGCCACGATGCCACGCCGCACGCCATCCAGAGCCTGCCGTGCGGTCCGAGCGATAGCGATATCTTCCGCGACGATCGACAATTGGTCGAGCAGATCAATGGTCTGCTTCGCCCACCGCACAAAGTCGCCTGCAGCCATGTCTGCATCCACCAGGACGCGATCAAGCATCGCCCCGCGCGCCCATGCGTGCATTGCCCCTGCTAAACCTGCCGCGAGTGGTTCAGAGCCAGGAAGGTGGTGATCTTGCTCGAGATCATCAAGTTCAGCCCACAACTCGGAAGTCTTTTCGTAGGCGCCGCGGAATGCGCCGCGAGGCAAACCACGCTCACCTGAGTTCGCCTCCTCTCGGCGAGGTTCGTACACGAGACAGCAGGCCATCGCCGCGAGTGATGGGGCGTCCAAGCCCTTCCATAGTCCCTGACGTAACGACTCCGCAACTAACAGGTCACGCTCACCGTAGATGCGGCGCATCGTGCGGCCAGCATCCGTCAGCGTTGTCTGGTCATCGACGCCGGTTACGTAGTCAAGAGTGGCGAGCACATCCACCACGCGGTCAAACACACGCGCAACCGTGCCCGTACGGGTTTCGATCTGTTTGCGGATGCGGTCGTTCTGGCGCTTCAGCTTCCAATAGCGCTCTGCCCAACGTGCGTGCGCTTCTCGGTCAGGGCAGCCATGACAGGAGTGGCGCTGCATGCGCGTGCGGAGATTCTGAATACGCTTTTGTCGCTTGTCACGCGAGGCGCGAGGTGCGTGCGAATCTTGCCGGTTCTTCTTCTCGAGATCGGTGAGCTCCCGACGGATACCCGCGTAGTCGACGAAATCGCCACGATCACAGGCCATCGCCTTGAGATAGCCATCAAGCGACTCTTCGGCCTCTCGAACCTGACGCGCGAGTCCGACGACCGCACGATCGGCCTGGAACTGCGCGAACGATGATTCCAGCACTTGACGTGCCCGCGCACGCCCAAACATGTCGATCAGATTGACCGCCATGTTGTAGGTAGGACGAAAGCTTGAATTCAGCGGATATGTGCGGCGCGAGGCGAGCGCTGCGACCGCCTGCGGATCCATTCCTTCGGTCCACTGCACGACAGCATGACCCTCGACATCGATACCCCGACGTCCGGCGCGTCCGGTGAGTTGGGTGTACTCCCCTGACGTGATGGCTACGCGCGCTTCCCCGTTGAACTTTTCCATCTTCTCAAGCACCACGGTGCGCGCGGGCATATTGATGCCGAGCGCGAGAGTCTCGGTCGCAAAAACCACCTTGACGAGTTTTCGTCGATAGAGCTCCTCGACGACCTCTTTGAAAGCGGGCAGGAGGCCCGCGTGGTGCGATGCAACACCACGTTCGAGATTATCGACCCACTCGAAATAGCCGAGGACTCCGAGATCTTCGTCTTGCAGAGTGCGAGTGCGTTCCTGGACGAGTTCGCGAATTTCGGCGCGTTCTTCTGACGAGGTCAAGCGGATGCCGGAACGGCGAAGCTGCTGAACAGCTGCGTCGCAGCCCACTCGGCTGAAGATGAAGAAGATTGCAGGTAACAGGTTGGCGCGCTCGAGCAACTGCACGACATCTGGGCGATCCATCCGCTCGATGCGTTGGACGTTCGCGGACCGTACGGGGCGACGCCCGCCCTTTTCGGGGCGGGGCGAGTTGCGCCCGGCGTGCTTGTTGCTGCGGTATGACTGCGCGCGACGGTTGTTGTCATGATTCGATCCGGTGAAGGAACGGATTCTCATCAATTCCTGGTTCACCTGAGCGGTGGCGATGCCTGCGCGGTCGTCGAAAAGCGGGAGCAAGTCGTTGCGCACCAGCACATGCTGTTCCAGCGGCACCGGCCGGATCTCGGAAACGATCACCTCAGTGTCGCCGCGCACGGTGTCGAGCCAGTCGCCGAACTCTTCGGCGTTCGACACCGTGGCACTCAGCGACACAAGTCGAACTGCTGAGGGCAAGTGGATGATGACCTCTTCCCACACCGCCCCGCGGAAACGGTCAGCGAGGTAGTGAACCTCATCCATGATCACGTAACGCAACTCCGTCAGTGCTGCAGAGTCTGCATAGATCATGTTGCGTAGCACTTCGGTCGTCATCACGACGATGCGTGCATTGCCGTTGATATTGGTATCGCCGGTGAGCAGCCCCACTTGGTCGGCACCATACACATCGACAAGCTCGCGAAATTTCTGGTTAGACAGTGCCTTCATCGGCGTGGTGTAAAACGCCTTGTCCGATGACGTCTGCATCGCGAGATGAATCGCGAACTCGCCGACAATCGTCTTTCCCGCTCCGGTGGGTGCCGCCACGAGTACGCTGTTTCCGCGCTCGAGCGCGTTGCATCCCTCAATCTGGAACGGATCAAGATCGAATTTCTGCACCGCTGCGAACCTCGCGGTCTCAGGATGCGACGTCGCGGCGCGAGCCGCGGCATAACGCTCGGAGGGTGAGGTCATGCCTCAACGTCCGGGACGAGTCCTTCTGCCTTCAGCCGCTTGTTCTTTTTCCGGTCGAACAGCATTGACAACCCTGCGGCGGCAAAGAACAAGACGACCAGGATTCCCGCCAGCAGCAACATGCTGACCACATCGGCTGCGGGAGTCGCCAGTGCCGCAAACACCGTGGCGATAAGAACAGCCACACGCCAGCCTTTGATAATCGCACGCCCGGACATCACACCCGCCACGTTGAGTGCGACAAGGAAGACAGGAAGCACGAATGACACTCCGACAACCAACATCAGCTTCAGCATGAAGTCGTAATACTGCTTGCCCTCATAGAGGTTGTTCGCGCCCTCCGGAGTGAACGTCGCCATCAGCTCGATAACGTGCGGCACCACGATCGTGCCGACGTAGCATCCGGCGAAGAACAGCGGCACAGCGGCGGAAACGAAGCCAACGGTGTATTTAACCTCTTTACGGGTCAAACCGGGCATGATGAAGGCCCAGATTTGCCAGAGCCAGACCGGTGCTGCGAGGAAAAGACCGATAGAGAATGCCATCCTCATCCGCAGGTCAAATGGTGCGGTGACCGTAGAGAATGTCAGGCCCACTGTCACATCAGGATGCTCAGCAGCGATCCGGTTGATCGGCTCCGTGATGAAGTCGATAATCGGCTCGGTGACGAAGAATGCAATAACCATTGCGACGACCAAGGCCGCCGCGCAAATCATCAGCCGTCGGCGCAACTCCACCAAGTGGCCGCCGAGCGACATTCGGCGTTCATTGCGTGGTTTGTCACTCGCGGCCGACCGCTTGTCGATCGCGGTCACAGCCGTCAGGGAGTGCTTTTACTGCTGTCGGAGTCAGGCTTAACGCCCGATTCCGGCGCAGCCGACGTCGTGGTGACGTTCGCGCTGGTGGGCTCATCGCCGTCAGTGGCGTCTCCCTCGGCCTTCATCGCCTTCATCTCGCCCTTAAAAACGCGGGCCGACTGGCCCATGCTCTTCGCCAAGGCTGGGAGCTTCGCAGCGCCGAACAACAGCAAAACGACGAGCACGAGTACAAGAAGATGCCAACCGGTCAGTCCAGCCATGATTCCCTCCAGGGATCGAAGTCTTCGTGCAGTCTACCTGCCAGAGAACTCTTACGGGTGTGTATACAGAGCGAGCCCGCCCGCGGCCCACTCTTTCGCTGCGGTGCGGGCCACAGCGGGCTTCTGCACTTCCAACGCCCCACCGAATCTCCCGGCGAGACGTTTTACGCTGCGAGGGTCAGCCATCCGGATACGGACGGTCGCTGCTCCAGCGTGGGTATCGGTGCTATCGGCATGAGCATAATCGCCGAGCAGGGGAACGAGACGCGCAGGGAGTTCAACAGTCACTTCGTCATGCTCATTGATCGCGTTGAACGAGTCAGGCAGCCGCTCTTCTGTATGACTGCTGACGACGTCAGTGAGTTCTGGAGCACTGACGCGATCGAGATGAAAGGTGCGCATCGCCTGACGTAGGTGGCACCAGCCCTGCAGATACCACTGACCGTTGGTCATGAGCACCTGCACGGGATCAACAGTGCGTGTCATAGCGGGAGCATCGGGAGCCTGGTACTGAAACGACACTGCGACCCTGCGCTTCAACGCGTCAGCCACGACATTACGCACTGCATCGACGGCCGAGGGGGCGATCACCAGTTCTGCGGGAGCATCCGCGGCCGCATGCGAAAGCTTCGCGATCAATCCAGCGACAAGCCCCGAATCAGATACTGCGGGTACCGCGGCGACGATCTGTAGTCCGGCAAGCAGCGCAGCCGCTTCGCGAGCGGTGAATCGCGGTACCCTCCGCAAACCCACGTCATTTGTAATCTCGATGATGTCTTCTTCATCGAGCAGGTCCCAGTTGATGTCGAACATCTCATGTGGCTGCTGCCAATAGCCGCCCTCGCCCGGCAGCCCTATAACTGTCAGCTTTTCGACCATTCCCCGCATGTCTTGGGCAGTGACGTCGAACTCTCGCGCGGCTTCCTCAAGGGATACCTGCCCCCGCTCCAACAGGTACGGCACCAGCGTGAGATATGCACGCACGCGATCCGTTGCAAGAAGCGGCTTCGAATGCTCTGCCATCACGAACCCTCTCCCCTGCTGTGGACGCGGACGATCTCTTCCAGCCTCGCGATGACGGCATCACGGAGAGTCTCAGGCTCCACGACCCGCACTTCTGGTCCATAGGAAGCCAACTCATCAGCGAAGATGTGCACGTCGACGTACGGTACCCGTACGCCTTGCGGTGCTGTCGTCGCACGACGTCCCAGCCGCAGAGACGCCTCTGTTCCTGGCGTGACTTCGAGAAGCGCAGAGTTTCGGGCAGCGACAGCTTCAAGCCCCGCCAGGGCCCGCTCCCCCGCTCCATCGCGCAGTTCGGGCGCGAAGCTCTTTTTCGTCACGGTGACGTCGCCGACAATGCGGCTCAGCAAGAATGTACGCTCATCGTCTGCATCGACGTCGATCCCGTACACATGCCACCTGGCTTCGTAGTCCAGCAGCGCCAGAGGCTCAACCTTCCGTCTGCGCGCGGTGTCCTCGCCTGGCTTCAGATAGTCGAAAGTGACGACGCGACCGCTTTCAATCGCGCTCTGGAGTGGTGCGAAGCTCGCCTCACGTGTCGTGATCTTCGGCGCAAAACCGATGATGGGCTCATCACCGTCTATGCCTAGCGCGCGAATCTTACGGACGCCTGCTTGCGCGTCCGCCGATGAGGATTCAGCACTCCACACGCTGCCTGCCAAAGTGAGCACAGCCAGTTCTGCAGGACTGAACTCGAGGTCGGCGGGAAGGTCGTACTCGGCTTTCGGGATGCGATATCTAGCTTCTCGAAGATCATTCGGATCCCCTGGGTCGCCAATAGTCTCAATCGGCACACCGAGAGCGCGCAATTCGTCTTTGTCGCGCTCGAACATCTTCTCTAAGGCATCCGTGCGCGCGCCCGCTTCGGCGCGCTGACGATAACCCGAAACGTTGTCGAGGATCTGCTGTTTGGTGAGTCCGATATCCGTGGCCATCAGCGCCACGACCAGGTTGGTCTGACGCTCTTCAGGAGGAATTCGGGCGGCCATTATTGCTGCGGCGCTGCCGGCGGATCGATACCGAGGATGTCGACGACAAAGACCAAAGTCGCGTTCGGCGGCACCGATCCTGAGCCTGCTTCGCCGTAGCCCATCTCTGGCGGAACCACAATGAGAACCTGCGAGCCCACCGTTTGTCCTGTAAGTCCTTCGGTAAAGCCGGGGATCAAGCCCGCCATGTCAAAGGTTGCCGCTCCGCGGTCCCACGACGAATCAAAGACAGTCTTCTCTGACCACGTCACGCCCGTGTAGTTGACGAGGAGAGTGTCATCGGCAGCAACCTTTTCTCCTTCACCTTTAATGAGCGTCTGAATCTGAAGATCGGTAGGCGCGTCGCTTGCGGGGACGATGATGCCGGGCCGGCCGTCTGACGCGCGCACCACGGTCGGCATCCCTGCGGCGTCGTTGTACTGCAATGCTCCGTCGGCCTTCGAGGGGTATACCTTCGATACGTCGAAGACGGCGATGACAGACTCGTCCTCTTCGAGGCCGAAGCCCGTGAGGTTCTGCGCTCCGAAATCTTCCGGCGTCACCACCGCGAGAACTCGCGTGCCACCGGTGGCGCATTCAAGCGCTTCCCCGAACGCGGGTACTCGCTGTGCCCAATAGTCCACACTCACAAGCTGGGCTTGTTCGTCGTCGTAGGCCGTGCCTGCTACGGCTTCGCCAGTCTTTCCAGAAAAGAGCGAAAACTCGACGACAGCACTCTGGGTGGCGCTCGTCAGCGCGGGCCCGTCGCCCACAACCACGTCACCGAAGCGGCTTTTGTCGGCACCGATCGGCGTAAAGACTTCCACGTCCGGAGTGGTGCCGACATCGCCGGTGATCGTTGCGATGTCTTCGATCCCACTGGTGGATGCTGCGCGGTCACACGCCGCACCTTCATAGGAGGACGTCCCAGCGCACCCGGTCAGGGCGACGAGGGCAAGGCTGAAAGTGGCCAAAGCGGCAGACGTTTTACGCACGCGCTCCAGTCTATGGCGAACGTTACGCCTCGTCGCGCGACGCGGCGGCAGAAAGCGAGCCTTCGGCCGCTTTCTCTGCCTCACGCACACGCTTTCGAAGGTTTTTGTCCGTGATTTCACGATCGCCAACGGCCCCTGGTGTCCACTGATTCACATCGTCATCGCCGTAACTCGACTTCGAGGCGCGACGTTTGAGCTCCGGGGCGATCGCGCCTGGTGCCATACGTCGCGCGGTGATCAAGAAACCGGTGTGGGCGACCATTCGGTGATCTGGACGAACCGCGAGCCCTTCGACGTGCCAGCCGCGCACCATCGTCTCTGACGCGTCAGGATCAGTGAACAACCCTGTTCCGCGGATGTATTCGGCTACCCGGGATAGCTGTGTCGCCGTCGCAACGTAGCAGAGCACCACGCCTCCGGGCGTAAGAGCATCGGCGACGACGTCCATCACTTCCCATGGGGCAAGCATGTCCAATACGACGCGATCCACGCTCCCTGCGCGAAACTCAGCGGGGAGCGCGTCAAGCAAGTCGCCCACGATAACCTGCCAGCTCTCTGGTGTCTCGCCGAAGAATGTGGTCACGTTCCCCTTCGCTACGTCGGCGAACTCTTCGCGCCGTTCGAAGGATACGAGCTTGCCGGCAGGCCCGACTGCGCGCAGCAGCGAGAGTGAGAGCGCGCCCGACCCGACGCCGGCCTCTACGACCGTGGCGCCAGGAAAGATATCGGCTTGCATGACGATCTGGGCCGCGTCCTTCGGATAAACGATGGCAGCGCCGCGCGGCATTGACATAGCGAAGTCACGCAGCAGCGGGCGCAACGCAAGGTACTCATGCCCAGCGCTGTTACAGACAACGGAGCCGTCAGGCAGACCGATCACATCACTGTGTTTGAGCACACCGTGATGCGTGTGCAACTCACCATCAGTCTCGAGAGTCGTCGTGTGCAACCGGTTCTTGGGACCGGTCAGTTGCACGCGGTCGCCCACACGAAAGGGACCGCGGGGCCGCGCAGTCGCCGTGCTCATCGCGAGCCGCCCTGGGGATAAGAGGCTTTCGCCTCGGCATATACCTCGATGATGTCTGCAGCTGTGCGCCCCTCAAGAGTTGGCCACAGAGTGTGTGCGCCGTAGCCGTCCAGCGGAATCATGTGCGGCACTCCGAGAGTCACGGCGCCGGACGCCACGCCCGAGCGCAGCCCAGTGCCCGAATCCTCAATGACAAGCGCCTCGGCGATGTCTATGTCGAGCAACTTGGCAGCGGTCAGGTAGGGAGCAGGGTGAGGTTTCGGGTGCTCAACGTCATCGCCAGCAACGATGTACTCGAACGCATCAAACTCGATCAGGTCGACGACGCTGAGAGCCATCCGCCGTAGCGACATCGTGACCAACGCCGTGCGAATCCCCGCGGCGTGAAGATCGCGCAAGAGTTCGCGGGCTCCGGGTCGAAATGGCACTCCCTGGGTGGCAAGAGCATTGCGTACATCATCAGTGAGTTTGTCAACGATCGACTCCGGCGCCATGTCGACACCAGCGGCGCGTAACAAGACGGCACTGTCCATAAGGCCGTTGCCTACAAGCTGCAGGGCCTGCTCTTGCGTCCAGATCCCGCCGTAAGCTTCGACAAGTGCTGTCTCCGCCGCCATCCAATACGGCTCCGTGTCGACGAGTGTTCCATCCATGTCCCAGAGGACCGCGCGCGGCTTTTGACTCACTGTTCCATGGTAGCCGGGGCTGTGCACCGCACTGGCCGCACGCCGAGTAGCCTGGAGGGATACCTACGTTTCGCTACTGAGGGGAGAACTCGATGGACGCGCTGGGCAATCGAATTCTCGTCGTAGCCTTCGATGGCTGGAACGATGCTGGCGAGGCCGCGACAGGTGCGATGGAAGTGCTTCGCGAAAGCACTGATTATGAAATCGTGCACTCAGTTGATCCGGAGCTGTACTTCGATTATCAGTACACGCGGCCGTCGTCAAAGATGGATGCCACCGGGCAACGCCAACTGCATTGGCCCGAAGCTGCACTGTGGCGACCTACGGCTGCACCCACCGATGGCAGCCCGGAATTCTGGCTACTCACTGGTGTGGAGCCTGCGCGTACATGGCAGGCGTTCGCCAACGAGTTCATCGACATCGCCTTGCGCGATGACATCACCGGGTTCCTGACGCTGGGCGCAATGCTTTCTGATGTGCCGCATACCCGACCGATCTCGATCTTCTCCGCCAGCGCGAATGAGCATGTGCGGGAGGTTCTCGGGCTCGAGCGCGCTCTGTATGAGGGCCCGGTTGGCATTCTTAGCGTCTTCGAGCACTTTGCCGAAAGCGCAGGAATCCCCACTGCAAGTCTTTGGGCAAGTGTGCCGCACTACGTTGCCACAGCGGCTCCTTCCCCCAAGGCAACGCTCGCGCTTCTTGACCGTCTGCACGAGCTCACCGGAGTCGACGTCACCCGCGAGCGACTGCGCACCGACGCCGCAGCGTGGGAGGTTTCCATCGATGCCGCCGCTGCGGAAGATGACGAAATGACCGAGTACATTCATCAGCTCGAGCGCACCCGAGACACTTGGGATTCGCCAGAGGCTTCCGGTGATGCGATCGCGCAGGCGTTCGAGCGCTACCTCGGTCGCCGCGGGGATGGCCCCGGCGACCGAAAGCGCTAACCCGTAATAACGCCGGTGCCCAGCAGAATCAGCAGCGTCACACCCAGCAGAACGCGGTAGATCACAAACGGCAAAAAGCTGTGCCGGGAGATCCATTTCATGAAGAAGGCGATGACGCCGAGCGCCACCACGAAGGCGATGCCCGTAGCCGCGATCGTTTCACCCATCGAGAAGTATTGTTCCGGCGCATCCCAACTCTTGAACAACTGGAAGAACCCACTGCCGAAGACAGCCGGGATCGCTAGGAGAAATGCGTAACGAGCTGCCGCAGCCCGCTCATATCCAAGAAAAAGACCCATCGTGATTGTGCCCCCAGAGCGCGAGACACCCGGGACAAGTGCGAGCGCCTGAGCGACACCGAACAGGATGCCGTGGGGGTAAGTGATCTGGTCGAGCCTGCGCCTCTTGGCGCCCACGTAGTCGGCGATTCCGAGCAGGATGCCGAAGGCAATGAGCATGATTGCCACGATCCACATTGAGCGAAGCACTGTTTCGATCTGGTCTTGGAAGAGCAACCCGAGAACAACGATGGGGATGCTGCCGATGATGATCAGCCAACCCATCCGAGTGTCAGGGTCATTACGCGGTAACTTGCCCACGAGCGAGCGACACCAGTGGCCGATGATGCGAGTGATATCGCGCCAGAAAAAGACCACGACGGCTGCTTCTGTACCGATCTGTGTAATGGCGGTGAATGCAGCGCCGGGGTCTTCTCCAGAACCGGTGAACGTACCGACGATGCGCAGATGTGCGCTGGAGGAAATCGGGAGAAATTCGGTGAGTCCCTGGATCACGCCAAGAAAGAGCGCTTCGAGCAAGTGCATAAACAGCCTTCTGGATCAGGGCAGCACGGTCAGTATGTGCGCAACAGGTCGGTCAGAACTTGCTGACCGAAGACAAGTGATTCTACGGGCACTCGCTCGTCGATTCCGTGAAACATTCCTGTGAAGTCGAGATCCGCCGGCAGCCGAAGGGGCGCAAACCCGTAGCCGGTGATACCCAGACGTGACAGTGCTTTGTTGTCGGTACCCGCGCCGAGCAGGTACGGAATCACCGGCACGCCGGGGTCATGGCGGCCCAGACTCTGCACCATCGCTTCGACGAGGTCACCGGCGAACGGCGTTTCCATCCCGATATCGCGCACGACCGTTTCGATGACGATGTCGTCTCCGACGATCTGCTGGAGCTCCGCAAGCACCTCGTCTTCGGTCCCGGGCAGCACCCGGACATCGATGAGAGCTTCGGCACGTTCTGGGATCACATTGTGTTTGTACCCCGCGGTGAGGGCGGTGGCATTCGCCGTCGTACGGAACGTGGAGCGCAAGAATGCTTCTGCAGGGCCCGATGCTGCCGCCAGTGCATCTGGATCATCCACGGAGCGGCCGGTAAGGCCGCTGAGGCCTTCTAAGAGCGCCCTGGTTGTCGGCGTCAGCCGGATCGGCCACCGTGTTCGTCCGATCGCGCTGACCGCTTCAGCGAGCTTTACGACCGCGTTGTTGTCGTGCAGGCGACTGCCGTGTCCTGCACGCCCCTTAGCGACAAGGCGGATCCAGATGAGCGCTTTTTCTCCGACCTGCAGCAGATAAGCACGTCGGTCATCGACGGTGATCGAGTATCCGCCGACTTCGCTGATGGCTTCGGTGGCTCCAGCGAACCAGTCGGGACGGTCTTTTACAACGAGCGCAGATCCTTCTACGCCGCCGTTTTCTTCATCCGCGAAGAAGGCCAGCACGAGGTCGCGCTCTGGCTGCTCCCCCGCCCGCAGAATATCGGCGACGGCCGTGAGGATCATCGCATTCATGTTCTTCATGTCGACCGCACCGCGGCCCCACAGCATCCCGTCGCGGACTTCTCCGGCGAAAGGGTCAACGCTCCAGTCCTCAGCCATGGCGGGGACAACATCGAGATGGCCGTGTACGACAAGCGCAGGTTTGTCGGGATTGCGTCCTCGCACTCGTGCCATCACGTTGGTGCGGCGAGGGATCGGTTCGTAGAACTCTGGGGTCAGCCCGATGCTTTCCAAATAAGCGCCCACGTACTCCGCAGCCTCGCGCTCACCCTCCGCTTTCCCTCCGCCAAAGTTTGACGTGTCGAAGCGAATGAGGTCTTGCGCGATGCGCACGACTTCGGGAAGTTGTGACGGGGCCATACGCCCAGGTTACCTAAGCCGCGCGGCACGCCCGGGCTACCGGTTCGGTTCGGAGCGGGCCGCAGAGCATGGTAATGTTTTTCTTCGGTCGGCAACGACCTTTCATCACCTGCGCGGGTGGCGGAATGGTAGACGCGCTACGTTGAGGTCGTAGTGCCCGCAAGGGCGTGGGGGTTCAAGTCCCCCTCCGCGCACAAAATGGATCAGGCTCCCGAAAGGGGGCCTTTTTCAGTTTCGGACCCTGGGTTCCGAGGCCTGAGCATCGAACTTCAAACGCTGTTGCAATTCAGTGACGAGCGCAGCGAACTTTTTATTGCATCCGTCAATTTCCTGGATGAGAAGCTCGCGGTTTCGCCGCTGTGGCGAGTTCTCCAGCTCAAGTGCGGCATCTCGAACACGGTCCAGCCTCAGCGCAATCGCCGCCACATGGCGGAGAATTTGCTCATTGTCGCCGCTGGATGCGAGAAACTCTGCCCACCGGCTCAGCGCTTCAGAGAGCCTCCTGCGTTCTTCAACGACGGCTTCTCTCAGCGCATGCAGTTGTATCGGCAACCCGGCCTGATCGCTCAATTCCGCTGGGGTCGGAAGGCTTCTCGCCAGCACGTGCCCTCGCGAGATCTCACTTCGATCTTCATCGGCAAGAGCGTGCAAAAACTCCGAAAGCGCCAGGCGGTTCACCGGCGCCCACCGTCGTGCAGCAGAGTTCTCTACAATCCGACCAAAAACGAGCACTGTGAGCAGGAAGGTCACCAGCCCCGCGGCAAGCCCTGACAGGATTACCAGCTCTTGCCACAGGCCCGTGGCGATATCGACCCAGAGAATGATTACGATCACCCCTAGAGCGCCCACAAGCGCCGCGACCCGTTGCACACGCCTCCGTGCAGCACGTCCTTGCATTACGCCACCCCCTGCCAATCGACAGACCGCTTGCCGTCACCCTAGCGTGAGGGTGCCGCATTCAAGCAATAGCTACTCGCCGCTGCTCAGACCGCACCGACGCCGAAGACCAGCCCGAGGCAGTACGTGATTGCCGCGGCGCCGAAACCGATCGCAAGTTGGCGCAGTGCACGAGTCAGTGGTGGGCCGCCCGAAAGGATGCCGACCATCGCTCCGGTACCAAGGAGCGCGATACCGACGAGCACCAGTGCAACGACGATGGCGCTGAGTCCGTGTAGGCCGAAGATCCACGGCAGAACCGGGATAATCGCACCAGACGCGAAAAGGAGAAAGCTCGAGATCGCCGCGGTCCAGTCGCTACCAACGATCTCGTGGTCGTTGTGCGCAGCACGAATAGGTCCCGTTGTAGTGCGACGAACACCCTCTTGCGCTGCAGTGATGATACGGCGCGAACGAGCGAGCGCCTCATCATGCTCGATGCCCCGCGCTCGATAAACCAGCGCAAGTTCGTTTTCATCAATATCAAGGTCTCCGGCAGCCTGTGCCGCGTCGTCGTTGGCCTCCGTCGATGCCAACAGCTCCCGCTGAGATCGCACCGACACGAATTCTCCCGCCCCCATCGACAGCGCTCCGGCCAGCAGCCCAGCTATTCCGCTGAACAACACCAGGCTTGAGCTCACTCCGGTGGCGCCAATGCCCAGCACCAGGGCAAGGTTGCTGACCAGACCGTCATTCGCCCCGAATACCGCCGCGCGGAAGGATCCAGAAAGTCGGCGCCGCCCCCGTGCGGCGAGACCACGAACAACCTCGTGGTGGATCTTCTCGTCAGCACGCATCGCTGGCGTCGCGTATTTCTCGGTGTCATACGGCGAACGTGCTTCGGCACTCTGGGCCAGCACAAGTACAAAGATCGATCCGAAGCGGCCTGCCATCCAGCTCAGCAGTCGCGAGCGAAATCCTGCTCGCGGCAAGCGCGCGGGCTCCTGCCCCAGTAGATCGAGCCAGTGCTGTTCGTGACGCCGCTCAGCATCGGCAAGGCTCTGCAGAATCTGCTGCTCCTCGCCCGTCTTCCGGGCAGCGAGTTGTTGGTAAACCGAACCTTCGGTGCGCTCCTCGACGAGGTAGCGTGCCCAACGGCGCCGGTCAGCGGGGGTCGGCTCTGCGGGCGCAGGCGCGGTCATTGTTTCCTCCGAGAAAAGTCGTACAGTGCCCTCCTGGGGCTTCTCAACCGTACCCAGATGCCGAAGGCGCTCTTGTCGAAACCGCAGGATTGCCAGCATTTCGGGGCCCCGAAGGCTACTTGCGAACGCGCTTGCGCAGCACCTCGATGCGCGACTGCAGCTGCGTCACTGTCGCCTGTGCGACCGCTGGTCCGCCGCAAATTCGACGAAGCTCTGCATGCACGGCGCCATGCGGTTCGCCGGCCTGGCGAGCGTAAAGGCCCACCAGACTATTCAACACCTGCCGCTGCTCACGCATGGTGCGGTGCAGTGGCTCCGGCAGTGTGGTGACGGTTTCCGGCCCCGCCTCGGCTTCGCGTGCCTCGCGTAATTTCGATTGTCGCGATTGACGTTGCATCAGCAGTTCGTGTACGTGCTCAGGCTCTAACAGCCCAGGAATCCCGATGAATTCCTCTTCCTCCGGGGTGCCAGGTTCGGCCAGCTGTCCGAAATCCTTGCCCTCGAAGACCACCCGGTCAAAGTGCGCGAGCGATGAGATCGCCTGATAGCTGAACTCCTGAGTCAACGCATCGGATGTTTCTTCCTCACGGTTTGCACTCTCCAGCAATGAGTCATCGAGACCGTCTTCGTCTTTGCTTTGGCGATCTAGTGCATGATCGCGCTGTTTCTCGAGCTCGTTTGCAAGTCCCATGAGCACAGGCACGTTCGGCAGGAATACGCTTGCTGCCTCACCACGGCGACGCGCACGCACGAATCGGCCGATGGCCTGAGAGAAGAACAGTGGGGTCGACGACGACGTCGCGTAGACGCCGACCGCGAGTCGGGGAACATCGACGCCCTCTGACACCATCCGCACCGCCACCATCCAGCGACTGGTGTTCGCGCTGAACTTCTCGATGCGTTCGGATGCCGCAGCATCATCGGAGAGGACGACTGTGGGTTGTTCCCTAGTAATGCTGTGCAGAATCTTCGCGTAAGCGCGCGCGACCGTCTGATCGGTTGCAAGCACCAGGCCACCGGCATCCGACACGTGATTGCGGATCTCAGTGAGCCTGCGGTCAGCAGCCGACAGGACCGCAGGCATCCACTCCCCTTCAGGATCCAATGCTGTTCGCCAGGCCTGGGAGTTGACGTCCTTCGTGTTGTCTTGGCCGAGATGGGCTTCGAGCTCGTCCCCCGCGCTCGTGCGCCAGCGCATTTTTCCGGAATACATATGGAAAAGCACCGGCCGCACCACCCCATCAGCCAGCGCGCGGCCATAACCATAGGCGTAATCCGTGCTGGAAATGCGCGCACCGGATTCGTCGGGGGCGTAGGTGACGAACGGAATCGGAGCCGTATCACTGCGAAACGGCGTTCCCGACAGCGACAGACGCCGCTTTGCAGGGCCGTAAGCATCGCGAATCGCATCGCCCCAGCTGAGCGCGTCGCCGCCGTGGTGGACCTCATCGAGGATGACAAGGGTCTTTGCATCTTCGGTGAGATGGCGATGTACAGAGGATTTGGCGGCCACCTGAGCATAGGTAACGACGACACCTTGATACTGCCGAGATGGCGCCCAGTGGCTGTTGCGGAACCGAGGGTCAAGGCGAATGTGTACACGGGCGGCGGCATCAGCCCACTGGGTTTTCAGGTGCTCAGTTGGTGCCACGACGATGATGCGGTTAACCTCGCCCATACGCAGCAGTTCTACGGCCAGCGTCAGCGCAAACGTTGTCTTGCCGGCGCCGGGGGTTGCCGCAACGAGGAAGTCTCTCTGATCGCGCGAAAAATAGGTCTCCAGAGCTTCTCGCTGCCAGGCACGAAGTTTGTCGGCCGTTCCCCAGGGGGCGCGTTGCGGGAAGGACGGAGAGAGCATCCCTTCAAGAATAATCGAGGCTGCCGACATTGGATGCCGCTGCCCCGCGTGTGCGGCACTGCGGAGGATAGGCTCGTTCCCTGCAGTGCCATGATCCCCGCCGCAGTAACGAAGGAGAGCTCATGACCGATCAGGAAATGTCCCGCAATCCATACCATCCGAATGAGTCCGCCCATCCGTGGCGCCGATTCGTCGCAATCGGCGACTCGTTCACCGAGGGAATTGGTGATCCTGACCCCGTTACCGTTGATGGACACCGCGGCTGGGCTGATCGTGTGGCGGAGGTACTGTCACAGCAAGTCGAGGACTTCGCCTATGCGAACCTCGCAGTGCGCGGCAAACTGATCGCGCAGATTACACGCGATCAGATTGAGCCCGCTGTCGCGCTGCGCCCTGATCTCATCTCGATCTGTGCTGGCGGCAACGACGTCATCCGCCCGGGGTCTGACCCCGACCAAATCGCAGACCAGCTCGAGGATGCGGTGGCCAGACTCGCCTCAACCGGCGCTGCCATCGTGCTATTTACTGGCATCGACACGGGGTTCACACCAGTGTTTCGTGCATTCCGAGGCAAGGTTGCCATCTACAACGAAAATGTCCGTGCCATCGCTGATCGGCACGACTGCATCGTCGCTGATCAGTGGGCGCTAAAGTCCGTCCAGGACCCGCGCTTCTTCGATGACGACAGGTTGCATTTCAATGCTCTAGGCCATCATGAGGTCGCAAGGATGGTACTTCGAGCGTTAAACGTGCCGAACGATCTGCAGGCAATGCGGCCAGATCCTCTCCCCGCACGCACGTGGCGGGCCGCACGTTCGGAAGATCTCGGTTGGGCGCGCGAGCATCTGATGCCCTGGGTGCTTCGCCGTTTGCGACACCAGTCATCCGGGGATCTCATCACCGCAAAGCGGCCAGAAGCATCGCCGGTTGCACGGTCTGAGCCGAACGAGTCGTCGTAATATACGCGCAAGCCCGTTGCTCTGCCCAATCTCTACCGTGTCGCATAGAACGCGACAGCCGAAGACGCCGCAACATTCAGCGAATCGACGTCCCCCGTCATCGGGATCGTCACGCGACGATCGACAGTAGCATCGGTGGCCGAGCTCAGGCCGTCGCCTTCCGTGCCGAATACCAGCGCGAGGCGGTCATGGCCCTCGGCCACCAGGTCATCAAGTGTGATTGCATCCTCGCCGAGTGTCATACCCGCAACGACATAACCTGCCGTTTTGAGCTCCTCGAGGCCTGTCTTCCAGCTCTCGATCCTCGTCCATGGGACTTGAAAGACCGTTCCCATGGATACCCTCACCGCGCGCCGATACAGCGGGTCAGCGCACCGCGGCGAGATGAGGACCATGTCAATCCCGAGCGCGGCAGCAGATCTGAACATCGCACCGACGTTCGTATGGTCGGTGAGATCCTCCAGCACGGCAATCCGAGAGCGCCGAGATGTTCGCGAGTCATCCGCTGCCCGGATCAACTCGCCCAGAAGCGGCAACGGCGGACGATGCATCGCTGCAAGCGCTCCCCTGTGCACCGCATATCCCGTGACTGCTTCGGCGACGGCATCCGCCACGACGAGAATTGGCACGTCATGCCCACCCAACACGCCCGCGATGTCATCAACCCAACGTCGCTGCACCAGCACCGAACGCGGAAGGTGCCCGGCCGTCAGTGCACGCTCAATCACTTTCGCGGATTCTGCGATGTACAACCCGCCCGCTGGTTCCACCGCCCGCCGGAGCGCTGTGTCGGTGAGATTGCGATAGTCATCGAGGCGTGGGTCATGAGGATCAGCGACCTGTTCTATGCGCATGAAGACAACTCTGCCATCGACAAGCCTCCCGGACCCCGGCGGCAGGCTACGTCGTAGACTCATTTCAGGAGGTTTCGTGAGTGTGACGACCAATGCCGAGCTCACTGCAGGCATCGCGAAGGCTGCTGACCTTCTCAGAGGAAGAAAAATCGCGCTCATCACCGGCGCCGGCATTTCGACCGACTCGGGGATCCCCGCCTACCGTGGCGAAGGTGCCCCCGCTCGGGTCGATCCGATGACAATCCAGCGGTACCTCTCTGACGAGGCTGCTCGCCGACGCTACTGGGTAGGTGGGCATCTTGGGTGGCGCAGTTTTGCGGCCGCAGAGCCAAACACGGGCCACATCGCACTTGCTGAGATGGAGAGCGCCGGTATCGTCTCCGGCATCATCACGCAGAACGTCGACGGACTCCATCTGCGCGCCGGAAGCTCGCGAGTGATCGAGGTGCATGGAACCATGCGGCGCGTGCTGTGTCTACAGTGCGGTCAAGTATTTGACCGCCGGGACATCGCCACGCAGATCGACGGCTTGAACCCCTGGCTGACAGTGCCGGCGAATATCGTCCTGAATCCTGACGGCGATGTTGCCCCCGAGACAACCGATGCGTTCATAGTGCCCACCTGCACTGTCTGCGGCGGGATGCTAAAACCCGACGTTGTCTATTTCGGAGAGTTCGTACCAGGCGACAGGTTCCGTTCCGCAGAATCTCTGTTGCGTGCTAGCGACGCGTTGGTTGTCGCCGGGACATCGCTCGTGGTCAACTCCGGCGTACGGCTGGTCGAGAGGGCTCGCCGTCGCAATATCCCCCTGATCATCGTTAACCGCGAGCCGACGCGCGCCGATCCCTGGGCGCATGCAACGCTCACGGGCGGAACGGGCGACGTGCTTCCCGCACTACAGGAGCTTTTACAATGACTCTTCTCACGCTCATCCGTCATGGTCAGACCGATTGGAATCTTGAGCGACGCATCCAGGGCTCGACCGACATCCCACTTAACGACACGGGACGCGAGGACGCGCGGACGGCCGCCGCGCTACTCGCTGGGGGAACGCATCACAGGATCTTCGCGAGCCCGCTGGCTCGCGCCAAGGAAACAGCACAAATCATCGCGAACGAGCTGGGCCTGCAATCTCCTGAGTCCACGTACGGTATGCGCGAGCGGGAGTTCGGCGATGGCGAAGGCATGCTGGTCGAAGAGTATCTCGCTGCCTATAGCGATTGGCATGGGCTCCCTCGCGGGGCTGAGTCAATGGAACAGGTGCGTGATCGTGCGGTCAACGCACTAGACAAAATCGCCAGCGTTGCACGTCGCCGCTCAGCGCCGACAGCTGAATCTGTCATCGTCGTGACGCACGGCGGGGTGATTCGCTCGCTTTTGCACCATGTTTCCAGCGGGACGCTCCCTCGCGAGGGTGAGGCGCTCCGCAATGGCTCAGCACACCGCTTTGAAGCAGCGCCAGGGGTTCTGCGACTTCTCGATCCAGTGCAGGTCGAAGTGCTCTGAGCAGGCCCGTCAGTTCGAGTGCGCCACCACCGAGCGCGCGTGCCGCAGCAGCGGCTCATCGATCATCTGCCCTCGGAAGCGAAAGACACCACGCTCTCCTTCTGCCGCAGTCAGGACATCGCGCGCCCACGCGGATGTCTCAGCGTCCGGTCTGTAGGCGGCGCGAATCACGGCCACCTGTGCGGGGTGGATACATGCGGTCGCGTTGAATCCTGAAGCCACCGCATCCTCGGCTTCACTGGTGAGCCCGCTCACGTCATCCAAATCGATGTGCACCGCGTCAATTGCTGCTTTTCCGTGCGCGGCGGCTTCCATTAGCACGTGGGAGCGCGCGTATCTAGCGACGTCACGGTAGTGCCCATCCGGCTTACGACTGGATGTTCCGCCGAGGGACGCAACCAAATCCTCCGCGCCCCACATCATTGCCACCACCTGCGGATGAGCGGCAATTTCCCGTGCATTGCTCACGCCCTTTGCCGTCTCACACAGGGCGATCAGCGAAAAGCTCTCATCAAACGCGCCCAATGATTCGGCGCTTTCAGCCTTCGCCACCATCACGGTGCGGTACGACGAGCGCGACAGCATCGCGAGGTCATCGGCGAAGTCGTCGGTGTCCAGCGCGTTCAGACGCACAATGACACGTTCAGGATTCAAAGACGATGCAAGGATGTTGTCGCGAGCGTCCGCCTTAGCGTCTGGGGCCACGGCATCTTCGAGGTCAAGGATGACGGCATCCGCACGCTCGAAGGCCTTGTCAAACCGTTCAGGCCGATCCGCGGGGCAAAAAAGCAGCGCAGGACCCAGATCAAACGTCATCGGATTTCCCTTCCGGAAGGCGGTGCATCAGCGCCGTGCGCGTCGCCTTCGCGACGATGACGTCGTTTTGATTGCGCCCAGTATGCGCGATTGTGCAGATGCCTTGGCCCGGTCGAGACGTCGACAGCCGCTTATCGGTGATCGTGCTTTCGGTGTAGAGCGTATCTCCGGCGAACAGAGGGTGTGGAAACGAAATATCTCCGAGGCCCAGCTGCGCCACCAGCGTGCCCTGTGTGAGTTGAGCGACCGAGGCCCCCACCATCGTCGACAGCGTCCACATCGAGTTCATCAGGCGCTGCCCGAATTCCTGCGTGTCAGCGAACGCGGCGTCCAGATGCAAGGCCTGCGTGTTCATCGTCAGAGTTGTGAACAGCACGTTGTCGGCCTCAGTGGCAGTGCGCCCTGGGCGATGCAGGTAACGGGCACCGAGTTCTAACTCTTCGTAGTAAAGCCCGCGCTGAATGATGTCGGTCATATCGCCAGGCTATCCAGCAAGTCCGAGTGCGCGCGCGATAACCAAGAGTTGCACCTCAGTCGTACCCTCACCGATCTCGAGGATCTTCGAGTCGCGATAGTGACGTGCAACGGGGAACTCGTTCATGAAGCCGTTGCCGCCGAATATCTGGGTGGCGTCGCGAGCGTTATCCATCGCGGCATCTCCTGCCACGAGCTTGGCAATCGCCGCTTCTTCGCCAAAGGACTTGCCGGCGTCGCGCAGGCGTGCTGCGTGATGCCACGCGAGCCGTGCAGTGTGCACGCGTGCCCGCATGCGGGCGAGAGTGAACTGCGCGTTCTGGCGCGTGCTGAGGGCGGCGCCGAAGACGGTGCGGCTCTTGGCATACTCGACTGCCTCTTCCAAGCATCCCTCCGCTGCTCCCGTCGAGAGCGCGGCAATGGCGATACGGCCCTCATCAAGGATGCTGAGGAAGTTCTTGAAGCCGCGGCCCTCTTCGCCAAGCAGGTTCGCAGCAGGAACGCGCGCGCCATCAAAAGTCAGCGGGTGCGTGTCAGACGCATGCCAACCGACTTTGTCGTAGGGTGCTTCCACCGTGAAACCCGGGGTACCGTTCGGGACGATGATGGTGGAAATCTGCTTACGACCATCCGTCACACCGGTCACCGCCGTGACAGTGACGAAACGGGTAATGGGCGTGCCCGAGTTGGTGATGAACTGCTTGGAGCCGTTGATGACCCATTCATCGCCCTCGCGCGTGGCGGTCGTGCGCGTTGCACCCGCATCGCTACCCGCCTCTGGCTCGGTGAGTCCGAAACCGGCGAGGGCACGCCCCGCAATTAGGTCTGGCAGATACTCCGCCTTCTGTTCGTCGTTGCCGAAGCGGAACACCGGCATCGCACCGAGGCTGACACCAGCTTCTAGCGTGATCGCAATGGACTGGTCCACGCGGGCCAAACCTTCGATCGCGATGCCGAGCGCCATACAGTCGCCGCCCTGTCCGCCGACTTCCTCAGGGAACGGCAGCCCAAAAAGGCCCAGCTCACCCATCTGGGCGACAACATCCATCGAAAGGGTGTGCGTACGGTCAGCCTCATAGGCCTGCGGTGCGACAACGTTCTCGGCGAAATCGCGCACCATCGCGCTGAGTTCGAGTTCTTCTTCATTGAGTCCGGCGGTCATGGTGTTCCTCCATCGTGGCTGTCTTCGTTGTTGTCGTTTTGTGTCGCTGCGGTCACGATCGCGACGGCCTGGTCGCGTCGAGTCTGGTCACCGACGGCAACCAGCAGCCGCGCTGTGCCGTCATGTGGTGCGAGTACCGGATGCTCCATCTTCATCGCCTCAATCGAGACCAATGGCTGCCCTGCGCTGACCGCAGAGCCGTCCTCGACGTGCACAGCGACGACGCTGCCGGGCATGGGCGCGCGCGCTTCGGGGCTAGTTTCCTTAGCGACCGGATGCTGCGCGGCAAGGCGGCGCTGCATCCGCTGCCTGCGTGTCAGAGGACGAAGCCGCGACGTGCGCCCCTCTTCGACGACCCACACGGCGCCGTCCGCGTCAATGGCGGCGGGAAGCGGATCCACCGAAGCATCCGATGCGTCGAGCACCTCGTCGGTGTCGGTGAGGAACGCTACCTGCACCGCACTGACGTCAGTAAGGGCATCCCACACCGGGCTCGCCCGGCGAGACCCGGTTTCCCGCATGAGAAAGCTGCCAGCAGCCCCTGTTTCATGCTGCAACTCACTTTTCGCGGCCGCGAGCATGCGCTCCGACGGGGTCGCCGCAACCACGGGCAGCAGCGTTTCGATCAATCCAGTATCAAGGTCGCCTGCGACCACCCGCTCATTCGTGCACAACTGGCGAAGAAAAGCGATGTTCGTATCGACGCCCAACACCACCGTGTGGGCAAGCGCCTCATCAAGACGGGCGAGCGCGGTGGCACGATCGGGGCCGTGCGCAATTACCTTGGCGATCATTGGATCGTAGAACCCGGTGACCTCGATGCCAGTTTCAATTGCCGCATCCACCCTTACCCCTCTCGGCGCGGTGAACTGCAGGATGCGCCCTGTTGAGGGAAGGAATCCGCGCTCGGGAGACTCCGCATAGATGCGCGCTTCGACGGCGTGCCCGTGCAGCGCTGGCGTGGCGGGCAACGCCTCACCGGCGGCGACTGCCAGCTGCAATGCGACGAGATCGAGTCCTGTCACCTCTTCGGTGACGGGGTGTTCGACTTGCAATCTCGTGTTCATCTCGATGAAGAAGAAATCCTCAGGGGAATCCGCATCGACGAGGAACTCCACCGTTCCCGCACCAACATACGAGACACTTTCCGCCGCGCGCACTGCTGCCTCAAACAGTCGATCGTGCATGCCGTCCGGGAGTCCCGCAGAGGGCGCTTCCTCGATCACCTTCTGGTGCCGACGCTGCAGCGTGCACTCGCGCTCCCCGAGTGCGATGACGGTACCGTGCTGGTCTCCGAATACCTGCACCTCGATGTGTCGAGGGCGTGCAATCAGACGCTCGAGTATCAGCGAATCGTCGCCAAAGGCTGAGGCAGCAACGCGGCGCGCAGATGCCAGCGCTGCGTCAAGCCCGGATGCCTGCGTTACGACTTCCATGCCTTTACCGCCGCCGCCGGCACTGGGTTTGACCAGCAGCGGATACCCGACCTCATCAGCGCGTAGGGCGATCTCGTCGTCGGACAGCCCCTCCGCGTTGAACCCCGGCACGACCGGTACTCCGCGGGCGGAGACATGATCGCGCGCCGTGGCCTTGTCGCCCATGACTTCAAGAGCATGTACGGAGGGACCGACGAAGATAATCCCTTCGTCCGCACAGGCCGCTGCCAGTGCCACGCTCTCGGAGAGGAACCCGTAGCCGGGGTGAATCGCGTGGACCTCTGTCTCCCTCGCGGCGCGGATCACAGCGTCCACACTCAGATAGGACTGCGCCGCCGGGGCAGGACCGATGAGCACCGCCTCATCCGCCTCTCGGACGTGCGCAGAGGTAGCATCCGCTTCGCTGTACACGGCGATACTGCGCAGTCCCTGTTCACGAAGCGTACGGATAATACGCCGTGCAATCTCGCCGCGGTTGGCGACGAGGACAGACTCAATTTTCGTCATCTGGGTCACATCCTGAAAAGGCCGAAGCGCGGCTCGGGTAAGGGGCTGCGGGCAATGACATCAAGGGCGAGGCCCAGCGTGTCGCGGGTCTGGTCAGGATCGATGATGCCGTCATCCCATAATCGGGCAGTCGCGTAATACGGTTCACCCTGGGTCTCGTACTGGTCGCGGATCGGTTCCTCGAATGCGGAGCGCTCGGCGCTGCTCCATTCTTCCCCGCGGGCAGTGAGTTGATCTTCCTTGACTGTTGCCAGCACCGACGCGGCTTGGTTTCCCCCCATCACCGAGATGCGGCTGGCTGGCCACGTCCACAAGAACCGGGGCGAGTATGCTCTGCCGCACATCGAGTAGTTTCCTGCGCCGAACGAGCCGCCGATGATCACAGTGAGCTTCGGCACGCGGGTTGTGGCGACAGCGGTCACCATCTTCGCGCCGTCCTTTGCGATTCCTCCGGCCTCCGCATCGGAGCCGACCATAAACCCGGTGATGTTCTGCAGAAACAGCAGCGGAATACCGCGCTGGTCGCACAGTTCGATAAAGTGCGCACCCTTCTGCGCCGATTCGCTGAACAAGACGCCGTTGTTCGCGACGATGCCGATGGGATGCCCATGCAGCCGGGCGAACCCGGTGACCAAAGTGGAGCCGTACTCGCGCTTGAACTCGTGGAAAGTGTCACCGTCGACAAGGCGCGTAATAACCTCGTGCACGTCGTAGGCGGCATTCACATCAACGGGGACGACGTCGTACAAGCTGGATTCGTCCAGCGGAGCATGTCCAGCCGCGACGTCCCAGGCGGGCGAGACCGGCGAGGGAAGGGTTGCGACAATATCGCGCATGATCTCGAGAGCGTGTTCGTCGTCTTCGGCCAGATGATCGACGACCCCTGATCGCCGTGCGTGCAGTTCTCCCCCGCCGAGTTCCTCAGCGCTGACGACCTCGCCGATCGCAGCTTTCACAAGCGGCGGACCTCCCAGGAAGATCGTGCCCTGGTTGCGGACGATCACCGTTTCATCACTCATCGCCGGAACGTATGCCCCACCCGCAGTGCACGAGCCGAGAACAGCCGCGAGCTGAGGAATGCGCTCCGCACTCATCCGTGCCTGGTTGAAGAAAATACGTCCGAAGTGCTCGCGGTCCGGAAACACTTCGTCTTGCTTGGGGAGGAAGGCCCCACCGGAATCAACGAGATAAAGACACGGCAGGCGATTCTCAAGCGCGATCTCTTGCGCGCGCAGATGCTTCTTCACCGTCATCGGTAGGTAGCTACCACCTTTGACCGTGGCGTCATTGCACACGACCATGACATGACGCCCGTGCACGAGGCCGATACCGGCGATCACGCCGGCGCCGGGAGCTTCTCCCCCGTAGAGCCCGTCCGCTGCCAGCGGTGAGATCTCAAGAAAAGGGCTGCCCTCATCAAGCAACCGTGCGATGCGTTCGCGGGGCAACAGCTTCCCGCGAGCGATGTGCCGCGCGCGCGAAGCTTCGGGTCCGCCCTGCGCGGCTGTGGCCAGTCGCTCTCGCAACTCAGCGGCCAGCGTCTCCTGGGTGACAGGCATTGTGGCGTCCTCCTCGACTCACACGGTGGCGTTGGCTACACCTTTTCGGTTAGTGTTCACTAACCCGATAAATTTAGGTTAGCGAGCGTTAACTGAAATGACAACCCCTGCCACGGCACGAGATCGCGCCAAAGCTGAGCGCGCCGACGCGCTGTTACACGAAGCTGCCCGCCTGTTTGCCGCCCGCGGTTACTCTGGCGTCAGCTTGGAAGACATCGGCACGGCCGTCGGCATCTCCGGACCAGCGGTCTACCGTCACTTCAGCGGCAAGCAGGCTCTTCTGGGAGCGGTGCTCGTGAAGGTGAGTGAACAACTTGTGAGCGGCGGCACCAAGGTGGCGGCCGCACCGGGTGACGCAGCAGAGCGGATGCGCGTACTCATTGAGTTTCATGTGGATTTCGCGCTCGGAAATGCGGATGTCATCCGCGTTCAGGATCGTGACCTCGCGCACCTCAGCGAGGAAGACCGTGCGGAAGTGCGCAGGCTTCAGCGCACTTACATCGACCTATGGATCGCGTCACTTAAGCCGCTTCATGACGCTCCCGCGGACGAGCTGCGACTGCGCGTACAGGCATGCTTCGGTCTCATCAACTCGACACCGCACAGTACGCGCAGTCACTCTCGCTCATACGCTTCGACGGCAGACATCCTGCGCGCGATGGCGCACGCTGCCCTCGTCGCATCACACGACTAGCGCATCAACATCGCGCGGCCAGGCTCCTCAAGAATGTCCGCGACGTCCTTCACGAATCGGGCACCTTCGGCGCCGTCGACGATGCGGTGGTCGAACGACAGGCTCAGCGTCATCATCTGCCGAAGCGCAATCTCGCCGCGATACTCCCACGGCTGACGGCGCACTGCACCGACAGCGAGAATTCCCGACTGCCCCGGAGGCAGAATCGGCGTGCCCGCATCGATACCGAAGACACCAATATTGGTGATGCTGAAGGTGCCGCCTGCAAGCTCCGCGGGAGAAGTTTTCCCGGTACGAGCCGTCGCTGTGAGTGCACTGAGCGCGTCCGCGAGCTCCGGCACTGTCATCTGGTCAGCGTCCCGGATATTAGGGACGATAAGTCCCCGCTCCGTCGCCGCCGCGATGCCGAGGTCAACGTAGTGCGGCTGCACAATCTCACCGGCTGCTTCATCCCACCGCGAGTTGAGTCCGGGGGTGCGGCTGAGCGCGAGGCAGACGGCCTTGGCCACGATGACGAGGGGACCGATGCGATGCTCAGACAGCGACCGATCCGCACGCAGATTAGCGATGAGATCCATCGTCGCGGTGACGTCGACCGTATGGAAGGTGGTGACATGCGGGGCGGTAAAGGCGCTTTGCAC
The DNA here is from genome assembly GCA_003524435.1 of Microbacterium sp. GTDB lineage: Bacteria > Actinomycetota > Actinomycetes > Actinomycetales > Microbacteriaceae > Microbacterium. Next base: position 35,923 of record DQHP01000157.1, read on the forward strand.
CATCGCCGCAGCCGTGTGCTTTCGGACGCCGCGGATCGGGATCCGCGTCTCACGTTCGCCGGGCGCCGCCATTGCGGTCAACGGCACTGGCTGGCCTGACGTTGGCGCCGGCGCCGCTGTGGGGGCGTCCGCCAATCCACCAACGCGCTCCGCGTACGCTTCAACATCAGCGCGCGTAATGACACGGTCGCCGACTTCGGCAGCCACGAGCACGATATCGACACCGAG
>DQHP01000093.1 GCA_003524435.1 Microbacterium sp.
GCCTCGGCACCCGCAGCTTCAGCACCCGCACCGCTGTGGGCCGAAGCATCCTCACTTCTTGATGGTCTCGCCGAGCCCGCGGCATCCGTCGATGTGCAACTGACGCTCTCGCCAGCCGAGCACGCTCGCCTGCGCGACCGCGCCGATGCCCAGGGCATCTCACTGTCAGAAGCGCTCCGCCGCCTGATCTGACTCCGCCTTCCCTGCCCCCATAGCTCCGCCCTCCCCGCCGCATAACTCCTGAGGTTTTTGCCGGATCCGCATGGTTTCGGCCTTGCTTCGGCCCCACGCGGCAGATTCTCCGGAGTTATGCAGCGGATACGGCAGTAACCCCGCGGTTCCTCAAGAAGCGCCCAGCACCTCGCGCTCGAGCCGCTTGAACGACTCCTCCATCCCGTCGGCCATGCCGGTGGCGAGGATCATGTCGCGCGTCTCAAGATCGGGGTACTCGATGAGCAGCGTGACCAGAGTGGCGCCGTCCTCTTCATAGAGGTTCAGGTCGTTAAGCGTCTGGGTCGGCATACCTTGCATCCGCTCGGTCGTCACAGCGCGACGAGGGGCTTCGATGAGCAGAACCTCGCCCTCGAAACCGAATGGCTCACCCTCGGTGTCGCCGACCGGCGCCCAAGAGTTGCGGTAGCTCTCACCCACGGTGGTGGTGGCGACGCACTCCGTCATCTCCCAGCCGTCCGGTCCGAGCATCCACTGCTTGATGAGGTCCGGTTCGTGGTGTGCACGCCAGACGAGTTCCCGCGGTCCATCGACGAGCCGGGTGATGCGCACGTGCGTATCGTCGAGCAGTTCGACGCGCGTGCCCTTGCCCTGCGCGTAGTCGCGGAGGTCCTGCAGCACGGCATCCAGCTGCCCCATCGCCATTTTCGTGCCCTCTACCATACCCATGGCCGTGACCTGTTCCAGCGCCTCAGCGGAGGTGAAGTAGGTCGTCGTGGTCATGCGCGTGCTGTCGCCGGATGCTTCGAACGCGAATGCCATGCGCATCGCAGGAAAGCCGTCCAGCGCATTGCCGTCGGCGTCGACGAACGAGTCGAGCACCTCGAAGCGGTGCGGAGCATCGATCGTGAGGAACTCCCAGGCGCCGGAAGACTTCTCCCCTTGCGGGCTGGTCATGTGATAAATCGCGCGACCACCGACGGTGTGGTCCCATTCGGTGAAGGTGGCCGGCCACCCCGGAGGGCCCCAGAACCGCTCGAGTTGGCGCGGGTCGTTGTACGCGGCCCAGACTCTTTCGACCGGTGCCGCGAATTCAGCGGCGACGGTCATGGTGAGGTTGTCGGCATCCGTGGTGATATCGGTGACAGGCATTTCAGTCTCCTTGGTTTGATGCGTGCGATTTTGTCGCCGGCGGTTCCGCCAGCAGATCATCAAGGCGAGCAACGCGCGCCCGCCACATTTCTTCGTAACGGGCCAGCAACGCCCTGGCGCGCGCGATCATCTCGGGATTGGCGCGGACAAGCCGCTCGCGTCCCTCAGCGCGCTTGATGATGAGGCCAGCGACCTCAAGAACGGCAACATGTTTCTGCACGGCGGCGAAGGACATATCGTAGTCGCCCGCGAGGGCCGATACCGACTGCTCTTCGCTGATCGTGCGGCGCAGAATGTCGCGCCGCGTGGCCGTCGCAAGTGCGTGGAACACACGGTCGATCTCCGTCTCGCTCACTTCATTTTGTGCAACCATTTGGTTGTACGTTACGACGTGAAGGATGCGGTGTCAAGAAGTTTTTTGTCGGAACCGCGTTGAGATGACACAAACCAGTTTTAGGGTCACCACCATGCAGCACGGCAGTGGGCCACGAGCACGACTCTCCCTCACGGGTTAGCGAAGCGATGTGACGCGTGAACGAGTAACCGTCGACCCGATACCGCGTCATAGTTGCGGCGTCTCACCAAATGCCAGCTATCCGCCGTTCGCCTTTCGCGACAGATACCGGGACTCCGGCTCGTTCTTCGTCATGTCGGCGGCCGCAAGGAAATCCTCTCTCGCGGCAGCGGCATCCCCTTCCGCTTCGTGGAGGTGTGCACGGATCGCGTGCGCACGATGCTTCGTCAACGGATGTTGGAGAAGCCCATGCTCGCGATCCAGTTGCCGAAGCAGAGTGCTGGCGCGAGCGGGGCCGAACGCATGAGCGACGGCGACGACTCGTGCGAGCATGACAATCCCGCTGGGCTCGACCTGTTCGAGCGCCAAATACAGAGCAGCAATCTGCACCCAGTCCGTCTCTTCAGCGACAGGAGCGGATGCGTGAACGGCGGCGATGGCGGCCTGCAGCCTGTACGTCCCCACATCGCCTTCAGACCATGCGGCACGGATGAGTTCTGATCCCTCGTAGATGGTTGCTTGATCCCACCGCGTACGGTCCTGATCAGCGAGCGGAATAAGATCGCCGTTCGCGGCGGTGCGCGTCGCGCGACGCGAATCGATCAGCAGCATGAGGGCGAGAAGTCCTGCGGGTTCGGGATCGTCGGGAACGAGGGTGTGGACGAGCCGAGCGAGACGGATGGCCTCGCCCGTAAGATCGGTTCGCACCAACTCCGACCCCGTGGTCACCGTGTATCCCTCGTTGAAGATCAGGTACAGCACGCGCATGACCGCGGATAGGCGGCCGGAGAAGTCATCGTCGACGACGAACTCGAACCGGGCACCGCTTCTGCGGATCTGCTGCTTTGCCCGGCTGATCCGCACGGCCATTGTCTGTTCTGTCACTCCGTACGCATGAGCGATTTCTGCGGTGCTCAGTCCACCGACAGCGCGCAGCGTCAAGGCGACGCGGGACGCGGAAGAAAGCGCAGGATGGCAGCACAGCAACAGAAGATTGAGGCTGTCGTCGTGGCTGGTGGCTGTCGGCGGTGGCGGTGCGGAGGCCGCATACTCTTCTTGTCGGTGACGGTCGGCTGACTCGGAGCGGAGGGTGTCGATCATCCGGCGGTAGGCGATGCGGATCAGCCAGGACCGGGGGTTCTCGGGGAGCTCGTCCGTGCGCCATTGCTGACTTGCCGCGAGGAGAGCGTCCTGCACTGCTTCCTCGGCGATATCGAAGTGGCCGAAGCGGCGCACCAACGCGCCGAGCACCTGCGGCGCCTCGGTGCGCAGCAGGTGCTCAATCGTGTTGGGAAGGGCGGTCACGCGAAGTCGTCGCCCATGACGGGCCGTATCTCCATCGGTTCGCCGAGCATCTCAACCATCCGGGCGACGATGTCCTTCGCGCGCTCCAATCCGGATACCTCGATGACAGCGAACGACGCGAGCACTTCCTTGAGTTCAGCGAACGGGCCGTCGGTGATGACGACGCTCCCGTCGGTCTTGCGCACGGTCGTCGACACAGCTGGATGCCCGAGCCCCTCCGTGCTGACGAACTCACCACTGGCACGCAGCTCTGCTTCGAACTCCTGATATGCGGCGAATGCGGTAAGCGCATCCTCAGTGGGGGCATCTGCGGTTGCGGCATCCCAGCTGGTACTCGGCGTGTAGCCGAGAATGAGGAACTTCACGATGTCATCTCCTTGAGTCGGGGCGAGTCCAGGCTAGCGAGCTACCTTCGGCGACTTCAGCAACGAGATGGCCGTCGCGGTGCACCAACCGAAGGCGAAGAGACCCGTGATCGCCACCTGCACGCTGGCGATGTCGGGGATAACAGGGGCGAGGAGCGTGAGTGCGACGATGCCGTTGCCGACAGCGGCAGCCACACGATGCTCACGGATTGCGCGCACGAGGGCGACAATCGCGGCCACGGCCAGCGCGGTGAACGCCACGATCGCGGCTGTCATGTGGGCGAGAGCGTGCCACGTCGGCTCG
>DQHP01000041.1 GCA_003524435.1 Microbacterium sp.
GTCAGCAAGATGGCGGCGCGTGCGGGCCCGAGTAATGCGGCGAGGGCGTCTGCGGTCGACGCCGGATCACGCGCCCACTCGGCGGTCACGCCGCGTGCCGGATAGAACAGCGTGGGCTGCGCCGGAGGCTCAGTGAGCACCATGCATCCCCAGGACGACATGACCGAGGGCACGAGGACGAGCCCGCTTCCGCGGCAATCGACCTGCTCGCGGTGCTTGCGCAGTTCTACCCGCACGGCACTGTCGCTCCAACTCACCTTCGAGTGAAGCTCAGCCGCCATCGCTGCAAGACCGTCGGTGGCAACCGCGCGAGAGCGGACCGCGATATCGGCGCGCAGGATCCGTTCCAGTTGCCGCCAGACTGGTGCGAGCGCGCAATCCCACACCTGCTCCCAGGCGTCGGCAATCCGTGCTCGCGCGACAGCAGGTTCGGCGCGCATTGCACGCAAACGTTGCTGTCGCTGCCCGGTCGAGCGCAAGATCATCTTGTCCAGATCGATGCGCATCCCTGCGATCGCCGCTTTGCCGAGCGCGGCAGCCTCCGCCTCGGGAGTCAGATCCCAGCGCGGCGTAGTTGTCAGGAAATCTGGCAGGTAACCGTCGTCGCCGATTACGGTGCTGAGTAACGCGAAGGCGTCGCGCGGCAATCGATCGCGAGCATCGCGCAACCACCCCCACTGCAGCGGGTGCTGCTCTGGCCGGAGCAGAAGACGCACGGCGTGCGCGAGTTCATGGCCAGGTGAGACCCCGAAACGCACAGCTTGGATATCGCCGGCGGAGAGGCGGAAATCCACATAATTCACGCTCGCCGAGTTTCGATCCACATCGAAACTCTAGGATCTGAGGCGGAAGGTGTCGAGAGTTGAGTTATGAAACGCATCTCATTCCCGCACGGCGTTGTCTCCGCCAGCGCGCTACGAGTGGGCACGGGGCTCACCAGGAAGTTCGTCGGCGTCGAGCACGACGCTGACATCTCCTATTTCTTCGTCGAGAATCATCCGGGTGAGGGACCAGAGTTGCACTGGCATCCGTACTCCGAAACCTGGATAGTGCTCGACGGCACGGTGCAGATCACGCGTGGCGATGAGACGTTCACGGCGATCGCCGGCGATACCGCGACGGTCGCGCCGCGCGTGCCGCACAAATTCGTGAATATCGGCGACGGGATGCTGCGCATCATCTGCATCCACGCATCTGCCATCATGATCCAGACCGTCATCCACTGACCGCTCACCTCAACAGGAGAACCATGTCATTCCAGTCGTACCTCGACAATATCGAGACCAAGACCGGGCTCACCCCGCGGCAGTTCCTCGACCTCGCCAGCGAGAAGGGGTTCGACTCTTCAACGAAGGCGACCCCGATCCTCGAGTGGTTGAAAGATGATTACGAGCTGGGACGCGGTCACGCGATGGCTCTCGTCCACGTCATCACCAAGGGGCCGCAGATCAGCGCGAAGCATGTCGGCACGAAGGGCAGCCACGCGGATGCCACGGATACGCTCTGGCTCGACGGCAAGGACAGCAACCCGAACTAAACAGATGGCAGGTGCGCCATCAACTCGCCGACTACGATTGCCTCCGTGGCAGCATCCTCAAAGCGCAAGACATCCGCACCCCGCAACAAGCCGGTCCGCACGAGCGGAAACCCGGCCAGGAAGCCCATCGTTGAGGCGCCGCCAGTCACCGCGCGTGACTGGATCGGCGCGGCGCGACTGCGCACGCTTCCCCTTGCGGTGGCCCCCGTCATCATCGGCACCGGTGCTGCGCAACTCATCGACCGTGAACTGCACTGGGTCATCGCGCTCGCGTGCCTCGCGGTCGCCGTGCTGCTGCAGATCGGCGTCAACTTCACCAACGACTACAGCGACGGCGTCCGCGGTACTGACGCGCACCGCGTGGGTCCTGCGCGTCTAACAGCATCGGGTCGGGTCTCGCCGCGCACCGTGCTGGTCATCGGATTCGGCTTCTTCGCGCTTGCCGCGCTCGTCGGCCTCGCGATCGTTATTCGCACCGGTCAATGGTGGATGCTCGCCGTCGGCGCCGTCTGCATCATCGCCGCCTGGTTCTACACCGGTGGCAAGCGGCCCTACGGCTACTTCGGCCTGGGCGAGATCTTTGTTTTCGTCTTCTTCGGCCTGGTCGCCACCCTCGGAACGACGTGGGTGCAAGCGTTCCAGTTGCCGCAGGAAGCATGGCTGGGCGCTATCGCGGCTGGCCTGTTTGCCTGTGGCGTGCTCCTCGCCAATAATCTGCGAGATATCGACCAGGACCGCGCTGTCGGCAAGCGGACCCTTACCGTGCTGATCGGTAAGCGCGCGACGCAGGTCGCCTACACGGTCTTCTTGCTGGTGCCGTTCCTACTGGCGGGGTTTATCGCGCTGCTGTACCCGATCGCATGGCTCTCGCTGATGGCACTGCTGGCGGGTATCCCCGCCATCATCATCGTGTGGATGTACCGGCAACCGCGCGAACTTGTCGTCGCGCTCGGACTCACCTCGCTCACCGCGCTCGCTTACGCCGGGGCGCTGTACTGGGCATTCGTCGGCTAGTTCTTCGCTGGACATGCGAGTGCACGCGAAAGCGGGGCGGAAGATGCTGCAGCTGCATCTTCCGCCCCGCTTCGTTATTGGCAGCGGTTATTTAGTAGCGGTCAGAACGTCCACTGCTGATTGGAATCCCCGTGGCACTGCCATAGGTGAACAGGTGAGCCATCGGTGACTCCGTTCGCTGCATCAAGGCACAGCCCAGAGACGGCATTCTTCAGCTCTTTAGAGCTGCTGTTATATGACCATTTCTGTGCATTCGAATCGTTGCAGGTCCACAACTGCACGACGGTGCCGTTGGCGGTGCCTGACGAGCGGGCATCGAGGCACTTGTCGGCGATGTGGATCGTGCCGTCCGAATTGCGCGTCCAGCTCTGGGCGTCATTGCCGGAACAGTTCGCCAGCTGAACCTGTACGCCATTGGCCATGTTTGCCCACGGAACATCAAGGCAGTAGTTGGCCGCGTTGATGGCTCCTGCGCCGACAGGAAGTGAAGCGCCGGTGTCGCCATCGCCGTCGTCGCCGCCGTCACCTGGCTCGCTTGCGCCGTTGTCTTCTGAACCAATTGGCGTCGCGTGTCCGGTGAACGGGTCCAGCGAGATGTACGCTGCGGCCGGGTTGCCGTCGTGGACGAGTGACTCGTGAGCCCCGACGTCATCGAATGCGAACGCGTAAGCCTTGCCCGTGACCATAGCCTCATGCACCAGGCGTGCGTACTGGTTCACGCTGCCACTCTTGTAATACGTTGAGATGTCAGTGGCGGGCTGATTCGGGTTGTCGAGCAACGTTGAACGAATGAATCCCGCACAGAGGGTTCGCGCGATTGGGCCCACCACGTGGTCATTCGGAGCGAACAGATCGCCGGAGCATCCGTAGACTGAGCCCGCGCTCGGCTTCGGGAACGTAGCCACCTCGGCACCACTCGTGTTGCGGAAGACCCACTGGTCGCCGATAACGCGGCCAAAGAACTTAGTCTGCGGCTCGTGCTCAAACGGGGTGATCGTGACGTCGCGGGTGCGGTAGCTCTCCCACACCTGGTCGATATACCCGGTGACGACGTTGGGGTTGATCATGTCTGATTCGAGGCCGTGGCCGGGGGAGTGCGCTCGCAGAATGTTCCCTGAGGAGTCGCGCTGAATCAGCCCAGCCCAGCCAGGCTCTGCCGCGAGCTTGTCGAAGAAGGTGTTGTAGGCATTGTCCTTGAGGCGGCCGGTGCTGATGATGCTGCCGTCCTGCTTCTTTAGCCCTACCTGGTACGGAGCAGAGAAGAAATCGACCTGGGTGCTGTTGATCCACAGGCCGCCGTCGTTGAGCGTGTACTCGGTCCAATTGAACAGCTTGTCGCGGTTGGGATCACCCGTCGCGTGCACAGCGGGCTGGACGAGCTTGCCGTCGAGGACGATCTTGAAGTCGAGCTTCTCGCCGTAGGAGTAGTAGATGCGCCCGGACAGCTTTGGCATTCTGATTGTCTGAGACTGGCCGACGCCGATCGTGGCGATCGAGGCGTCGGGTGCAGAAACCGGAACCTCTCCTGCATGTGGCCAGGCGTGGAAGTTGCCCTGGGCGTCGGCCCACCCCATCTGGCCGGTGTCGAGGTTCGTGCCGAGAATGTAGATGTACGCCGGACCTTCTCCGGAGTTGTTCGTCAGGGTGAGCGGGATGGTCGTTCCTTCGAACGCCATCGGAGCAATTGTGCTGGGGGCGACATCGGCCGTTGCCGCAGGCGTTGCGCCGACGGCCAGACCGATGGCGCTCGCCGTTGCGGCGAGTATCGCCAAGAACTTGGATCTCTTTGACATGGGGGAACGCACGTCCTTTCGGGTTGCTTCTTCGAAACCGAGGTGGATCTAGAGGACTCTCCCGCTGGGGTGTGGGAGCCCTCCCATGCGAAAGTAGCCATCCCGATGCCACGCGGCAAGAGGCGTCGACAAAGAGTGTTGAAAACCCTTATTGCGCTCTCTGCCGAGGTCCGGCAGGCGTCACTCTGCGGTGGTTGTGCTGTCTTCGGCGTTATCGATCGCCGCGTCTTCGGCGTCAGCATCCTGCGCGGCAGCGCTTCGTTTGCCGGCGGCATCGCGTGCCTGACGGCGCTCGTAGATGTCAGAAGAAGCACCTGTGAGGGGCGTGCGCAGGAAGAGGTACGAGATGCTCACACCGATCAGCGCGGCGAAGATCGCCGTCAGCCACCAGTACTCACGAAGGATGGGGAAGAAGAACCACATGATCGCGAGCGGCACGAGAAAAGCCAGCAGGCGCAGCACTGAGTAAACGAGGATCGGTGGCAACTTCACTCCTCCAGTTTAGATGAGCAATATATGTCGTCACCCAACGACGCATGACGCTATCTCTGACACAACCCTGTTTATAACGCTCACGGCCAGGTAACCTCGGTGTCATCGCGACGATCCGGGTGGCCCCGGGCTTCAGTTCATACCTGATGGTGTTGCGGGTTCGACTCCCGCCGTCGCGTCTACGCATAACGATCGTCCTGTATCCCGCTGATGGCGAGGCGACACTCAGACAACCCGCCTAGACTGAAGAGGTGGCGAGAGTACTGATTGTCGGGGGCTTCTTAGCCCTCATCTTCTGGGTCTTCAGCATCGTCGACTGCGCAGTGCAGCCGGCGACGCGGCACCGTGGCGTGCCCAAGGGGGCCTGGATCGCGATTGTCGTACTGATCCCTGTGCTTGGAGGCATCCTCTGGTTCGCTCTCGGGCGTCGCCGTCGCGACCGGGAGAGCATGCGTCAGGTTGCGCCGGACGATAACCCGGAGTTCCTGCGCACTCTGGGCAAGAGCGAGCAGGATGACCGCATCCGTAAGCTCGAAGAGGAACTCGCCCGCCTCGACGATGAGACGGACGGCCCCGCACCGGATCCGCGTTCATGACGGTATCGCGAGCATCGGATGCCGCAGCATCTCTCCTCGCGGAACTTGTTGAAAACGGCGTCACCGACGTCGTGATCTCTCCCGGATCGCGGTCGCAAGCGCTCGCGCTCGCCGCCACCCGCCTCGCTCGCGACGGCGTCGTGCGAGTTCATGTGCGTATCGACGAGCGCGTCGCTGGCTTCACTGCGCTGGGAATCGCGCGAGAGCGCCGAGTTCCCGTCGCTGTCATCTGCACCTCCGGCACGGCAGCTGCGAACCTTCTTCCTGCAGCCATGGAAGCGTTCCACTCCGGGGTGCCGTTGTTGCTGCTGACCGCTGACCGCCCACCTGAACTGCGCGGTGTCGGTGCGAACCAAGCGACTGTGCAACCCGGACTCTTCGATCCGTGGGTGCGGCTGTCGATGGATGCGCCAGTGCCCGGCGACGGCGAGTGGGACGATCTCGCTGCGCGCGCGGTTACCGCTGCGATGGGGGCGGATGTTGATCCCTCGGGTCTACCTGGCATCGCCGGACCCGTGCATGTGAACCTCCCTTCGCGTGAGCCGCTGTCGGGCGCGCTTCGTGAGGGGTTCACGGCGACGCCTGGTGCTGCGCCCGCTGTCGTGGCC
>DQHP01000018.1 GCA_003524435.1 Microbacterium sp.
CCCGCGCTCTTGCTACCAGGACGGCTGTCGTATCCGCGGCCTGCGCCCGCAGGGCGCCGCTCGCCAGCATCCGAACGTCCAGCATCCGAACGTCCGCCACGGCCAGCCTCAGGGCGACCCGCATGACGATCGTGGAAAGAAGTCTTGTTCGCGCCGTAACGAGGCTCGAAGTTACGCGAGGGTCGGCCACCCTGGGGCTTCTTGTTCTTAGGCAAGATGTTTCCTTCTGATTCTCTGCACGAGAACAGCACCTATGCGCGCATGCGCTTCCGCCAGCGGTCGCACGCCTGCACAGCGCCGCGACCTGCGGAAATCGTCTTCAGGGACGAGGGCCATTCATGTGATGGTTAATGTGCGTCGAATGACGCTCACCATCGGCCCCTGGACTCACACTGAGACAAAAACTTCCGCGACCTTCGCGAGGCGAAGCGACACGGCTGTCCGAAGCCGACTTTTCCAGTCTATCCGACCGGCCTGAGAAAGACCCGCGTACGATGTGTGGCGTGAGTTCGAAATCCCCCACCGGCACCCAGGTCCACCTTCACCACGGCGCTGTCTCGGCACAGATCGCCCAAGTCGGAGCATCCCTTCGCGGCCTCGCCGTCGGCGGCGTGGACCTCGTCGCCCGCTTTCCCGAGGACATCCCTGCCCCCTCGTGCTCGGGCGTGGTTCTCGCCCCCTGGCCGAACCGCATACGCGACGGCAAGTGGAATGACTACGGCACCACACAGCAACTCGCGATCACCGAGCCAAAGCTCAACAACGCCAGCCACGGCTTGCTGCGATTCACCGCCTACGACATCGAGCAGACGGATGCCGCCGCCACGCTCCGTGCAACCATCCATCCGCAGACCGGCTACCCGTACGAGGTCGAAACGTCGGTCACCTACGCACTGACGGACGCCGGCATCGAAGTCACGCACACGCTGACAAACAGATCGGATGCCGCGGCCACCGTTGCCCTCGGAACACACCCGTTTCTCACCATCGGCGACGTCGACCCGCGCAACCTCGTGCTGCGCGTTCCGGCGAAGACGCTGCTGGAGACAGACGATCGGATGCTTCCGCTTCGCGCCACTCCCGCGTCAGAAGAGATGCGCACCGGCGTCCGCCTCGGCGGCATCACGCTCGACACCGGCTTCGCCGATCTCATTCGCGACGCCGATGGACTGGCACGTCACACCCTCACCGCACCAGATGGCCGCCGCGTCACTGTCTGGCAGGGTGAGGGCTTCGACTTCGTGCAGGTGTATACGACCGTCAACTATCCAGGGCAGGTCCTCGCTGTCGCGATCGAGCCGATGACCGCTCCGGTCGACGGGTTCAACAGCGGCCTCGGCATCCGCCGTCTCGCCCCCGACGAGACGTGGACGCTCTCTTGGGGCATCACCCTCAGCTAGCCACCAAGCCCGAGGGTTGCGAGGGACCTACCTCACCCGCAACTGACCGAGCTCCTGGGTGCAGCGCGTGAGCGCGACGTAAAGGCCGTTCCAGCCGCGAGGCTCAGCGGCGATGCCAGCGGCATCGACGAGCAGCGTGGCATCCCATTCCAAACCCTTGGCATCTGTCGCCGAAAGAATCGTCAGCTCCGGCAAAGCGGCCCGCAAGCCCGCGAGACGATCCTGCGGGGCAATGACGCCGATAGTTCCGCCGGTCCACCGCTGCGCCATCTCCTCGCCCGCATGTGCGACGAAGGAGACAAGCTCTCTCTCGTCGACATCGCTCTCCCACGGCTCAATGCCCGATGCCCGCACGGCGCGAGGCGGCTCATTTCTGCTGCCTGCATGACGGAGAACCGGAGCGGTAAGCGCCATAACCTCGAGCGGAGTGCGATAGCAGATCGTCAACCGCGCCTCCGTCCAGTTGGTGCCGAACGCCGATCCCACCGCATGTTCCCACGTCATGTGTCGGTGCGGCGCTTCAGCTTGATCGATGTCTCCGACTGCAGTGATCGACCGCGAAGGGCAGCGGCGCATCACCATCTGCCACTGCATCTCTGACAGTTCCTGCGCCTCGTCGATAACGACGTGCCCATAAACCCAATCACGCCGCGAAGCCGCGCGGTCGGCGAGAAACTCGCTCTGCTCGCCGCCAGTGTCCGGGTCTCCCAGCACATCAGACAAAGCGTCGATAAGCGGGACGTCGCTGCTTGTCCACCCTGCCGGCTCGTCCACAATCAACTGCCGTTCGGCCGCCGTGAGATCCGGCGCCCAACGGCGCAGCAGCGCGTCATCATCGAGTAGTTCACGAAGAGTGCCCTGCGCGTCGAGCACAGGCCACCACTGCTCGATCAACGTAGCCAATCCGTCATCTTCGGACACCCGGCCCCGGAGCCGCTCAATATCTGCTTCCGAGAACACTCCGTCAGCTTCCGCGCCGGAAACCCCATCGGCCACGCCGCGATCGTCGTCCTTCGCGAGCCGAGCATCAACCTTCGAGAGGATGTCGTCGAGCCCCTCCTCCATCTGCGTCAGCAACTCTTCGCTGCGCTCGACAACAGCGTCAGTGAGGAGATCATGCACCTGCTCACTGAAGATGGCACGCGCCGCATGGTACGAACGCCCTGATGTCGCAGAGGCGAGGGCGTTGGCGATCCGACGTTCGTTGAGGGAGTAGCGCTCCCCCTCCCAGGTCACGTTGAGCGCGACCGGCTGCGGCACCAGAGACGCGGCATAACCTTCCAACGCCTTCTGCCACAGCGCCCGTCCCTTGATCTCGGCAACGTCACGCGACTCGTCGCGCTCCACGCGGATGCCGGGAACGAGCGTGTCGCAGGTCGATGACACGATCGCCGTTTCACCGAGGGCAGGCAGCACCTGAGCGATGTAGTCAAGGAAACGTGTCGACGGCCCCAACACGAGCACGCCCTGAGTTGCCAACTGAGAATGGGTGAAGAGCAGGTATGCCACGCGGTGCAGAGCGACAACGGTCTTGCCTGTGCCGGGTCCGCCCTGCACAACAAGCGGGCCTCGAGCGTCAGCCCTGATGATGTCGTCCTGTTCTCGCTGCAGCGTCGCAGCCGCAGTGCCCATCTGGCCCGTTCGACGCTCGTCAAGGGCGGCGAGCAGCGCCCCCTCTCCGACGAGATCGCTTGCTGTTGATCCATCGAGCGGCTCATCATCAACGCCCAACACGTCACGGCCACGCGTGCGGATGTGGCGGCGCCGAGCCTGTCCTTGCGGATCAACAGCAGTCGCAGTGTAAAAAGCGCGTGCAGCCGGTGCACGCCAGTCAATGACGAGTGGGTCATCATTGTCAGCATCCGCGCCGGGGATGCCGACCCGGCCGAGATGGCGCACGGTCTCATCGAGCGCGTCGAGACGACCGAAGACCAGCCCGCTGTCCGCGTGCGTCAATTCTGAGCGACGCTGGATCATCATGCGCATCCTCGCGTGATGCACGGCGTCTTCCGCAGGGATCTCGAGATCCCTTTCGAGTTGCTGCAGAAGCTCGTCGCGGCGATCGAACGCCTCATCCAGAACGATTTGCTCCTGCGATATTGCTGCGGTGTTGGTGTTGTTGTTCTTGGTGGCGTTGTTCGCGCTGGTGGTGTCGTTCGTGGTGATGTCGCGTTCGGGCAGGGTGGTGAGGTCACCGAGAGACAAGAGCACTCCTTCTGGGCGATGTGGAGTCATCGCCCGGGTCGCACAACAGCCGAAAGGCGCAAAGTATTCCCAACTCGCGCGCTGTGTTTATACGGCACCAGATTCGCGCTGCCGCGCGGTCGCGCTACTCATCTCCGCTCGCGCTACAGAAACTTCAACAGCGCGAGCGAACTACAGCAGCGCGAAACCGGAGAACAGCAGCGCGACGCCTCACTCGCCGGACGAACTGTGCTGCCCACGCAACTCACGACGCGTCAGCACTCGCCCGGCTCCTGACTCTGGCGCGTCGGGCTCGTGCGCTTCGTCAGCGCCCGCACCCTCAGCATCTCCCTTGCGCCCACGGCGTCGCTCGCGCGCGCCTTCGACGAGGTTGTACAGCGTCGGAAGCACGATCAGCGTCAGCACGGTCGATGACACCAGTCCGCCAATCACCACAATCGCGAGTGGTTGCGAGATGAACCCGCCGTGACCGGTGATCCCCAGCGCCATCGGCGTCAGCGCAAAGATCGTGGCAAGCGCGGTCATAAGGATCGGCCGCAGCCTCTTCTCACCACCAGCCATCACCGCGTCAATGGTCGACAGACCCTTCTCGCGATACTGATTCACAAGGTCAACGAGCACGATCGCATTGGTGACGACGATGCCGATCAGCATGAGCACACCGATGAGGGATGCCACGCCCAGCGGCACGCCTGTAACGATCTGCAGCAGAATCGCACCGGTTGCCGCGAATGGGACAGACACCAGCAGCAACAGCGGCTGGCGCAGAGACTTGAACGCCGCGACCATCACGACGTAGACGATCAGAATCGCCGCGAGCATCGCCAGCCCCAGTTGCGAGAATGAATCCGCCTGCTGCGAGGCGACGCCGCCAACCTCAGCACTGGTGCCGTCTGGCAGGTCCACAGCCTCAAGCGCCGCGGCAACAGATGCCGTCGCTGTCGCGAGGTTATCGGATGCTGGCGGCACAGTGACCGTCGCCGTTCGACGCCCCTGCTCAGTTGTAATCGACGTGGGCCCCTGGCGTTCCTCGACGGTGGCGATGTCTTCCAACTTCACCATGCCCGCCGCGCTCGGAATCTCAAGCGTGCGCAACGCTTCGATGGTCGCAGGCGGTTCGGTGGCGGCGATGTACACCGTGAGTGCGGTGTCATTCAGTTCAATCGATCCGGCCTGCTGCGGACGCATGGTGCTCGACACCAGCGATCCGACAGCAACCTCAGACAGACCGCGATCTGCCGCAGCTTGACGATCAACGACCACGGCGATGTACGGCAGAGATGCGGCGAGGTTGTCTGTGATCTGGCCAACGCCGTCGCGGCCCTTGAGCTCGTCGCTCACCGCTGCCGTCGCCTCGGCGAGCGCGTCGCCGTTCGGTGCGGTGATGTTGACCGCGATATCACTCGAGCCGAAGCCCGCAGCGGCGTTCACGCTGATCTCGCCGACGTCCTTCAATCCGTCCACAGCATCCAGCACATCGGCGCGAAGCTTCTCTTGATCGACGCCCGAAGCGGTCATGATCGAGTACGTCACGCCGGCTCCGCCGGAGAAGGCATCCATGAGCGATGATCCGCTCGAACCAATCGACACCTGCACGTTCTCAATGCCATCGATGCCGTCCAAAGCGTCTTCGACGACGGCTGCCGCGGCATCCTTCGTTTCGAGGCTCGCGGTCGGCCCGAGGTCCTGCGTGACCGTCATCGTGTTCTGGCCGCTGTCGCTCAAGAAGTTGATTTTCATGAGCGGCGCGGCGGCGAGCGTAGCGCCGAGCACGACAACAGCGAGAATCACGGTGAGCCCGGAGTGCTTCAGAGTCCAGCTGAGGACCGGCCGGTATGCGCTCTGCAGCTTCGTGGGCGGAGCATCCGGATGTTCAGGATCGATAACCTGACCATCTTCGCCGATGAGTTCCTTGCCGGGGCGCAGGAACCAGTAGGCAAGAACGGGAACGATCGTCAGCGACACCAAAAGGGACGCCACCATCGCAATTGTCACCGTCATCGCAAACGGTCGGAAAAGTTCGCCGACCATGTCGCCGACGAACACAATCGGCAGGAAAACCGCGACCGTCGTAATGGTGGATGCTGTGATTGCAGACGCCACCTCGCGCACTCCGAGACGGATCGCGTCGCCCTTATTGGCATCGCCGACATAGTGACGTTTGATGTTTTCGATGACGACAATGGAGTCGTCGACTACTCGGCCGATTGCGATCGTGAGCGCGCCGAGAGTGAGGATGTTCAGCGAATACCCGAACGCCTGCAATCCGACGAAGGTGATGAGCACGCTCGTCGGGATCGAGATCGCGGTGACCAGGGTCGAGCGGATCGACATCAAGAACACCAGGATGACGATCACCGCGAAGACGAGGCCGAGCAGACCCTCGGTCGCGAGTGTCTCAATTGACTGCTGGATGAACGGCGCCTGATCGAAGACGACCGTGAACTGCGCATCCGGGAACGACTCGGACAGCTCGTCGATCGCTGAGAGGACGCCGGTGGAGACCTCGACGGTATTCGCCGCAGGAAGCTTGGTGATCGAGATCGAAAGAGCGTCTTCACCGTTCACACGCGAGATCGACGAGGTGGGGTCGGGCTCAAGAGCGACCGTTGCAACGTCCTTGATCGTGGCATCCGCTCCTACAAGCGGTAGGGCCGCGAGCTCATCAACCGAGGTGATCTTCGCGCCGGTCTGGACGGTGAGCGTCTGTCCCTCTTCGGTGATATCGCCACCGGGGAAGAGTGTGCCGTTTTGCTCTAGCGCGTCGCGGATCGCGTTGCTGCTGACGCCGGCGGCAGCCAGCTTTTTGTTGTCAGGAGTGATGGTGATGCGCTGGCCGAGACCGCCGACGATCTCTGCTGCGTTGACGCCGTCAACGTCTTCCAGCTGAGGGATCGCAACATTTTCGAGATCTGATTGCGCTGTCTCAGCGTCGTCAAAGCCGGTCACGGCGACCTGGATCACAGGGAAGTCATCGATCGACACCGACAACACCTGCGGTTCGACGTCTTCCGGCAGTGTCGATGTGATGCGGTTGATCGCCTGCTGCATCTTCTGCTCGGCGGTGGCGAGGTTCTCACCATAGGTGAACGTCGCTTGGATGATCGAAGCGTTCGTGGTGCTCGTAGCGCTCGTAGATTCGAGGCCAGGCACTCCCTGAATCGCATTCTCGATCGGAGTGGAAACGTCGTTTTCAACGACCTCAGGCGATGCCCCAGGGTATGACGTCATCACGACGAGCGCGGGCAGCTCAAGTGAAGGAATGAGCTCCTGTTTGAGGTTCGTCAGAGCGAGGCCACCGAACACGGCGGCGACGATCGTGATGAGGGCGATCAGCGCGCGGTTGCGCAGGCTGAGAACGGCGAGGTTCGACAAAGCTGTGTCTCTCGATTGTGAAGTTGCGGGGCAGGGTTCCGCGGTCAGTATTTCACAGCGTTCTGACAGCGAGCCGCGTCAGAGCACGCCGCCGAGTGCGAGGCCGCCAAGTGCAGCGAGAACGGATGCTGCGAACGTCCCCCCGAGATGTGCGAGAGAGGCTGGCCGTTCACCGTCTTTCCACAGCGCGAGAGCGTCAACCATCGCGGTGCTGAAAGTCGTATAGCCGCCGAGAAGTCCCGCGCCCACGATGAAGGCCAAGTCAGGAAGAGAAGCTGTGATGAGGCCTAACGCAAACGCGCCACTGATGTTGATCACGACGATCCCCCAGGGAAATCGCCCCTTCGTCAGAGACATGATTCCGACGTCGACGACGTAGCGCAGCGCAGCGCCGATGCCGCCAGCGACGGATGCCAGGAAGAAGAGCAGCGGCGTCATCGGGCCGGCCTCTTTCGCCCCAGTCGCACACCGAACGCCGCAGCGCCGATGCCGAGCACCAGACTCGCTAGCGCGTAAGCGGCGGCGATGAGCGGGGCATCCCCCCACATTTCCACGCTGTCAACTGCGAAAGCACTATAGGTAGTGAATCCGCCCAGGATTCCGGTGCCGAGGAAAACGCGCAGATCAGATGAGCCCGGAATCCGCGCGGCGAGCACTCCGATAAGCAACGCACCGACGATGTTGACGACCAACGTCGAGAGGGGAAAGGATCCGATACTCGGCACCAGGAGATCCGCGCCCAGTCGCGCCGCCGTTCCCAGCATCCCGCCAAAACAGACGAGTAATACGCGGCGGACGGTCACCCCGCGAGTCTAGTCTCGGCTCCAAAAGCGCTGACGGTCGCGGAAGGCACGAAAGCCCTGCAGGCCCTGCATAACTCCGGAGATTTTTCGCCGTTCGCTGAGTTTTGGGCGCGATGAGAGGGCGATCGCCCTGAATCTCCGGAGTTATGCGGGCAATAGACGGGTTAAAGGGCGGGCAATAGACGGGTTAGAGGTTCGCCTCGGCGTAGATGCGCAGTGCGTCGCGGACGAACTCGGCACCGCGGGTGCCACCGTCGGCTGTCGCGTAGTTCGCCCCAAAGCGCGGGTCTGCGACATACATCTCGCCAAGACCGATGACATAGGCCTTGGTATCGCCACTGGGAGCAGTTGCTGGCGTGCCGGGCACGCTCGTCAGCCATTCGACATGGCGTCGCGCGACATCCTGTGCTTCTGCGGATAGGGGATCAACGCCACTCTCGGCCACGGCGATCCAGCTGCCGTTGAGGTCGGCGACACGCGCCTGCCAAGTCGCGCGCTCCTCGTCAGAGAGCCCTTGCCACCAGTTGTCGCCGTCGGCGTATGCCTTCTTGCCCCAGCGCTCCTCGACCTCTTCCTTGTACTGCGTGTGGTCGAAACCGTCGAACATGTTCTCTGCCATGAGAGATTCACCTGCTTTCAATCTGTCGATGGTGGATGCAACTGATGCGATCTGTCGCGTCAGCCTGTGCTGCTCGTCGCGCAGGTACGCGAGATGCGTTTCCAGAGCGGATTCCTCGCGCTTCTCCCGCTCGAGCACATCAGCGATCTGCGACAGACCGAGCCCGAGCTCTCGCAGCAGCAGAATTCGCTGCAACCGCACGAGGGCGCTCTCGTCGTAGTGCCGATAACCGTTGTGCGCGATGCGCGACGGCTTGAGCAGCCCGATGTCGTCATAGTGGCGAAGCGTTCTACTCGTCGTCGAAGCGAGCCGGGCGATCTCTTGGATTGACCAGTCGCTTGAGCTCACAGCATCCTCCTTGTTCATACGACAACCATAAAAGTTGACGTTGCGTCAAGGTCAAGTAGGCCTCCTGCCTCCTTCGAATCGAGCGAAAAATTTGATGATGCAACTCGCGATATATCGTGTTATTCTTCTTCAACGCGATATATCGCGACTTACAACGATCAGGAGTGAACATGACCGAGAAGTGGCTCATCGCCCCCGGCGAGGAACGCGTCATCGACATCGCCCAGGCCTCCCGACTCAAGGTTGGTTTGGTCGGCGGCCAGGTTGATGTCATCGCACACGACGAACCCGGCATCCGCATTGAAGTGCACGGCGTCACCATCAAAGATTTGCGTATCGAATCCAACGGCAGCGAGATCGAAATCGATCATCCGCAGCTGGGCTGGGACAATTTTCTCGAAGTATTTCGCAACTTCGGATCCGGCGGCCCTCGCGCTGAGGTCAGCGTTGCAGTCCCCCGCAGCATCGCGCTGAATCTCGGCGTAGTCAGCGCTGGCGCGCTCGTCTCTGGGCTGACCAATGACGCGCGTCTCAACACCGTCTCTGGCGACATCATCGTCGACACGCACACCGGTGACTTGACCCTGAACTCGGTGTCCGGGGATGTGCAGGTGCGCGGGCTCACCGGCTCTGCCACTGCGAACAGCGTCTCCGGCGACGTGGCAATTACCGGATCCGTCCGAAAGGCGACCATCGACACCGTCTCTGGCAGTATCTGGGTGGATGCCACGGGCGCAGTGAACACGATCAGCTTGAACACTGTCGCCGGCAACAGCACGATTCGCCTCGAAGAAACGTTGCCAGCGAACTTCTCCGTGCGCTCGATGAGCGGCGGCATCCTCATTGACGGCATCGATCGCGGCAATAGCGGGCCGACCAGCTACACCGGATCGACCGGCGAGCTCGCAGGATCGTTTGTCGACATCCGCGCGAACTCTGTCTCCGGCGACCTGGCGGTGCTCCGCCAGCCACTGACCTCGGTTGCTGACGACGCGGAGTGGGACTCATGACCCCCGCTGTCTTCTCCCACGGCGACCTGCGCCTTTATCTGCTGTCGCTGCTGGCCGAAGCTCCGCAGCACGGCTACGGCATCATCCAGGCGCTCACCGACCGCACCGGCGGCACCTACACGCCCAGCGCCGGAACGATCTATCCACGACTGGCGAAGCTCGAGGAAGAGGGCCTCGTCACCAAGACGATCGACGGACGCACCACGATCTACGCGATCACGGATGCCGGGCGCGCAGAGCTCGAAAGCCGCGAGGGTGATCTCGCTGGTATCGAGTCCGACCTCGCCGATTCGGTGCGACTGATTGCGAATGAAGTCAGGCAAAGCGTCCAGGATGCGATGAAGAGTCTCCGCGCGGATCTCGCTGCGGCGACGCACGATGAGCGCAACGCCGCGAACGCGAGGCCGCGATCGTCAACGCGGACTCCGGACAGCAAAAGCAGCAGCCGCGAACAGTTGCAGCGCGCGGATGCCTCGATCAATGCGTTCCGCGCCCGAGTGCGCACCGATATGCGCACGCATGTGGCGCGCGGTGGCGTTTTGGTAGAGGCTGCGGTCACCGAGCTCGATTCAGCTCTGGATGCCGCGGCCCGTGCCCTCACGCGAGCGCTAGGC
>DQHP01000182.1 GCA_003524435.1 Microbacterium sp.
GGCATCTGCGGTGAGGCTGCCGCGGACCCGCTGCTGGCCGTTGTTCTGGTCGGTCTCGGCGCGACGAGCCTGTCCATGGCTCCGGCTGCCCTGGCCGATGTTCGACACGCGCTCTCTGAGCGCACCCTCGATGAGGCCAAGAGCCTCGCCGAGGTGGCACTGGCGGCCGATGATGCCACCGGTGCTCGCAATGCCGTGGCGGATGCCGCCGCGGACCTACCCTCACATCAGAAAGAGATGACATCATGACGACGACGTCACCCGCCACCCAGCAAAAGGGTGGCCTCAGAGTAGGAGTGCAGAGGTTCGGCACGTTCCTCTCCGGCATGATCATGCCGAATATCGCAGCCTTCATCGCCTGGGGCTTCATCACGATGCTCTTCATCCCCGCCGGGTTCTTCGGCGCGGAAAGCCCCTTCGGCGCGGGCTGGCACTGGGCACCCGTCGCTGAGATCATCGGCGGCGGCGGCGATGCTGGTCTTATCGGCTGGGACGGCGCGATGACGACACTCGCCGAAGGCGATGGCGGCAACTTCTCTGCCTATGTCGGACTCGTAGGTGCAATGGTCACCTACCTGCTCCCCCTGTTGATCGCCAACATGGGCGGTCGCATGGTCTACGCCGAACGCGGCGGCGTTGTTGCCACGATTGCGACGATGGGCGTCATCGTCGGCACTAACATTCCCATGTTCCTCGGCGCAATGATCATGGGACCGCTTGCGGCCTGGATCACCAAGCAGATGGACAAGATCTGGGAGGGCAAGATCAAGGCCGGCTTCGAGATGCTGGTCAACAACTTCTCTGCCGGCATCCTCGGCATGATCCTCGCCGTGGCGGGATTCTTCTCCTTCGGACCGTTGATGCTCGGAATCAGTACAGCGCTCGGTGCTGCTGTTGACTGGCTCGTCTCTCTCCAGCTGCTGCCGTTCGTCTCGATCATTGTCGAACCTGCGAAGGTGCTGTTCTTGAACAACGCCATCAACCACGGCGTGTTCACACCGTTGGGCATCGAACAAGCTGCAGAGACCGGCAAGTCGATCCTGTTCCTCATCGAAGCGAACCCTGGTCCTGGCCTCGGTCTGCTGCTGGCATTCACGTTCTTCGGTGTGGGAGCTGCGAAGGCGTCCGCACCGGGTGCGGCGATCATCCAGTTCTTCGGTGGCATCCACGAGATCTACTTCCCATACGCGCTGAGCAAGCCGACCACGATCCTCGCTCTCATCGCGGGTGGCGCGTCGGGTGTTGCGACGAACATGCTGCTCGGCGGCGGCCTCGGTTTCCCCGCTGCGCCCGGCAGCATCATCGCCGTCGGCGCTGCCGCTTTCGGCGGCGGTATCGGAAACCTGCTGATTGTTTTCCTGTCCGTGCTCATCGCCGCCACCGTCACATTCCTGATCACGGCAGTCATCCTGCGAGCGTCCCGCAAACGGGATCTGGAAGCTGAAGGCGACTCCTTCGGTGCAGCCATCGCACAAACAGAGGCGAACAAAGGCAAGAAGTCCGAGCACCTGTCGAACCTCGCGGCATCCACTGCCGGAGCGGACGCAACAAGCGAGGCCTCGACCACCACGGCTGTGGCAACGGCACCGATCGAGAACATTGTCTTTGCCTGCGATGCCGGCATGGGCTCCTCTGCCATGGGCGCCAGCGTGCTGCGCAACAAGCTGAAGAAGGCCGGGATCACTGACATCAAAGTCACGAACCAGGCCATCGCGAACCTCGACGGAACCGCTGATCTCGTGATCACACAGCAACAGCTGACCGATCGCGCAAAAGACAAGTCGCCGAGTTCGTTGCATGTTTCAGTCGACAACTTCATGAATGCACCGCAGTATGAAGAGGTCGTCGAGATGGTGCGCAAGCAGAAGGAATCCGACGAGTAAACCGATGAGGTGGGGCGGATGCGCGCAGCATCCGCCCCACCATTGAAATAACTGCCACCGGATAAAAGGAGACATCATGAGCGTTCTGACAATCGGCCAGGTTCGCATTCACTCGGGCTCTGTCGCCCAGGATGAGGCACTGCAGGAGGCAACCGACATTCTCGTCGCCGCTGGCGCAGTGACACCCGAGTATGTCGACGCCATGAAACAGCGCGAGGAGACCGTCTCGACCTACATGGGTAACGGCCTTGCCATCCCCCATGGCACGAACGAGACGAAAGAAGCCATCCTCGCCTCGGGATTGTCGGTCGTGCGCTACGACGGTGGCGTCGACTGGGCAGGCGAGCAGGCGACATTCGTGATCGGCATCGCCGGTCGCGGTGACGAACATCTCGAGATTCTGTCCCAGATTGCGATCCTGTTCTCCGATGAGGATGACGTCGCCAAGCTCAACGCGGCAGAGACTCCTGATGAGCTCTTCGCTCTCCTCTCGGCGGTGAACGAGGGATGAAAGCCGTCCATTTCGGCGCGGGCAACATCGGCCGAGGCTTTGTCGGGCTGCTTCTCCAGGAGGGTGGTTACGAGCTGGTCTTCTCCGATGTCGCCGACGCGCTGGTCGACGCCATCAACGCCGTCGACAGTTATACCGTGCATGAAGCAGGTCCTGGCGGCGTGGACCGCGTCGTCACTGGCTTTCGCGCAGTGAACAGCAAGAACGACCCGGACGCTGTCGCTGCAGAAATCGCAACTGCGGATGTCGTGACGTGTGCTGTCGGACCGACCGTGCTGAAATTCATCGCCCCCGCCATCATCGCCGGTCTCGCGCAACGCTCCCCTGAGTTGCCGCCGCTGAAGATTATGGCGTGTGAGAACGCCATCGGTGCGACTGACCAGCTGCGTGCCGAGATTGAACGCATCTCAGGCGATGCCGCTGCATCGCTCACTGCACGCGCGGTCTTCGCAAACACCGCCGTTGACCGCATCGTGCCGGCACAGCCGGAAGGGTCGGGCGTGGATGTGACGGTTGAGCCGTACTTCGAATGGGCAATCGAATCGGGACCGTTCGCCGGCGATCTGCCCAACATCCCCGGTGCCCACTTCGTCGATGATCTGGGTCCCTACATCGAGCGCAAACTCTTCACCGTCAATACTGGTCACGCAGCAACGGCGTATTTCGGTGCGCAAGCTGGCGTCGAACGCATCTCGGATGCACTCGCTGACCCCACGATCGCAGCGCGCGTCAGCGCCGCACTCGAGGAGACATCGGCGATGCTGGTCGCCGTCCACGGCCTCGATCCCGCAGAGTTGGCCCAGTACCGTGCCACGATCCTCGACCGTTTCCGCAACCCCGAACTCGTCGACACTGTGCAGCGAGTAGGCCGCCAGCCCCTGCGCAAACTCTCACGCAACGAACGCTTCATCGGTCCGGCCTCGCAGGCCGCAGAGCGAGGCCTCAGCACGACAGCACTCGTTGCCGCTGTCGCTGCTGCCGTCGCCTTCGACGACCCCGCCGATGAGCAATCCGTAGAGCTGCAGCGGATGTTGCGCAGCGAAGCCGCAGACACCCTCGCGTCGACGGTGACGGGGCTGGAGCCAGAGCATCCGCTCTTCGCTGCTGTCCAGGAGGTCTTTGCCGCACGTCAGCAGGAGTTGCACATTCTCTGATCTCCTCGAGGGCCGTGATTGACGGCTACGATCGAGTGCATCCGCCCCACCGGAAGGGGCGGGGTGCACGCGGTCGTGCGGGGAGCGAAATGAGCAAATACGCCGTCGTCGGTGCTGGCCCTTCGGGCTTGGCCGCCGCCCGAGCCCTAAAAAAGCGAGGCATCGAAGTCACAGGCTTCGAAGCCTCTCACCGCGTCGGTGGACTGTGGGACATCGATAATCCCCGCAGCACGATGTACGAATCCGCGCATCTGATCTCGTCTCGGACGACGACCGAGTTCGCCGAGTTTCCGATGCGTACCACCGCGGACTATCCCAGCCATCGAGTGCTTCGTGAGTACTTCCAGGAGTATGCCGACCACTTCGGCCTCACCGGACTCTTTCGTTTCGACACACGCGTTACGCATCTTGAACCACGCGATGGCGGGTGGGACCTCACCTCAGCTGGCCCTACGGGTGAGAGCACAGGCTGGTATGACGGTGTCATCCTCGCCAACGGCACACTGGCCGAGCCAAACATCCCGCGCTTCACCGGCGAATTCAGCGGTGAGATCATGCACACAAGCGCATATAAGAGCGCCGAGCAACTCAGCGGCAAACGCGTACTGATCATCGGCGCAGGAAATTCCGGCTGCGACATCGCGGTGGATGCTGCGCATCACGCGGCATCCGTCGATATGAGCGTGCGTCGCGGATACTATTTCGTCCCCCGCTATCTGTTCGGTCGTCCGAGCGACACCCTGAATCAGGGCAAGCCACTACCAGCGCGCATTAAGCAAGCGATCGACTCCCGGGTACTGAAAGTGTTCACGGGCGATCCCGTGCGATTCGGTTTCCCGAAACCGAACTACCGCATCTACGAGTCGCACCCGATCGTCAACACCATGGTGCTGAACCATCTCGGCCAGGGCGATCTGCAGGTGCGCCCCGATATCAAACGCTTCGACGGGCACACGGTGCACTTCTGCGACGGCAGCAGCGACGACTACGACCTGGTGCTTCTCGCTACCGGATACACACTTGATTATCCCTTCGTCGCGCGTGAGCACCTGTTCTGGCGGGGAGCGTCGCCCCGGCTCTTCCTGAACATGTTCCCCCCGGCTTTTAACGGTCTCTACGTGATGGGCATGATTGAGGCATCAGGCATCGGCTGGGAGGGCCGCTACGAGCAGGCAGAGCTGTTGGCGAGCTACCTTGACGCCGTCGAGAATGCTCCGCCTCGAGCTGCGGCGTTCCGCGAGCGAGTCACCGGCTCCCCCTGGCCGGATGTCACCGGCGGATATCACTACTTGGGGCTCGAGCGGATGTCGTACTACGTCAACAACTATGCCTATCGCTCTGCCATCCGGCGCGAGCAAGCGGCGCTGGAGTCCGCATGATCGTCGACGGTCGTCCTCAGCTTCACGCTTGGTCTACGGACGAGCGGTTCACCCGATGCGGTTGATCAGAGCGTCCAGCCCCATCCCATAGTCAATTCGCACCACGGGAAGAGCGAGCTTATCGGTGCCGATGGTGACCTTCCCCGGTTCGATCGTCCGCGCCATCTCGTATCCGGCGTCGGTGACGCCCTGCTTCGCGGTGTCGTTGTAATGGCCGTAGGGATAGGCGATCACTTCACGGACACCCAGAATGTCGCCAGAGGTGTTGAGATCAGCAGCGATCTCTGCCGCTGGCCAATTGACCATGCGACCCTCCCCGTTGGCTCCGGCCTGATGCATGTCGTGCGTGTGCGAGCGTCGCAGCACGTACGGCGATGGCGCAGGATCAGAGCGGTATGCCGTCACCATGAACGAGGTCGCCAGCACCTGATACTTCTCGACCAGGGGCGCCGCGAGATCGAACCAGGTCTGGTCTGCGTCGTCGTCGGTGACGATGACCGACCGCGGAGGAAGGTACAAACGTCCGTCGATGAAGGCGCTCAGCTCGTCCCAGGTGGGCAAGTAGAACCCGGTTGTGGCGATGTGCTGCATCTGCGCGTCGAAGTCCCCAATGTAGGCGTAATTACCGCGCAACCAGCCGTCCTCGCCCTCCGGACGCGCGGTGAACTGGTGGTACATGAGGATCGGCACTTCAGTGGCGGCCGCCGCGTTCTGTTCGATCGGCATCCATGATCCGAACAGTTCGCTCTGCTGGTCCGTGCACGTAACCTCGTCGGCGCCGTTGATGCGCGCAGCGACATCAAACGCTGCGGCGGCCTCAGCGCTGGTGTACCAACCAGCAAACACAGCATCATCCTGAATCGGGATCGGCAGCGCGGCATACAGCGTCGCCTGATACTGCAGCATCGGCGCATTGGTGATGTCGCTGCCCACAAACTCCACGGCACAGGCGAGTTCGTTGTCGGCATCGGCGAGCAGTTGCGCCGCAGCAGAAAGTGGCCGAAGTAAGTCCGCTGAGACGAGCGAGCGCCGCGGAGTGTCCTCGGCCTCACCCTGCGCAGGAGGAAAAACTCCGGTGAGCACGGCCGCCAGCATCACCCCGCCCACGACAACGACGAAGAATGCACCACCCAGCAAGAGACGGGTGCTCATGCGCCGTCGCCGTTCGTAAGTTGCTCGCCGGCTCGGTGCCCCCATGCCCTTAGTTTAGAGGCGCGGATCAGCCGCGGGTGAACCCCGCAGCGATCATTTCCACGAGCTCTTCCCGTTCTTCCACAGGCAGGAACGCGGCCGATGCTGCGTTGAACTGGAATGCCTCAAGATCTTCGAGTTCGTACCCGAATGCCTCCACCAGAAGCCCCAGCTCACGGGTCAACGACGTGCCACTCATCGTGCGATTATCAACGTTGACGGTGACCGCGAAACCGAGCTGGTACAACAGGTCGAAGGGATGATCGGCGATCTCCGTGCCCCAGGCTTCAATCGCACCGGTATGCACATTCGATGACGGCGACAGTTCCAACGGAATCTCGCGGTCGCGCACCCAGCGGGCCAGGTCACCGAATTTGACCTGCACTTCGTCGCCCTCACGCGTGATCACGTCGAGGTCGGAGACCAGACGCACGCCGTGGCCGAGGCGCAACGCACGTCCGTCGAGCAGAGCGCTGCGAATGGATGCCAGCCCCGCAGCTTCTCCGGCGTGCACGGTGACCGGCATGAAATTCTCCGCGAGCAGGTCGAAGGCCGCACGGTGATCTGACGCAGGGAACCCTTCTTCAGGCCCGGCGATATCAAAGCCGACCACGCCGCTCTCACGGTGGGTGAGCGCAAGCTGTGCGATCTCCAGCGAACGGTCGCTGTGGCGCATGGCACTGAGGATCTGACCCACGCGGATGCTGTGACCGCTCCGGTCTGCAAGGGCTTCGCCCTCTTCAAGACCTCGTTGAACCGACTCAACGGCATCATCCAGCGAAAGGCCCTTCGTCAGATGTTGTTCAGGTGCCCACCGCACTTCGCCGTAGATCACGCCGTCAGCTGCTAGATCCTGCACGAACTCACGCGCCACACGGGCGAGCGCGTCAGCGGTCTGCATCACACCGACGGTGTAGTCAAAGGCCTTGAGATAATCCACCAGAGAGTCTGTGTCGCTCTGCTCGGCAAACCATCGGCTAAGCCCCCGTGCATCGTCTGCGGGCAGCTCCAATCCGATCTCGGCGGCCAGTTCCACAATTGTGGCTGGGCGCACCGCACCATCGAGATGGTCGTGCAGCGAGATCTTTGGCAGCGAGCGCAGTGACACGCCCTCGATTTTGAAGTCACCATCGGAGGCGATTGCCATGGGTGTTCCTCTCAGAGATGGATACTCCAGCCTAGGCGGTGATGCGCTCGCGAACGAGTGGCCCGATCTCGGGCGCGGTCTCACCTATTGCCCAGGCGCCCTCGAGCGCCTCCAGCGCACGGGGGAAACGCGTTTCGTCTTCGGCCGATAGCGTGAACAGCGGCTGCCCCGCCGATACCCGATCGCCGGGCTTAGCATGCAGGTCGATGCCGGCAGCGTGCACGACCTGGTCTTCCGCGCGGGCACGACCAGCACCGAGACGCCAGGCAGAGATGCCAAACGGAAGTGCGTCGAGCTGGGTCAGGATGCCATCGGCAGGAGCCGTCACAACGTGTGTCTCATGGGCGACAGGTAGCGCAGCATCCGGGTCGCCGTCCTGGGCGCGAATCATTGCTTTCCAGGTGTCCATCGCGCGGCCGCCGTCGAGAGCAGCTTCGACGTCGGCATCCGGGAGGCCCGCCAGCGCAAGCATCTCGCGCGCCAGCGCAATCGTCAGTTCACGCACGTCGGCGGGGCCGCCACCAGCAAGGATCTCCACAGACTCGCGGACCTCATTCGCGTTGCCGATCGCAAGACCCAGCGGCACGTTCATATCGGTCAGCAACGCGGTGGTCGCAACGCCAGAGTCGGTGCCGAGGGCGACCATTGTCTGGGCGAGCTCGCGGGCACGGTCGATGTCCTGCATAAAGGCGCCAGAGCCGAACTTCACATCGAGCACCAGAGCGTCAGTTCCCTCAGCGATCTTCTTCGACATGATGCTCGATGCAATCAGCGGAATCGCCTCGACGGTGCCGGTCACATCGCGCAGCGCATAAAGCTTCTTGTCTGCGGGCGCGAGACCAGAACCTGCAGCGCAGATCACTGCACCGACATCGCCCTGCATCTGTGCGAACATCTCTTCATTCGACAGCGCTGCGCGCCAGCCGGGAATTGACTCCAGCTTGTCCAGCGTGCCGCCGGTGTGGCCCAGGCCACGGCCGCTCAGCTGCGGCACGGCAACGCCGAAACACGCGACGAGCGGAGCAAGCGGCAACGTGATCTTGTCGCCCACGCCACCGGTGGAGTGCTTGTCCACTGTTTTCTTACCCAACGACGCGAAGCTCATCCGCTCCCCCGAGGCGATCATCGCATCGGTGAGCACGCGGATCTCATCGCGTTGCATTCCGCGCTGGAAGATCGCCATCGCAAACGAGGCCATCTGCGCATCGGAGACGTAGCCGCGGGTGTACGCGTCTACCATCCACCGCAACTCCGGCTCAGGAACAGCTCCCCCCTCGCGCTTCGCGCGAATAACGTCAATGGCGTCGAATGGTTCGGGGGCGCTCATCGCACATTCTCCAGATCACGGGGGCCGAAAGCATCCGGCAAAACCTCATCAATAGTGCGGATTCCCGACACTGTCTCTAGCAGCATCTCTGGCATCGAGTGCTCGAAGAGCAACTGGCGACAGCGCCCACACGGCATAATCGTCTGTCCTTCGCCATTTACACAGACGAAAGCAACCAGCTGCCCGCCGCCGGACATGTGCAGATCGCCCACCAGGGCGCACTCTGCACAGAGTCCGACACCGTAGGAAGCGTTCTCGACGTTGCATCCCGAAACGATCCGCCCGTCCGCGACAAGAGCGGCAGCGCCGACCTTGTAGCGCGAATACGGGGCGTAAGCCTTCTGCATAGCCTCGGTGGCGACGGCGCGGAGCTCGTCCCAGTCGATGTCAGTCATGTCCTTCTCTCAACTCTTGATATATGGCTCGCCAGAGGCGGCAGGCGGACGGGAACGTCCGACGAGGCCTGCCACGGCGAAGATCGTTACGACGTACGGCAGCATCAACATGAACTGGCTGGGCACCGGCGAACCGATGACGCTCAGCACGCCCTGCAGGTTGGTGGCGAAGCCGAACAGCAGTGCGGCCAGCGTCGCCCTGATCGGGTCCCACTTACCGAAGATCACCGCGGCGAGCGCGATATATCCGGCGCCAGCGGTCATCTCGCGACCGAACTGTGGGTTGGTGACCAGGGTATAGAACGCGCCGCCCATACCGGCGATGGCGCCCGCAAGAATGACGTTCCAGTACCGGGTGGAAACGACCTTAATGCCGACGGTGTCAGCGGCTTGCGGATGCTCGCCGACGGCTCGCAGGCGCAGGCCCCAGCGTGTGCGATACAGCCCGAACCAGACCAGGAACACCGTGACGTACATCAGATACACAATGAACGTCTGGCGAAACAGCACGGGACCCAACACGGGAATCTCGCTGAGCAGTGGCAGCGGGATCTCTGGGAACAGCGGTGGCGAGTTCAAGGTCGCATCGTTCGGGTTGAGCACCTGACGATAAAGGAACGTCGTGAGGCCAGCGACAAGCACGTTCAGCACAACGCCCACGATGATCTGATTCACGTAATAGGTGATCGCGAACACCGCGAGCACAGCCGCCACCAACGCGCCCGCAAACATCGCCGCAATAAGGCCCATCCAGGGACTTCCCGTTGCAGACCCGACGACCGCTGCCAAAAAAGCTCCGGCGAGTAGCTGGGCTTCAATGGCGATGTTGACGACACCGACACGTTCACCGATGACGCCACCCAGCGCGCCGAAGATCAGCGGAGTGGCCAGCGCGAGAGCACCGCCCAGCAGACCGATCATCGGCAGGGTGCCTCCCGCGGCCGCCCACGCCAGGAATCCGACCATCAAGAACACGACGTAAATCACGGTCAACCACAGCGGAAGCGGCTTATGCGCACGCGTCCAGATGATCGAGAGCACGGTGACCGCTGCGAGCAGGACGACGCATACCCACGCAGCAGGAGTGGCCGGAACCACGATCTCCGGAAGCTGGATAGCAGCGCTCGCCGAGCGAACAAGCCGGAAGGTGCTGTCGCCCTCACGAGGCACAAGGAGCGGGAGCAAGGCGAACAGCACGGTGAAGAGTCCGAAAATGATCGGCGTCTTCCAAGAACTGATGGTGACGTGACGCTGCTCGTCACTCACCACGGCTTCCGTCATGACACTCATGCCGACACCTCCTTCTTGCGCTGCGGCGTCTGCTTCTTCTTCGGCTTCTTCGTCTTCTTTCGCGCCCCCGGCTGCGGCAGCCCGAAGATCGCGCGCACCAGCGGAGGCGCCGCGATGAACAGCACAATCAGAGACTGCACGACGAGGACGATCTCAATCGGCACGTTCTCCGAGGCCTGCATCGCAAACCCACCAGCTTTGAAGCCTCCGAAAAGGATGCCGGCGGCCAGAATGCCCAGCGGCGTAGAGCGACCGAGCAAAGCGACAGTGATCGCGTCAAAACCGATTCCTGCATCAATGTCTCCACCGAAACCGCTGGTGACGGTCCCCAGCATCTGACTGACGCCGGCAATTCCGACAAGTCCACCGGCGATGACCATCACCAGGAAGTACATCTTCCCCACGCTGATGCCGGCGACACGCGCTGCTGCGGGGTTCTCCCCCACGGCCCGGAATCGGAATCCAAGGCTCGAACGCTCCAGCAGCCACCAGGTGAACCCAACCGCTATCAGCGCAAGGATAAAGCCGGCGTGCAGCTTGTACTGCGGTCCGAGAATGCCGGGAAGAATCGCCGATTCCGCCATCGGGGCTGTCTTCGGGTTATTAGAACCCGGCGCCTGCAGGATGCCTTGGGTAGCCAGCATCCACGCCAGCAGATAGACGGCGATGTGGTTGAGCATGATCGTTACGATCACCTCATGTGCACCAGTGCGCGCCTTCAGAAGGCCGGCGATACTGGCCCAGATCGCGCCCGCAACAATACCGGCGAGAATAGCAGCCAGCATGTGTAGCGGCCACGGCAGGTTCAGACTCGTGCCGACCCAGCCCGCAGCGGCGGCTGCCATCAGCATCTGGCCCTGACCACCGATGTTGAACAGGCCTGCCCGGAATGCAATACCGACGCCAAGACCCGCAGCGATCAGCGGGGTGGCGAACTTGAGTGTTTCGGTAAGGGGCTTGATGCCGGCAGCGAACCCGTCGACACGGAAGTTGTAGATCGCTCCCTGGAACAGTGCGACGTACGCGCCGGAGACCGAATCCCACACCGCAGAAAGCATGTCCTGCGGGCGCGTGAAAAAGTACCCCGCGGTGCGTTGCACATCAGGATCCGTAAACGCGATCATGATCGCCCCGGCGATAAGCGCCAGGATCACCGAGAGAACGGAAATCATTCCGTTACCGGTGGTTATCCTACGAAATGCGCTCTGCCAGCGGGTGGGCTCAACGCCGTAGTCCCCCGGAGGCGAGACGATCGGCTTGATCTCGCTGCCGCTCATGCGCCGGCCTCCTCTACGGTCGTTTCGACCATGCCTGCCATCATGAGTCCGAGTTGCTCACGGCTGGTGTCACCGGGCACAATACCCACGACCTTGCCTCGGTACATGACCATGATGCGATCGGCTAGGGCTGCCGCCTCATCGAGCTCGGTGGAGATGACAACCACGGGGATTCCCGAATCACGCGTCTCGATGATGCGCGTGTGGATAAATTCAATGGAGCCTACATCGACGCCACGGGTCGGCTGCGCCGCCACGAACAGCGACAGATCGCGACTGAGTTCGCGCGCCAGAACCACTTTTTGCTGGTTTCCACCGGAGAGGCGTCCGGCCTGTTGCCAAGGCCCCTGCGTACGGATGTCGAACTCAGCGATCTTCTCCTGCGCGAAAGTATCGAGTGTCTTCAGCTGCAACGTGCCCGCATTGACGAAGGGGGCGCCCACTGACCGGTCGAGCATGAGATTCTCCGCGATTGAGAATTCTTTGACCAGGCCGTCAACGCTGCGGTCCTCCGGAACGAACCCCACGCCGTCATCGAGAATCTCTCGCACCGACTGGCCGAGCATCTCTTCACCGTTGAGGCGAATACTGCCCTCCACTCGAGGCTGCAGTCCCACGATCGCTTCAGTGAGTTCGGTCTGGCCGTTGCCCTGAACACCAGCGATCACCAGCACTTCCCCGCCACGCACCGAGAAGGAGACGTCGTCGACGAGCACTGTTCCGAAAGGATCGGTAACAGTCAGCCCCGTGACCACAAGCGACTCCTCGCCGAGTTTCGGCGCGTCCTTGTGAACCGTCAATTCCACAGCGCGTCCCACCATCAGCGAGGCTAGTTCTTCGTTGCTCGCTGTCGGAGAGGCTTCGCCCACGACCTGCCCGAGACGAATGACAGTGATGCGGTCCGCGACCTCGCGGACCTCACGAAGTTTGTGAGTAATGAAGACGATGGAGGTGCCAGACTCCTTGAGCTGGCGCATCGTCGCCATCAGCTCATCCGTCTCTTGAGGGGTGAGCACTGCGGTTGGCTCATCAAAGACGAGCACCTTCGCATCACGCGAGAGCGCCTTGATGATCTCTACCCGCTGCTGCACGCCAACCGGAAGCTCTTCAACGATCGCATCCGGATCGACGTGAAACCCAAATCGATCAGAGATCTCGCGCACCATCGCGCGCGCTGCCGCGAGATCGAGTCGACCGCCGAATCCTGTCTTCTCATGGCCCAACATGACGTTTTCGGCGACGGTGAATACCGGGATGAGCATGAAGTGCTGATGCACCATGCCGATGCCGGCCGCCATCGCATCGCCAGGACCAGCGAAGTGCTGCTCGACATTGTCGAGGAGGATGGCGCCTTCGTCCGCCTGATACAGGCCGTAAAGCACGTTCATC
Source organism: Microbacterium sp. (assembly GCA_003524435.1). Lineage (GTDB taxonomy): Bacteria > Actinomycetota > Actinomycetes > Actinomycetales > Microbacteriaceae > Microbacterium. The sequence continues at coordinate 12,944 of DQHP01000182.1, forward strand.
AGTGTCGACTTGCCCGCGCCGTTCTCGCCGAGAAGACAGTGAATCTCTCCCGGCTCAATGGTGAGATCGATGTGATCGTTGGCAGTGAGCGCGCCGAACCTCTTCGTAATGCCGCGCAGTTCAAGCTTCATGTGTCAGATCCTAATCAGCAAAGGTGCTTCGACCCAGGTGTCGGTGGATACCCGGGCATCGGCAAGGGGAGGCCGGCGGGTGGCCGGCCTCCCCTTGTGGGTGCCTCGATCAGTCGAGGTACGAGGTGACGGTGACGTCACCGTCGATGATCTGCTGCTGCAGGTCCTGAACTGCGGTCCACAGCTCAGGGTCGACCTTGTCTTCGAAGTTGTGCAGTTCGGCGATGCCGACGCCCTCGTTCTCGAGGGTTCCGATGTACGCCGTGGGGTCGAACTCATCGTTCGCGCTGCTCATGGTCGCCTCGTAAACCGACAGCTTCATGTCCTTGAGGATCGACGTCAGCACGAAGTCCTCGGTGCTGGGGTCGGTGACGAACAGGTCAGCGTCAGCACCGATCAGTGCGATGTCACGGTTCGATTCCTTGATCGCCTGCAAACCCGACTGGTAGATCGGTCCACCGACGGGCAGCAGCACGTCGACGCCCTGGTCGATGATGTTCTGCGCGACGGTCTTCGCCTCGGGGCCAGCATCGAAGCCACCGGTGAAGGATCCGGTCGAGCCGTTCCAGCCGACGACCTCAACGGCGGTGCCGTTCTCTTCGTTGTAGTAGTTGACGCCCTGGTAGAAGCCGTCCATGAAGATCGTCACGGTCGGGAACTCCATGCCGCCGTACGTGCCGACCTTGCCCGCTTCGGAGTAACCCGCCGCCAGGTAACCGGCCAGGAACGCGGCCTCAGCTGTGTTGTAGAGCAGCGGTTTGACGTTTTCGGCATCCTTCTCGCCGTCGAAGTCGTTGTCAGCTGCGTCGTCTACGAGGATAAAGTCGACGCCCTCATTGGCAGTCGCAGCTTCCACGGTTGCCGCTGAGAGAGCGAAGCCAACGGAGACGATGGCGTTGCAACCCTGCGAGACAAGGTTTTCGATGTTCGGCGCGAAGTCGGTCTCGCTGTTGGACTCGACGTTCTTATACTCGACACCGAGTTCGTGCGCAGCCTGCACCATCCCTTCGAAGGAGAGCTGGTTGAACGACTTGTCGTCGAAGCCGCCAGCATCAGAGACGACGCAGGGCAGGAAGTCGATGGTCTCGCCGCCGGCGTTGCCGCCGTCTTCTTCCGGAGCTGCTCCGCAGCCGGCCAATGCGACGGCGACGCCGGTCGCCACAAGCGCTGCAAGTGCGCGCTTTTTGGTGGTAATGGTCACGTTAGCCTCCACGACTACTGGCCTGCGCCAATCGCGGGCCCCGTCTGGATAAGTTACCTAGTGTTACGCCATTCAGTGCAGTCCGAACGGTTAATGGTTATGAACTCGCAATAGACCCAGGCCAAACGCTAAAGTACGTCGCCGCGACCGGTGAGCTTGAGCGACTCGACGACGCCCTTCACTCGCTGTGCGTGTTCGGTCGTTGTAACCAGCAGCGCATCGGGAGTATCAACGACCACAATGTTTTGTACGCCGATCAGGCTGATCACGCGGGAGGTCTGGCTGACCAGAATTCCGGTCGCCGCATCCGAGAGCACCCTCGCCTTGGGCCCCAGCACGGCAAGGTCGTTCTTACGACCATTGCTGATGAGCTTGGTGAGCGAGGCAAAATCTCCGACATCGTCCCAGTCGAAATGCCCGGGGATCACAGCGAGGCGCCCTTTATCTGCGGCAGGTTCTGCCACGGCGTAGTCGATTGCAATCTTCTTCAGCCCCGGCCAAATCCGGTCAACGGCAGGGCCGCGCCGCGCGCGATCGTCCCACGCTTCGGCAAGTTCGAGGAGTCCCGCGTGCAGTTCAGGTTCGTTGGCGGCCAGTTCATCGAGCAGCACGCTCGCTTTCGAGATGAACATTCCCGCGTTCCACAGGAACGAGCGGTTCGCGTAATACTCCTTCGCGGTCTCCAGATCAGGCTTCTCCACGAAGCGCACCACCGTCGCCGCCTCTGGCGCACGATCGATGACAAGCTCGTCGCCCTTTTCGATATATCCAAAGCCGACCGACGGCTCAGAAGGCTGGATGCCGATGGTGCAGATGTAGCCGTCGCGTGCGACCGCAACAGCCTGCTCGACAGCGAACTCGAACGTGCGCGTCCCACGGATGACGTGGTCAGCGGCGAACGAGCCGATGATGACATCGGGATTGCGGCGGTGCAAGATCGCGGCGGCAAGACCGATCGCCGCCGCCGAGTCGCGTGGTTCTGACTCCAGGAAGACGTTCATATCCGGGATCCCGGGCAGCTCTGCCTCTACCGCAGCGCGGTGGGCACGCCCCGTCACCACTGCGATGCGCTCCGGGCCCGTCATCGGTTCCAAGCGGTCCCATGTATCGCGCAGCAACGATTGTCCTGAGCCTGTGAGGTCGTGTAGGAACTTCGGCGCATCTGCCCTGGAGAGCGGCCACAGGCGGCTCCCGATGCCCCCGGCAGGGATTACGGCGTAGAAGTCATCGAATGGCTCACTCATACCCCCCAGCGTAACCGGCCTAAAGAATCTCGACATCGAGATACTTAGGGTTGCCTTCGTCGCTCCTAGCGAGTGAACAGGAATAGGATGGGAGACGATCGGGCACCTCTGTGGTTAGTTCAGACCCAGTCGGTGCTACCGACCTCGCATCGATAGGGAGGACGACCGTGTCCGCAGGCACTCGCTTGACGCCGTCGATTTCGGAAACCACGTCCAAGACACCGCGCGGAACCCTCTATAGAGGACGCGAAGGCATGTGGTCATGGGTGCTTCACCGCATCACCGGAGTCGCAATCTTCTTCTTTCTCCTCGTGCATGTGCTCGACACAGCGCTGATCCGGGTATCCCCCGAGGCGTACAACGCTGTGATCGGCACATACAAGAACGAGATCATGGCGCTGGGTGAGGTGGTGTTGGTCGCCGCGATTATCTTCCACGCGATGAACGGCCTGCGCATCATCCTCATCGACTTCTGGTCGAAGGGCGCGCGCTTCCAGAAGCAGCTGTTCTGGGGCGTACTCGCCGTTTGGGTGGTCCTGATCGGCGGTTTCGCCGGTCGCCACCTCGCACTCGCTTTCGCCGGGTTTGGAGGGGGTCACTGATGTCTGCTCAGACTGTCGCCGCACCAGCGCGCCGCCGCCGTGGGATCAACCTCGAGAAGTGGGGCTGGGTGTTCATGCGCGCCTCTGGCGTCGTGCTCATCGTCTTGATCTTCGGGCACTTGTTCGTCAACCTGATGGTCGGCGAGGGCATCCACGCCCTTGACTTCGCCTTCATCGCCGGCAAATTCGCCACCCCGTTTTGGCAGTGGTGGGATGTGCTGATGCTCTGGCTCGCCCTCATCCACGGCGGCAACGGCATGCGCACGATCATCAACGACTACGTCACACACGACAAGGTCCGCAAGGCGCTTGTGGGGGCCGTTGCTCTCGCTGCTGGACTGCTCATCGTGCTCGGCACGCTCGTCGTGTTCACATTCGACCCTTGCTTGGGCGTCACGGAATCGAGTTCCCTGTGGGGCTCGTGCCAGGCGCTGGTCAAGTAGAAGAGAAGGCATAAAGAGTGACTACCGAAACTCAGGATTCCGTCGTCCGCGACGGCGTGCACTACCACCAGTTCGACGTCATCATCGTCGGCGCCGGCGGCGCTGGCATGCGAGCAGCCATCGAGGCCGGTCCCGGCGCGAAGACCGCCGTGATCTCCAAGCTCTACCCGACGCGCTCCCACACTGGTGCAGCGCAGGGCGGCATGGCAGCCGCCCTCGCGAACGTCGAAGAAGATAACTGGGAGTGGCACACCTTCGACACCGTCAAGGGTGGCGACTACCTCGTCGATCAGGATGCCGCAGAGATCCTCGCGAAAGAGGCTATCGACGCGGTTATCGACCTTGAGAACATGGGCCTGCCGTTCAACCGCACCCCCGAGGGCAAGATCGATCAGCGTCGTTTCGGCGGACACACTGCTGAACACGGCAAGACCCCCGTGCGCCGCGCTTGCTACGCCGCTGACCGCACCGGGCACATGATCCTGCAGACGCTGTTCCAGAACTGCGTCAAGTTGGGTATCAACTTCTTCAACGAGTTCTACGTCCTCGACCTGATCACGGTCAAGGATGACGCGGGCAAGACGCAGATCGCTGGTGTCGTCGCATACGACCTCGCCACGGGCGAGCTGCACGTCTTCCAGGGCAAGGCTGTGATCTTTGCGACCGGTGGATTCGGAAAGATCTTCAAGACCACCTCCAATGCGCACACTCTCACCGGAGATGGCGTGGGAATCGTCTGGCGCAAGAATCTGCCGCTCGAGGACATGGAGTTCTTCCAGTTCCATCCGACCGGCCTCGCTGGCCTCGGCATCCTCCTCACTGAGGGCGCCCGCGGCGAAGGTGCGATCCTGCGCAACGAGTCGGGTGAGCGATTCATGGAACGCTACGCGCCGACGATTAAAGACCTCGCGCCGCGCGACATCGTGGCACGCTCGATGGTGCAAGAGGTGCTCGACGGTCGAGGCGCAGGTCCGCACAAGGACTACGTCTATTTGGACTGCACGCACCTTGGTGCCGAGGTGCTCGAGACCAAGCTCCCTGATATCACCGAGTTCGCGCGCACGTACCTGGGCGTAGACCCGGTGACAGAGCCCGTCCCCGTGATGCCGACCGCGCACTACGCCATGGGTGGCATCCCAACCAACAACGACGCTCAGGTGCTGGCCGACAACGACACCATCGTGCCGGGGCTCTATGCGGCCGGTGAATGCGCCTGTGTCTCGGTGCATGGTTCCAATCGTTTGGGCACAAACTCGCTGCTCGACATCAACGTCTTCGGCAAGCGCGCTGGTCGCAACGCTGTGGAGTACTCCAAGACCGCAGAGTTCGTTCCGCTGCCCGAGAACCCCGCCGCATTCGTTTCTGGCCTGCTGGAGAACATCCGAAACAGCGATGGCACCGAGCGAGTCGCAGTCCTCCGCAAGAAGTTGCAGGACGAAATGGACCGCAACGCGCAGGTGTTCCGCACGCATGATTCGCTTGAGCACGTCCTCGGCGTCATCAAAGAGCTGCGCGAACGGTACAAGAACGTGTACGTCGATGACAAGGGTCAGCGATTCAATACCGACCTTCTGGAGGCTGTCGAGCTCGGTTTCCTCCTCGACATCGCCGAGGTCGTCGTCTACGCAGCGCAGAACCGCGAAGAGAGCCGCGGTGGTCACATGCGCGATGACTTCCCTAAGCGCGACGACGAGAAATATATGAAGCACACCATGGCCTACCTGACCGGCGACCCGCACTCGTCGAATCCGGCCGATCACATCAAACTCGACTGGAAGCCGGTCGTTATGACCCGATACCAGCCGATGGAGAGGAAGTACTGATCATGTCGAACGCTGTCGCAGAAACTCCTGCCGCCGCTGACCCGGCAATCCAGTCCTTCCTGGTCACGTTCATCGTGCGTCGCTTTGATCCCGAAAAGGATGCTGAGCCGCACTGGGTTGACTACGACGTGGAACTGTTCTCCACGGACCGCGTGCTCGATGCTTTGCACAAGATCAAGTGGGAGGTCGACGGGTCGCTGTCGTTCCGCCGCTCGTGTGCTCACGGTATTTGCGGCTCTGACGCCATGCGCATCAACGGTCGCAACCGACTCGCCTGCAAGACGCTGATTAAGGACCTCGATATTTCGAAGCCGATCTACGTCGAGGCGATCAAGGGCCTGCCGCTTGAAAAAGACCTCATTGTCGACATGGAGCCGTTCTTCGCCTCCTTCCGTGAGGTTCAGCCATTCCTCGTCGCTAAGACAACTCCCGAAAAGGGCAAAGAGCGCGTGCAGACGATCGCGGACCGTGCGATCTTCGACGACACCACCAAGTGCATCTTGTGTGCAGCGTGCACCTCGTCCTGCCCTGTCTTCTGGACGGATGGTCAGTACTTCGGCCCCGCCGCCATCGTCAATGCGCACCGCTTCATCTTTGACTCACGTGATGACAACGCTGACGTGCGACTGGACATCCTCAACGACAAGGAAGGCGTCTGGCGCTGCCGTACGACCTTCAACTGTAGTGAGGCGTGCCCCCGCGGCATCGAGGTCACGAAGGCGATCGCAGAGGTCAAGCAGGCGATTCTGCGCGGCAAGCCCTAACGCGGAACACTCGCTGAGGCGATCGAAGTGACAGAGAATGCATCTGAGCGCGGTCGCCTCAACGTCGCCGTCGAACGGGCGAGCTCAATAACAAAACAGACTCTCGGCCTGTTTCCCGTACGGGTATGGCGACATTTTCTGCAGAACAACGGATTCCTCCTTGCCGCCGGCGTCAGCTACCAGGCGTTGTTTGCGATCTTCGCAGCTCTCTACCTCGCTTTCGTAATCACCGGACTCTGGCTTGGCGGCAGCGCCGAAGCCGTCGAGGCGATGATCGGTCTGATCAACGGATATATCCCAGATCTGATCAATCCCACGAGCCCGTTCCTCACCCCCGCACAGGTGAACGAGATCGTGGCAAACACGACAACGGTGCTGAGCATCACCGGCCTCATCGCGGTGGTCGTTCTTGTGTGGACGGCTATCGGATGGGTCACTTTCTCCCGCCGCGCTGTTCGGGACATCTTCGGTCTTCGCCCCGACCGTCGAAATTACGTCATCTTGAAGGCGCGCGATCTGCTCGCGGCCTTGCTTTTCGGACTCTCACTGATAGTCGGTTCAATCTTGAGTTCGGTCAGCGCTGCGGTACTGAGTTGGCTTCTGGCGCAGCTGGGCTGGGATGCCGGTTCTGCCGGTGTGAATGCCAGTATCCGGCTGGGTACGGTCATCGTCTCATTCGCCCTGCTTTCGGCGGCGCTGGCTGCAATGGTGCGCTTCCTCACCGGCACATCGCTGCGGTGGCGCACAATCTGGCCCGGCGCGCTCCTCGGCGGCGGCGCGATGACAATTCTCCAGTTCGGGGCAGGTTTTCTGCTGAGCTATACCCCCACCAATCCCCTGCTGGCCACCTTCGCAATCTTCATCGGACTGCTGCTCTGGTTCCGCATCAACGGCGTCGTGATGCTGGTTGCCGCTGCCTGGATCGCGGTGGCAGCGAAAGACCGCGATATGCCGCTCTTGGCGCAAACCGAGAAGGAACGTCGACAGACCGAGCATGAGACTCTGCTCGAGGCCGCCCGTCTTCGCCTGCGCCACGCGGTCAGAGCCCGCAACGAGGCACCCTGGTATCGACACTGGATCGACAACCGCGCAGTCCGTGAGGCAGCGACAGACCTCGCGGAGCTCAAGGCTGCGGGGCCGGATGTCCCTGACCTTCATTAGGCTTGAACCATGCCCCATCTGCGTATCGCTTCAGTCAATGTCAACGGAATCCGCGCAGCGGTTCGAAATGGAATGAGCGGCTGGCTCGATGACGCCGGCGTTGACGTTTTGACGTTGCAAGAGGTCCGCGCACAAGACGAACACATCGAGGCTGCCCTGCCCGGCTGGCACATCGTTCACGATGAAGCGACGTCAAAAGGTCGCGCCGGAGTAGCGATCGCAAGCCGCACACCCGCACTGTCGCATCGCACTGTGTTCGGCGCAGATGACTTCGATTCCAAAGGCCGCTGGATTGAAGGCGACTTTCTCCTCGGCGACCAGCCGCTGACGGTCGTGAGCGCTTACGTGCACTCTGGCGAGGCCGACTCTCCAAAACAAGATGAGAAGTGGAAGTTTCTCGACGCGTTCGGCGTGCGCCTTGCTGAGCTGAACAAGAACGATGCTCTTGCGGTCGTCACTGGTGATCTCAACGTCGGTCACCGCGAACTCGACATCAAGAACTGGCGCGGTAACCGTAAGAAGTCCGGCTTTCTCCCCCGCGAGCGAGCGTACTTCGATCGTTTCCTCGGCGAAGCGGATGCTGAGATCACTGGCGTTGACGGCACCAGCGGAACCGGCCTCGGCTGGGTTGATGTGGGCCGCCGCTTTCACGGCGAGATCGATGGGCCCTACACCTGGTGGTCAGCCCGCGGCCAGGCGTTTGACAACGACACCGGGTGGCGTATCGACTACCACCTGGCAACGCCTCCGCTTATGGAGAGAGTTCAGAGCTACCACGTCGCCCGTGCAGCGGCGTATGCCGAGCGTTGGAGCGACCACGCCCCCGTCGTTGTCGACTACTCGTACTGAGCTCACGCATCACCATAGAATCGATATGTGATGAAACCTCGCCTCTACTCAGGAATGCAGCCCTCCGCCGACTCTCTTCAGGCCGGCAACTACATTGGTGCGCTGTTGCAGTGGCGGGACATGCAGAACTCGTTCGACGCGTTCTTCTCCGTGGTCGACCTGCACGCGATCACCGTCTCACAAGATCCTTCCGCGCTGCGCAAGAAAACTCGTCGCACAGCCGCGCAGTACATCGCCGCTGGCATCGAGCCCTCCAAGTCCACCCTCTATGTGCAATCACACGTGCGTGCGCACGCTGAGTTGGCCTGGGTGCTCGGCACAATTACCGGATTCGGTGAAGCTGGGCGTATGACGCAGTTCAAGGACAAATCTGCGCGATACGGACAAGATTCTGCCTCCGTCGGCCTGTTCACCTACCCCGTGTTGATGGCGGCGGACATCCTGCTCTATCAAAGCGAACTGGTGCCGGTTGGTGACGATCAGAAGCAGCATGTTGAGCTCACTCGTGACCTTGCCGAACGCTTCAACAAGCGTTTCGGCGACACTTTCACGATCCCGAAACCGGTCATCCAGAAGGACACCGCCCGCATCTACGACTTGCAGAATCCCACTTCGAAAATGTCGAAGTCAGCGGAGTCCGATGCTGGAGTGCTGTGGCTACTAGACGAACCGTCCAAGTCTGCGAAGAAGGTCATGCGTGCGGTGACGGACACCGAAGGGTCCGTCCGTTACGACCGCGAGAACAAACCGGGCGTTTCGAACCTGCTCACCGTTTATGCCGCGCTCAGCGGACGCCAGGTGGGTTCGATCGAGGATGAGTACGCGGGCCGCGGCTACGGCGACTTCAAGAAAGACCTGGCAGAGATTGTCACGTCGGAATTCGCTCCGGTACGCACGCGGGTGCTGGAACTACTCGATGACCCGGCTGAGCTTGACCGCATTCTTGCCGCGAACGCCGAGCGTGCAGACGCTGTTGCCGATGCCACTCTTGCAGATGTCTACGACAAGATCGGACTGCTGCGCCGGGTCTGACCACGGACTCAGCCACCGCTCCCCATAGGATGGAGCTGTGACTGATCCGCAGCTTCCGCCGCCCCCGCCTTACGGCTCCGTTCCTCTCGTGCCGCAGGCGCCTGTTGCCTATCAGTCACCGGCACCGCAAACCCCCGCGACGCAGGGCGCGCAGGTACCACCGGCTGCGCCGGCACCACTAGCTGCGCCAGCACCCCACCCGCCGCAGGCGCCCCCTGGCGCATATAACGCTCCCGTCGGCGGATACGGCGCTCCTGCCGGTGTTTACCAGTCCCCGTCACCGGTGGCCGAGAAGAAGCCAGCGACGCTGGGAATCATCGCGTTTGCGCTCGGCATTGTCGCCCTCGTTGTGGCGCCGATCCTGGGCGGCATCTCTGGGTATCAGGTCGGCTTCGGCCTGCCGTCTGTCGTGGAGCACATCGACCAGGCTGCGGATGACCTCTCGTTCCTGTCTCCCGTGCGCGATCAAGTGCTGCTGGGCGAGATCGGGTTCTGGGCTGGCACGCTGACTGGTATCGCAGCCATCGTTCTCGGCATCATGGCCATCGCCAAACGTCAGGGACGAGGATGGGGAATCACCGCGCTGGTCCTCGGTGTCGTTGCCCCCGCTATCTTCTTCACCGCGCTGAGCGTGATGCTCGCCGCTGGTGCAGGGGCGGGCGCTGTGAGCTTCTACGGCTCCTGAGCACGGCTCGCCACATCGCCAGAGCCACTCTCATCGTGGGGCGTGATGCTTTTGCTGCGCTGCCAGGAGGCCATCGGCTACGAGAAGCTCTGCGGCATCCGCCGCGTCGGAGACAAGGATTCCCAGAGTCTCACGCTCGCTCTTGCCAAATGGTGACAGCACCCAGTCCGCGGCATCCTGTTGACCTGGGGGCCGGCCGATCCCGACGCGCACTCGCGGGAAATCAGCTGTGCCAATCGCGCGGGCAACGTCCCGGACACCATTGTGCCCGCCGTGTCCCCCGCCGACCTTGAGCTTGAGCGTGTCAAATGGAATGTCCAGCTCATCGTGCACGATGAGCGTGCGCTCGGGCGGTACCGAATAGAAGCGGGCGAGCGCTGCCACCGGTGTGCCGGACACGTTCATGAACGAGTTCGGTTTCGCAAGGACGATCTTGTCGGCACCAGGTCGCAACCAGGTCTCAATGACGCGCGCTCCCGCTTTGTGCTCTCGGAAGCTCTCGTTGCGTCGGTGCGCCAGCTCATCTACGACGAACTGACCGATATTGTGCCGGGTCGACTCGTACCGAGGACCGGGATTTCCTAATCCCACGACCAACCAGGTATCGACCATACTTCTCATGCCTCTCGAACGTCGCCAGCATACGACAGAGGGGACGCGATGTACTCGCGTCCCCTCTGCTCTCGAACTTCAGTGCTTGAATCTGCGAAGCGCTCGAGGCTGCGAGTGAATTACTCTGCAGCTGCTTCCTCTGCCTGCACCGCGGCGGTCTCGCCCTCGGCGGCGACATCACCATCAGCGGCGGTCTCCGCGGCCGGCACAGAGACGGCGACAAGCAGCATCTCAGCGTCATCGATCAGTTCCGCACCCTTGGGCAGCTTGACGTCGCCCGCGGTGATGTGTGCGCCCTCTTCAAGGCCCTCGACCGAGACCTCAAGGTGCTCGGGGATGTGCGTGGCCTCGACCTCAAGGCGAATGGTGTTGACGTCGACCGTGACGATCGTGCCGGAGAAGGACTCTCCGGTGACGTAGATCGGAACCTCGACCTGAACCTTTTCGCCCTTCTTCACGACGAGGAGGTCGATGTGCTCGATGATCTGACGCACCGGGTCACGCTGAACGTCCTTTACCAGCGCGAGATGGTCCGTGCCCTCGACGTCGAGCTCAAGAAGCGCGTTGGCGCGACGAATGATGAGCGAGATCTGGTGGCCGGGCAGCGCGACGTGCACCGGCTCGGTGCCGTGGCCGTAGATAACGGCCGGGATCTTACCTGCGGCGCGCAGACGGCGGGCGAAGCCTTTGCCGAACTGCTCACGAACCTCGGCGTGGACCTTGGTGTCCTTAGACATTGATTCTCCTTCGGGGCACGCAGCGAATTACTCGCCGCGTGATGGTCTATGGGTCGAATTCTCGGACGCAGACGTGCGAAAAAACCACGAGGCTTGATTCGCCGCGTCGATTACGGATGCCGCGCACGCGAAGCATCCCTCGCCGAGGAACTCCTCTATCGTACCGGATCAACGGGTAGGCTGAAACTCAGGTCTTTCCCTACGTAGAACTTGGAGTCCGGCATGCTCGACAGCGCCTTCATCTCACACATTCTCTTCTGGCTGATCGGCGCGATGACGTTGGGCGCGGTTGTGCTCACTGCTGGCGCACTGTTCTCGATGGGTCGCAGCGGCTACCGCAAGGACTAACGACCGGATCTTCACCCCGTCGCGACGTAACGCGCGAAACTAGGTTGCTGGCATCCCACTAGCCTGGAAGTCGTTCGCGCAGGTCAGCCCCGCCACGAACTCTCCCCCACGGAAGGTACATCAATGTCCTCTGCCGCCTCGGCAAATATCGGAGTCGTCGGACTCGCTGTCATGGGTTCGAATCTCGCCCGCAACCTCGCCAGCCGCGAGGGAAACACTGTGGCGATTTTCAACCGCAGCTATGAGAAGACGCAGACGCTGCTGACTGAGCATCCCGAAGCAGGGTTCGTTCCCGCATCTTCGTATCAAGAGTTTGCCGACTCGCTGCAGAAGCCACGCACCGCGATCATCATGGTCAAGGCCGGCGGCCCGACGGATGCAGTGATCAACTCTCTCGTCGAGGTTTTCGAGCCCGGCGACATCATTGTTGATGGCGGCAACGCCTACTTCCCCGACACGATCCGTCGTGAGAAGGCTGTCCGCGAAACCGGCATCAACTTCGTCGGCGCCGGAATCTCCGGTGGCGAAGAGGGCGCCCTTCTCGGTCCTAGCATCATGCCCGGTGGCTCCGATGAGTCGTGGGTGACGCTGGGCCCGATCTTGAAATCGATTGCCGCTGTCGCCGAGGGCGAGCCGTGCGTGACGCACGTCGGACACGATGGCGCCGGACATTTCGTGAAGATGGTGCACAACGGAATCGAGTATGCAGACATGCAGCTCATCGCCGAGGCATACGACCTCATCCGCCGTGGCACAGGCAAGACGCCTGCCGAGATCGCTGAAATCTTTGCCGAGTGGAACAGAGGTGAGCTGGAGTCCTACCTGATCGAGATCACCGCTGAGGTGCTCCGTCAGGTCGACACCGCCACAGGCAAGCCGCTCGTCGACGTCATCGTCGACCAGGCTGGCGCCAAGGGCACCGGAGCGTGGACCGTGCAGACTGCCCTCGCGCTGGGCGTCCCCGTCTCTGGCATCGCCGAGGCTACCTTCGCGCGTTCGCTGTCTTCACACCCCGAGCAGCGCGCTGTCGCCGGCGGGCTCCCCGGCCCCGCTGAGGCCTTCGCCGTCACAGATGAAGCAGCGTTCATTGAAGATGTTCGCCTGGCTCTGTACGCCTCGAAAATCGTCGCCTATTCACAGGGCTTCGACGAGATCCGAGCCGGTGCCGCCGAGTACCGCTGGAACATCGATCTCGGTGCGATCTCAAAGATCTGGCGCGGTGGTTGCATCATCCGAGCCCAGTTCCTCAACCGGATCGCTGATGCCTACAACAAGGCACCCGAGTTGCCTGCGCTGCTAACGGCTCCCTACTTCGCCGAGGCACTGGGCCGCGGCCAAGAGGCCTGGCGCCGTGTGGTCATCGCTGCCGCGCAGGCCGGTATTCCTGCGCCGGCGTTCTCTTCGTCGCTGTCGTACTACGACGGCATCCGTGCCGACCGCCTGCCGGCTGCTCTTGTACAGGGCCAGCGCGACTTCTTCGGCGCGCACACCTACAAGCGCATCGATAAGGAAGGCACCTTCCACACACTGTGGTCAGGCGACCGCAGCGAGATCGAAGCAGAAGACACGCACTAATCAGCCCCTGCCTACGACAGGCTCGGTGGTCGCCCTTTTGACAGGCTCAGGGGCGACCCTGAGCCTGTCAAAAGGCGCGCCGCCCGCCCAAGTCTCAGGGCACAACCACCGTCTTCAGGCCATCACCGCTTACCGCAGCATCCAGCGCGTCGAAGAAGCCGTCCAACGTTACCGTCTTCGTGATCAACGGGGTGAGAGACACATCCCCCGCTTCGATGAGGCGCATTGCCGCGCGCCATGAGCCCGGAGTCGAGGCAAAACCGCTCGTGAGCGTGAGCTCCTTATAGAGCACCGCATCCATCGGTAGCGTCACATCGCGGCCGAATATCCCGACCTGCACGTAGCGACCGCCCCGCCGTGCGGCCCGCAGCGCATTCGCCGCTCCTGGTGCCGATCCCGAGCACTCGATGACAACGTCGTAGGAATCCTCAGCTGGCGTCTGCGTCGTTGTGTTGATGCCGAGTGCGGATGCCACCTCTAAACGCGCAGCATCCGAGGCGAGTCCCGCAAGCGTTACGTCTGCGCCGGACGCTTTCGCTACCTGCGCGGAGAGCTGTCCCATCGCTCCGGGACCGGTGACCAGAACCTTATCCCCCGGTTGCACAACCGGCGGGTTAAGCAAGCATTGCGCAACGCACGCCAGAGGCTCACTGAGCACACCGTCGAGTTCTCCCGGAGTTTCGGGCAGGCGGTGCAGGTTGAGGACGGGCGTGAGCATTTTTGCGGCGAAGCCGCCGTTTCGAAATGAGCCCAGAGAACGCCGCTCACTGCAGAGGTTGCGGCGACCGCCGCGGCACATGTCGCAGATCTCACATGCGGCGAAGTACGTTTCTACGGCGACTTTCGCGCCGATCCATTCCGCGTCTGCATGGGAACCGACCGTCGAGACTCTGCCGAGCACCTCGTGTCCCATGACCACCGGCCGCTCGTGCGCATACTCATCGTGGGCAATGTGCACATCCGTGCCGCAGATACCCGTCGCCAGCACGTCAATGACAGCGTGACCAGGCTCGGCCACAGGCACGTCGACGTCGCTGATCTCGATGCCAGAGACGCCATCCGCTCGCTTGATCACGGCACGCATCATCTCTGCCATGACATCACCAATCGTGAACGGTGCCGTCAGCAAGCCGATTAAATGGCAGGTAGGCCTGTTCGTACGGATACTTTCCGGCCTCGTCGACGTTCAATTCCACACCGAGTCCGGGTTTGTCGCCGGGATGCAGCATTCCACCAGACCAAGTAAAGGACTGCTCGAATACCTGGTTGGTCTCCTCAGAGTGCTGCATGTACTCCTGGATACCGAAGTTGTGGATGCTCAGGCCCAGGTGCATCGCGGCAGCCATGCCGACCGGCGAAATGTCTGTCGGGCCGTGCATGCCCGATTTGATCTGGTACTGCGCGGCATAGTCGAGCGTCTTCTTCAACGGCGAGATACCGCCCATGTGCGTCACAGCACCGCGAACGTAGTCGATCAGCTGCTCACGAATGAGGCCTTGAAAGTCCCACACCGTATTGAAAATCTCACCGATCGCAAGTGGAGTCGTCGTGTGTTGGCGCACGAGCCGCAGCGCCTCTTGGTTCTCAGCCGGAGTGCAGTCTTCGAGCCAGAACAGATCATATGGTTCGAGCGATTTGCCCAGCTTCGCAGCCTGAATCGGTGTCATGCGGTGATGTCCGTCGTGCAGCAGTGGGATCTCGGGACCGAACTCGTTACGCACTGCTTCAAAGACACCGGGGAGATGCCGTAGATACGCGCGGGTGTCCCAGTCTTCCTGCACAGGCAATGCCCCACGGCGCGCGGGCTCGTGGTCATACCGAGATTCGCCACCACCAGCATCCGACGACTGCGAGGCGATCCCGTAGATCGCTTTCAGCCCAGGAACGCCGGTCTGAATACGGATCGCCTGGTATCCCTGCTCCAGGTGTGAACGAACAGAATCGAATAGCTCGGGAAGCTCTTTGCCCGATGCATGTCCGTACGCGAGCAGACCATCGCGCGATGCTCCGCCCAGCAACTGGTACACCGGCATCCCTGCCGCCTTGCCCTTGATATCCCACAGCGCCATGTCGACCGCAGCATTCGCCGCCATTGTGACGGGACCGCGACGCCAGTACGCCGAGCGGTATAAAAACTGCCAGGTGTCTTCGATGCGGTGCGCATCGCGCCCCAGCAGTAGCGGTACAACGTGATCTTTGAGATAGCTCACTACCGCAAGTTCACGCCCGTTCAGCGTGGCATCACCGATTCCCACATGCCCGTCATCTGTGGTCAGACGTAGCGTCACGAAGTTTCGACCGGGGCTGGTGACAATGACCTCAGCCTTGTCGATGATCATGTTGAACTCCCCTTATTTACCATTCCGCCAATGATCCGTCTGCATGCCGCCAGATCGGATTTTGCCACCGTGTCCAACGGGACGCGGCATCTCTTACGGCCTTCTCATCAATCTCGATCCCGAGTCCCGGGCTCTTCAGCAGTTCGAATCCGCCGTCGACGAACTGCAACGGCGATGTGTCGGCAACGTAATCGAGCACCTCCGCGCCGTGGTTGTAGTGGATACCAATCGACTGTTCCTGGATCAGATAGTTCGGCGTCGCAAAACCCACCTGCAAACATGCCGCCAGCGCGAGCGGACCGAGCGGGCAGTGCGGCGCGATCGACACATCGAATGTCTCGGCGAGAGCTGCTATGCGGCGCACTTCAGAGATTCCACCGGCATGCGAGAGGTCAGGCTGCGCAATCGCGATTCCGGCCTGCAGCACCGGCAGGAATTCCTGCCTGCTGTACAGTCGCTCCCCTGTCGCAATCGGAATCGTCGTGGCATCCACCAGTCGACCTATGACGTGTGAGTTCTCGGGGACGACCGGCTCTTCGACGAAGAACGGATGCAGCGGCTCAAGCAGCGGTGCAAGCCTGCGCGCGCTCGCGAGTGTGAAGCGGCCGTGCAGGTCGACGGCAACATCACGATCTGGCCCCAGCACCTCGCGGGCGCTGGCAACACGAGAGACGACGCCGTCGAGCTCAGCGGAAGACCCGTTTCGACTCATCTTGCCGGAGGCGTTCATCTTCACTGCGGTCAGCCCGACCGCCAACTGCGCGGAGATCTGGTCGGCAACCTCTGCCGGATCGTCACCGCCGACCCAGCCGTATGCGCGGATGCGGTCGCGGACCGCGCCGCCAAGAAGGTCGTGAACTGGCACTCCCAGTCGCTTCCCTTTGAGATCCCAGAGCGCCTGATCAACGCCGGCCACGGCGCTAGAAAGAACCGGACCGCCGCGATAGAACTGGCTTTTCGTCAGCACCTGCCAGTGGTCCTCGATCAGCGCGGGGTCGCGCCCGAGGAGGTACTCGCTGAACTGATCGACCGCGGCGCGCACGACGTCGGCATAGCCTTCCAACGACGCCTCACCCCAGCCGACCAGCCCCTCATTGGTTTCAATCCGCACGAACAACCAGCGCGGTGCGACGGGGAATGATTCCACCCGCGCGATTGTGTCTCTCATGCCTCAGCTCCTGCCTGTGCGAGGTAATCACGGGTGACCTCCGCAACGATCTGGTCAGGGGTCTCGCGCACGCTCACCCGGATGCCACGCTCGTCAGCCGTCAGCGGCTCTAAAGTGTCGTACTGCGATTGCAGCAACGTCGGCGGCATGTACTCGTGAGTGCGTCCGCTGATGCGCTCACGGATGAGCTCGATGGGCCCCCACGGCTCGACAAAGTAAACAGATGGGTCGTGGGTACGCAGGAGGTCACGATATTCGCGTCGCAAAGCCGAGCAGGCCACGACGACGCCCTTTCGGGCGGCATGCTCGACCAGCACCGCGCCGATTGCGGCTAGCCACGGCGCACGGTCAGTATCAGTCAACGGCGTCCCTGACGCCATCAACTCGACGTTGCGCTCAGAATGCAGAGTGTCGCCATCGACGAAAGGGACGTCCAGACGATCAGCCAGCATCTCGCCAATCGTCGACTTTCCGATTCCTTGAACACCCATCACGACGATTGAGACACGGGATTTCGCAGTCAACCCTCAGCCCTTCGTTGCGCCGGCGGTGAGCCCGGTCACGATATAGCGCTGTGTGAACAGCGCGATGAGCATGATCGGCGTCGTCACCACGACGGATGCTGCCATCAGAGCTCCCCAGTCGATCGAGGCGTAACCGATGAAGTCGAAGATCGCCACGGGAAGGGTCTTGGTGGAATTGCCGGAGAGCACCAGGGCGAACATGAAGTTGTTCCAGCTGAAGATAAACGACAGGATCGTCGCCGTCGCGATGCCAGGCACCGAAAGCGGCAAGGTGATGCGGAAGAACGCTCCGATCGCCGTCAGTCCGTCCACCTGCGCCGATTCCTCCAGCTCTTCAGGGAGCTGATCGAAGAAGGACATCATGATGTAGAGGATCAGCGGCAACGATACGAACATGTGCGACAGGATCAGTGGCAGGTATCCGCCGGTCATCTTCAGTTGAGCGAAGATGAAATACCAGGGCACGAGCAGGCTGACACCAGGGATGATGCGCGCCAGCAGTACTGCCATTGCCGACTTGTTCATCAGGAACCGACTCATCGCATATGCCGCAGGTAGCGCTAGCACCATAGACAGAGCCGTCGCCATGAAGGCGATAAAGAACGAGTTCCAGATGTAGACGAGATAATTGCCGCGGCGCGGATCGAAGACTGTGCCGTAGTTGTCCAACGTCGGATCGAAGATAAATGCCTTGCTCGCGTCATAGATCTGCACGTTGTATTTGAAGCTCGCCAGCACCATCCAGACGATCGGTCCGAGGAACGCCAAGACGATCAGGGCGATGCCGATAACCCTCCCCACTGTGCCCACGCGGACTTTGCGACGGCGGCGAGGAAGAACCGGTGCGATCTCGGTGCGTGTATCGGTCATGGTGGTCATGAGTCCTTGACCTTTCTCTGCATCTGGAGCACCCAGATCACGCCGAGGATGATGAGGAAGAAGAGGATCAGGACCGCTGACGCCAGCCCGTACTCGTTGTAGTCGAAGCTCAACCCGTAGGCATAGATGTTGAGCGTTTCCGCGTCATGGAACGCACCACCGCCCT
The DNA here is from genome assembly GCA_003524435.1 of Microbacterium sp. Classification (GTDB taxonomy): domain Bacteria; phylum Actinomycetota; class Actinomycetes; order Actinomycetales; family Microbacteriaceae; genus Microbacterium. The sequence goes on from DQHP01000182.1 coordinate 31,227, forward strand.
TGCCCTTGGTCGCGTAGATAAGGTCAAAGGTCTTCAGCGCGTCGATGCCGCGCAGAAGAACCGCGGCGACGATCACGCTGCGCATCAGCGGCACGGTGACGTACCAGAAGCGCTGCCAGCCGTTCGCGCCGTCGACCTTCGCGGCCTCCTGCGGCTCATCGGAGAGTCCGGTGAGGCCAGCCAGCAGAATGAGCGCTACCATCGGCGTCCACTGCCAGACGTCGACGAATACAAGTGTTGCCAGTGAGGTGGATGGATCAGCAAGCCACGGTTGCGGCGGGATGCCGACCCAGCCGAGCATCTCGTTGACGAAGCCGATGTTGGGCTCGAAGAGCAGCCGCCACATCATGCCGACGGCGACGGGCGTTGCCACCAGCGGAAGCAGAATGATCGTGCGCACCGCACCCTGGCCCCGGAAAGGCTTCCAGAGCAGTAGCGCGATAATCATGCCGAGGATGAGTTCGAAGAAGAGCGCTCCGCCCGTGAAGGCGAAGGTGCGCCACACCGCTGGCCAGAACCGTTCAGTATCGGTGAGTGCCTCGGTGTAGTTCTCGAGGCCGAGGAAACCAAACTTTCGACGGACAGAGCGCTTCGCGTCGGTGAAGCTAAGAAACAGCGTCCAGCCAAGCGGGATAACGAGCAGCAGCGTGGTGAACGTGATGGCAGGTGCGGCGAATAGCCACTTGCGATGCCGGTTGGACCAACGGCTGAAGCGCTCGCGCACTCCGACCGTCTCGGAGTTTTGTAATGCAGTCATAAGTGACATCCGTGAGGGTCTGCCGTCGCTGCCCCAGTGCGATACCGGGGCAGCGACGGGAGCGGAATCTGTTACTCGGAGTCCTCGAGGAGGAACTCATCGAACTTCTTGTTCGCGCTGTCGACCGCGCCGTCCACATCGCCTCCGGCGATCGCCTCCACGATCGGCTCGCCGACCATCTCGCGAGCTTTCGCGACCTGAATCACGAGCGGACGGTCCTGACCCTCACCGTTCTCGCCATTGATCTTGATCGCCTCAACGAGCTCAGCGGGGTACTCAGCCGTCGCATCAGCGTCGTCCCACACCGAGCTGCGCGCACCCATGACGCCAAGCTTCGACATCTCGAGCGTGATCTCCTTGGACGTTGCCCATTTGATGAACTGCCATGCAGCATCCTGGTTCGCGGAGGACTCGTTGATCGCGAGCGCCCATGCCGCGACGTTGTATGGCTTAGAGCCAGCATCCCCTTCGGGGAACGGTGCGAAACCGACCTGCTCAGAGACCGTCGATTGGGTCTCGTCGGTCATGTTCTTGTATAGGCTGTCCGCATCGGCGATAAACGCGGCCTGTCCTTGCTGGAACACGGCGAACGCCTCGGGCCAGCTCATCTCGGGGTTGATCGTGGCGTCGGTGTGCGTGCTGATGAGGTCGCCGTAGTACTGGTATGCCGCGCGAGCCTCGTCACTGCCGATTCCGGACGTACCGTCATCGTTAATCCACTGACCACCGAAGCTGTACAGGAACGCGCTGAACTGTGTCACCGCTGCCGACTTGCCCGTACGACCGATGTAACCCGCAACATCAGGGTGCAACTCGTGGATCGCTGCTGCCGCGGCGTCGAGCTCGTCCAGCGTGGTCGGCACTTCAAGGCCGGCCTCTTCGAGGAGGTCCTTGCGGTAGTAGAGAACCGTACGCTCGGTGATGATCGGCACACCGACGACCGCATCGTCATAGCTGGTCAGCGAAGCCGGGCCACTCTGGAAGTCGGCCCATTCCCACTCCTCGTCGCCTTCGGCGAGCTCGGTAATGTCTGAAAGATAACCGTTGCTGGCGAACAGTTTGTTCTCTTGCAGCGGGCGGTACATCAGTACGTCGATCTCATCGGTTCCTGCGTTGAGCTTGACGTTGTACTGGTCAGAGAGCTGATCTTCGGCGAGCTGGCTGATCTCAACCTTGGCGCCGGTTTCCTCTTCGAACTCGGGGATCAGCTCCTTGATCGTCTCGGTCCAGACGTGGTTGGCGAGAGTGACGCGAATCGTTTCACCCTCGATGCCCGCGTTCTCGTCGATGTCTGCGCCACCTGAGCTGCAACTGACCAGCGCTCCGGCGACGACTGCCGTTGTTGCCGCCGCGAGGAAGCGGGCGGTCTTGGATCCGTACTTCACTGTGACTCCATCCTGAGCCGCGCCTCGTTGTGCTGGCTCCTGGTGCAGGTGTTCCATTACGTCTGCTTAGTGGCCAAGATAGTAGTCACAAGTCATACTTATCAACTCCTGTGATCAAAAAGATATGCTCGAGTCATGACGAATGAAACGGGGCTCGGCGCTGATCCCGCTCCCGCAAGCGCGATGGGTGACCTGCGCAACTTTGTACTCGATACGCTCGGCCGCGAAATCTGCGCTGGGGCAATTGAGCCGGAGACAACATTCACCACTGAGTCGATTGAAAGCCGCTTCCAGGTCTCACGCCCGGTCGTCCGCGAGGCGCTGCGCGCTTTGCAGACACTCGGACTCGTGACTCCGAAGCGACGTGTCGGCGTGCGCGTCCTCCCCCTCATTCATTGGAACGTCTACGACCTTCAGGTCATTCGCTGGCGACTAGCCGGACCCAGCCGCGTCGCGCAGCTGCGCTCCCTCACTGAGCTACGTGGCGCGATAGAGCCGGCCGCCGCCCGGCTCGCGGCCATTCGCGCACCTTTGAACGAAGCGAGCGACCTGGTGGGACTCGCCGGGCGTTTATGGGCGGCCGGCAAACAGGGCGATTCTCAGGAGTTCCTCCGTCTTGACCTGCAGTTTCACCAGCTCATCTTGAAACTCAGCGGCAACGAGATGTTTGCGCAGCTGCATCACCTCGTCGAGGAGGTCCTGCGCAGCAGATCGCAGTACAACCTGATGCCACAGTTCCCCGCGGCCGAAGCATTGCAGTGGCATGTCGATATTGCCACCGCCATCCAGACGGGAAACGCAGAGAAGGCCGGCCAGTCGATGATCTCCATCACTGAACGCGCGCTCGATGAGATGAGTACAATCTGGGGCCGCGAACTCTGACCGACCAAGGAACGCGCGCTTCACCGGGTGACTCAGGATTCACAGAGCGCACATAGCTAACTCCATAGAAACTCCATAGCTGATTGCTCAGAATGGATGCATGACCCACGACCAGCCTGACCTCCGCCGCCCCGATGGCTCTCCCCTGCGGATCCTCGCGGTGGATGACGAGCAGATGCTCACCGACCTCCTCGCGATGGCACTTCGCATGGAGGGATGGGAGGTGCGCACCGCATCCTCAGGCCTTGAAGCGCTCCAGGTTGCGCACGAGTTTGAGCCCGACGCACTGGTGCTCGACATCATGATGCCCGACCTTGACGGCATGAGCGTGTTACGGCGCCTGAGAGAGTCCGGCAACCTCGTGCCCGTGCTTTTCCTCACTGCCAAAGATGGCGTCGGCGATCGAATCGCCGGTCTCACCGCCGGCGGCGACGACTACGTGACCAAGCCGTTCAGCTTGGAAGAGGTCATCGCGCGATTACGCGCCGTCATCCGCCGCACCGGGCTTGCCACCACTGACGAAGGCCAATCGATCCTCCGCGTCGGCGATCTCACGCTCAACGAAGACAGCCACGAGGTCGAGCGCGACGGCACCGAGATCGAACTGACCGCGACCGAATTCGAGCTGCTGCGCTACCTCATGCGCAACGAGCGCCGGGTGCTGTCGAAGGCGCAGATCCTCGACCGCGTCTGGAGCTATGACTTCGGTGGAAAATCATCTGTTGTCGAGCTCTACATTTCGTACCTGCGCAAAAAGCTCGATGCGGGCCGCACCCCGCTACTGCACACGGTCCGCGGCGTCGGATACATGATCAAGGCGCCGCAGTGACGCAGATGGGGATGAATCGCCACCCGATGACCCTGCAGGCGCGGCTCATGGTCGCCGTCATCGGGTTCGTGTCGCTCATCCTCATCATCGTCGCCGTGATCACGAGCGCAACGCTTGGCACCTCGCTAGAAGATCGGTTGAAAGATCAGGTGCGCTTAACCGCCGATCGCACCAGTTACCTCGTTTCTGAGCAACTGATCAGGACGGCTCCGACCGGCGATCCGGTCACCGCTCGCAGCGCACTGTCCGGCGAACGGTTCCAGGTTCCCGGACTGCTGATGGCGATTTTCCTGCCGGATACTGCCAGCGGCGTGGTCGCGACCCCCGAGGGCACAAGCGATCTGTCCGATGAACAGATGTACGCGTTGAACGAGATCATCCAGAAATCTCCGAACGGCGCAGTCAATATTCCGGGGTTGGGTTCATTTAGTATCTCGGTCCGGCAGAGCACCGACGTCATTGTGGTCACAGGGCTCCCCCGCGATGAGGTACAGAGCACGCTGGCCCAGTTGCTCACGGTGATCGGCCTCACCACCCTCGGCGGACTCATCCTGCTTGCCCTGACGACTGCTGTGACGATTCGCTTCAGTTTGCGACCGCTGCGCGCCGTGGCAGGAACCGCCACGAGAGTCGCCAATCAGCCGCTCGATCGTGGTGAAGTGACGATCACTGAGCGCGTGCCGGCGTCAGAGGCAGATCCACGCACCGAAACCGGGATGGTCGGCGCCTCGCTCAACAAACTGCTCGATCACGTCAACGATTCGCTGGCGTCGCGTCAGCAGAATGAAGAGCGAATGCGACGTTTCGTCGCCGACGCCAGCCACGAACTTCGTACGCCTTTGGCATCAATCCGTGGCTATTCGGAGCTGTCGCTGCGAGATCGAACACTCCCAGAAACAGCGCAGACATCACTTGAGCGGATCCAGGCACAGTCGTTACGGATGTCCCGCCTGGTCGAAGATCTGCTGCTATTGGCACGACTCGATGAGGGTCAAGAACTCGTGCATGGATCCGTCGACCTCACCCAACTCGCTCTTGAAGGCCTCGCAGATGCGCGACCCACGGCACCGGAGCATCGCTGGAGTGTCGATGTCTCCGAAGAACCAGTGGTCGTGCTCGGCGATGCCGGGCGCCTACATCAGGTGGTCACGAACTTGCTCGCCAATGCCCGCACGCACACCCCTGCAGGCACGGCAATCACGCTGAAAGTCAGCGCTGAAGCCAGTGACGCCGTCATCTGTGTGCACGATGATGGTCCTGGCATCGATCCCCAGGTGCGCGATGAGATGTTTGCGCGATTCGCGCGTGGCGACAGCTCGCGTGCCCGTCAGACCGGCGGCACTGGCCTCGGTCTCGCCATCGTCAAGGCGATCGTCGAAGGACACCGCGGCACCATCACGGTCGACAGTCAACCCGGTGACACGTCGTTCACCGTACGGCTTCCGCTGTGGCCGGCCCCTGCATCGGCCGGTGAGGTTGCGACTTACGCCTAGGTGCGTTCTCTCGTACAGTTGCAGGACGATTGAACGGATGAAGAGAGATCCGTCGGTGTGTCGCCCTGCACCTGTACGATCTCCCTGCAAGTGCGCCCGTTCAACGGCGGTGTGAGGCCCGACTCAACGCGGCTAGGATCGCCGCCTCGACATCGGCCCAGTGGTGAATCACCTGTGCGTAGTCGAAGCGGAGCGTCTCATACCCAAGAAGGGATGCCGCGGCATCCCTCATCAAATCGTTGTGCCGGCGCGACGGACCGTCGTGATTCTGCTTGCCGTCCGTCTCTACGATCACGCTCCCACCAACGACGAAGTCGACCCTGCCCACCGTCGGAATCATCACCTGGCAGTCGAGTCGAATTCCGAGCAGATGAAGGCGCAGTCGCAATAGAGACTCCAGACCGCTGTCTGCATCACTTCGCGCAAGGTCGACCAGCCAGCGTGCCCCAACTGAAAGTCGACTTCGTATGCGCGTTTTTGCGGACGACGTGATCTTGCGCTGACGAAGCGCCGATTCCAGCGCCGCGAAGAAGGCTTCATCACCGTGGCAGTGATACACGTGGACGAGCACGACTTCCAGAGGAGCGAGGCCGAGTTTCATCGTCCCTGCGAAGAAATGACCGACACACGAGCACTCCTTGGGATGGTGAACTCTCCCCGTGCCGCCCAGCCACACATGGACGGATAAGTCCTCGTTCAGAGTCCAGATGTCGTGCATCCTAAGCGCACGCGCACACGTCACAGCACCGCCGTGGGCGGCGGCACTGACCAGATCCGGCGCCGTGGATGGCGTTACGAACACTCCCGGCCGCACGCGTAAAATCGTGCAGCTTCGCACTTCTTCGGCGAGCATCCGTCGCGAGAAACCGAATTCCTGAAGGCGGGTTCCTCGGGCGACACCGCCCTCTTTATCGATGAGTTCAGCAGGTTTCAGCATCCGGCGATCTTGGCGCACCACGAAGTTTCATAGAGACCAAACGCGGCGATTGTGGATAGTTCGCCAGATCCCACCATTGTGCAGAACGAGTCAGGCCGCACAGGTGCAGGGCGGATGCACGGGTGCAGGGCGACTCGCCGCCGAAAGGCCCTGCACCCGTACTATCGCCCTGCAAAGTGGGGCGGACAGGTGTCAGGGGCGGACGGGTATCAGGGGCGGCGACGGCTAGTACCCGGCGAAAGCATCGGTAGTGAGCGAACGTGCCTTGTGCAGAGCAGGGGCGAGTTCAGCGAGCAGCCGCGGCGGGCCCGAGATGAACGCGTGGCGTAGGCCGATGTCATTGACGGTGCTTTCCAGTCCCTGCGCGTCGAGTCGGTTGCCCTGCGACCATGTCCAGTGCGCCGGCAGATCCTGTGGGGCATCTCTGGTGAATACGACCGTGCGCACGCCGGTTGCCTCGAGCTCCCCGCGAAATGCCAGCTCTGACGCCTCTGCGGCGACGTATACGAGCACGACATCACGCTGGACACCTTCGGCGTGCATCTGCCGCAACTGTGAGACGAATGGTGTGACACCGATGCCCGCGGCGACCATCAGCACGGGCGTGTTCCCGCGCGGCAGGAGGAAATCTCCCCACGTGCCGGTGACGGCCAGTGTTGCTCCTGGCTGCGCAGCCGCAAGCGCGCGCTTATAGCTGGAGGGATGCTTCTGATCGCCGTCCTTGTACGCGATCCGAAGTGTCGGAAGATCTGCCGGGGCAGACACGATACTGAACTCGCGGCGAGTACCCCTCGCATCTGGGTGGCTGTGCGGGACGTCGAGCTCGAGGTACTGTCCCGGCAGAAATTTCAGCTTGCCCTTCGCTCGGAAGGTGAGCTCCTGCGCGGTCGGAGTGATGAACTCTCTGGCAACCAACGTCAACCGCACGGAACCTCGGAGGGCGAATGCGAAGGCGAGAAGGTTGCCGATCAACAGCGCGCGTTCTTGTCCGAGGGTGAACATGTCGCCGATCATGATCGGCCATCCGGCCAGCACGCCGACCAGTGCCGCGACGGAGAACTGCTGCCAGCGTCGCGGTGGGCTGGTCAACGGCTCTGACACCATGAACGCACCGAGGAACAGATACGGCGTCTGCAGCACGGCGAACTGCAAGGCGAGCGGCAGGTCAAAAGCGATTTCGAACTGCTGTGCCTGCACGGCCTGGCGCACCACCGATGTGGCCACCGCGATCAAAACAAACACAACCACGACGCGGACCTTCTCCGTGCGCCAGAGCACGGCGAGCCCCAGCACGGCCACGGGAATCGCCATCGCCGGGTTGCCTATCCACCACGATGCAGATGTGCCGAGCCATTCGAAGGCGCCGAAAGATCCGACGATCGATACCACGGCAGCACCGAATGCAGCCGGGTTCACGACGTGCCTGCCACGCCAGGCGATGATGTATTTTGAGATGCTCGCAAGCGCTCCGGCGAGCGCAAGACCGACAAGCGGTGCGAGCTCTGCGCCTGGCCTCATAATGAACAGCAGGATCAGCGCGGTCACCAGAGAAGACTCGACGCGCCATGGCAGATGCAACAGACGCTGGATGCCGGCGTCGACCAGCGAGATCACGACGGCGAGAACCGCGAATGACGCGAGCAGCTCGAATGGAGTGGGCGAGACGATGACGCCGAGAGCCGACAGCACGAGTGCGATCAGGGCAAGGGCGATCAGGGAGAACAGCACCAACCGGTACATCGACATCGTTCCGAGAACGGCAAGTACCCGCTGGCGGACAACGGTGGGTGAAAACGTCACAGCATTAACTCTTCCCTATCCACGAAGCCGACGGGTCGTGAACAGCTCAACCGCGCGGCCTTCGGATCTCTCTGCGTAGCCGTCGGTGCTCATCCGCACCCATTCCACGCCCCATTGGCGTGCGAGATCAGCGCCGCCTTCGAAGAAGAGGGCGGTGGCGACAGCGTCCGCGTGCATAGCCGACGGGGCGATCGCCCACGTGGCGGCCCATGTCCGAACCGGTGCGCCAGTACGCGCATCCAGGACATGATGCAGGCCCTCGCCCCACGCACGGCGGTTGATCGCCGATGCGCACAGCGACTGATCAGCGATGGTGGCCACGCCGATCGCGAGCTTCGGGTCGAAGGGATGCTCCAGAGCGATGCGCACCTCGCGTCCGCGCACAGCGATATCGCCGCCAGCATCTATCGTGAGGTCCCCGGCGATATCGGACAGCTCAGCGCGCACAAGGTCGACGAGTCGCCCCTTGCCGAGCGCTCCGACATCGATGATCGCCGGTGATTTCAACGACAGCTGTTCTACTGACCACGACAAGATGCTCGTCCACTCGCGCGGCGCGGCTAGCGGTGCACCGGCGACGAAGGAGTATGCCGCGTCATAACCGAGTGCGCTGAGACTCTCCCCCACCAGCGGATTGACTGCTCCGTCAGTGGCCGTCGAAACGTCAAGATATGTGTCCAGCATCGCGGCAGCATCCGGCGAATCACCGCTGCCGCCTGATCTTGAGAGGTGCGCGACGAGGGAATCAGCACGAAAACGCGACCAGACGCGGTCGAAATCGTCGATGACACCGTGCACTCTGTCTCGTACACCCTGATCAAGGGCATACGCCGTCTCGATCTCCCACGCAGTGCCGATCGCGTCGAAGCGCCAGAGTGCCATCGGCTAGCTCGTTGCTTGGGACTTGATGTCTTCGACTGCGGAGTTGAATCCGCCGCTGGTCAGCGAAGAGCCGGCAACACGGCTCACGTCGAGATCATCGATGGCAACGCCGATGACCTCTTCAGCGATCCCATCGATGAAGGCGCCTTGATATTGTTCGGTCTCGCGTGCCTGCGGATCGCCCGTGATCTCAACGTCGGTCACGGTGCCGCCTTCAAGAGTGAGGGCAACGGAGATTTTCTCGACCGTCTCGGGCGTCTGGTACGAGCCGTCCGCAGTGTACGTGCCGTCTGCGTACTCGACGGATTCACCCGCGGGAAGCCCGCCTTCTTCTGCATCGGCTGCGCCGGAGCAGCCGACCAGCGCTAAAGCTCCGGCGACGCCGACAAATGCTGAGCTCACACGGAGAGACGAAGAAGCAGCAATCATGATCTCGAGCGTAGAACGACCCTCTATGTGAGGGCTGAAACTGTTACGCGTCGCCGCCGAACATGCTCGTCACAGAACCGTCTTCAAAGACTTCGTGGATCGCGCGCGCCAGCAGCGGAGCGATCGGCAACACCGTCAGGCCGTCCCAGCGACGCGATTCAGTAAGCGGAATCGTGTCGGTGACGACGACCTCGTCGATCGAATCGTCTTGCAGACGTTCACTGGCAGGATCGCTGAAGATCGCGTGGGTGGCAGCAACGATAACGCGGTGCGCGCCATTCGCTTTCAGCGCCTGAGCCGCCTTAACAATCGTTCCGCCGGTGTCGATCATGTCGTCGACCAAGAGGCACGTGCGTCCTTCGACTGCACCGACGATCTCGTGCACGGACACCTGGTTCGCAACCTTCGGGTCGCGACGCTTGTGGATGATCGCCAGTGGTGCTCCCAGGCTGTCAGACCAGGTGTCTGCGACGCGGACGCGTCCCATGTCTGGCGACACAACAGTGAGGATCTCGCGATCGGCAGGGCTCAGCGTTCGCTGGAAGTAGTCGAGGAGCACCGGCTTTGCAAAGAGGTGGTCCACCGGGCCATCGAAGAAGCCCTGAATCTGTGCGGCGTGCAGATCAACGCTCATCACGCGATCGGCACCGGCGGTCTTAAGGAGGTCAGCGACCAGGCGCGCGCTGATCGGCTCGCGGCCACGACCCTTCTTGTCCTGACGGGAGTACGGGTAATACGGCGCGACAACCGTGATGCGCTTTGCCGATGCGCGCTTAGCCGCATCGATCATGATGAGTGTCTCCATGAGCCACTCATTCACCGGTTCACCGAAGGTCTGGATGAGGAAAAGATCACACCCACGGATCGACACTTCAAAACGGGAGTAGATCTCACCCGATGCAAACGTGCGGTGCTCGGTCGGGGCAATCTGCGTGCCCAGTCCCGCCGCAACAGCCGCGGTCAGTTCTGGGTGCGAGCGGCCACCGGCGACAACAAGTCGCTTCTTGGTCTTGGCAATGATTCCGGGAGCTACGCCATTTTCACGGTCTAGCTCAACGGTCTTCTTCTTGCGCCCCATGACCTGCCTTACTCTGCGGCTCTGTTGGCCCGAGATGCCGCTTCTGCAGCGCCTGTCCCGGCCCGATTTTTTTCGACCCACCCCTCAACATTTCGCTGAGGGGCGACACTCAAGGCCAGCGCGCCAGCGGGGATGTCCTTGCGGACGACCGCTCCTGCTCCGGTCTTTGCTCCGTCACCAATTCTAACGGGGGCGACGAAGACGTTATGCGACCCGGTGTGCACTTCGTCACCGATTTCGGTGCGGTGCTTGGCGATATCGTCATAGTTCGCGGTGATCGCTCCCGCACCAAGGTTGACGCGTTCGCCGATCGTCGTGTCGCCGATGTACGACAGGTGCGGCACCTTGCTGCCCGCACCGATCTGCGAATTCTTCGTCTCGACGAATGTGCCGATTTTGCCCTTAGCGCCGAGGACGGTTCCCGGGCGGATGTAGGCGAACGGCCCGACATTGGCGCCCGCGCCGATGACAGCAAGCGTTGCGTCGGTGCGGCGGATGACAGCATCCTCGCCAACTTCGCAGTCAACGAGCGAAGTATCAGGGCCAATAGTCGCGCCAGATTCTACGACGGTTGCCCCCACAATGTAGGTGTTCGGCAGCAGCGTGACGTCGGATGCGAGCTTGGCATCGTCATCGATCCACGTGGTGGCGGGGTCAACGATAGTGACGCCTTCGAGCTGCCAGCGGCGCACGATTCGTGCGTTAAGGAGGCGGCCAACTTCTGCGAGTTGTGCGCGATCATTGACGCCAAAGGTCACGGTAACGTCATCGACAACGGATGCCGCGACGCGGTCGCCAGCCTGGCGAAGGAGCCCAGGAACATCTGTCAGGTACTTCTCCCCCTGGGCGTTATCGACGCCAACAGTGGGGAGATACGTGCGCAATGCGGATGCGCGGAACATGTACATTCCGGCATTGATTTCGGATACTGAGGCCTCGTCGGCCGTCGCGTCTTTCTGCTCAACGATGCGGTCCACATCGCCAGCGCTATCGCGAATGACGCGTCCATAGCCGGTCGGGTCATCGACGACCGCGGTCATCAACGTCGCTGCGGCATCGGCGGCACGGTGCTCAGCGATGAAGGCAGCCAACGTCACTTCATCGGCCAGTGGGCAGTCTCCGGAGAGGACCAGCACGTCGCCGTCGAAATCAGGGATCGCGTCAAGGGCGACCTCGACGGCACGCCCAGTGCCTGGTATCTCATCTTGATCAACGATCGCGGCATCCGGATACTGCGCGCTCAACACCTCGACGACGCGGTCGCGGTCATGGCGCACAACAACTTCAACGTGGTCGGCGCCCAGCTTGGATGCCGTGGTCAGCACGTGCCCGACAAGAGGTCGACCGCTGATCGAGTGCAACACCTTCGGCAACCGGGATTTCATCCTGGTGCCCTTGCCTGCAGCGAGCACGATGATCGCGAGTCTATTCTCCGTCATGCTCCGCCGCCAGGACTCGAACCTGGACTTAACAGCTCCAAAGGCTGTCGTGCTGCCATTACACTACGGCGGACCGTGGCGTTGAGAGCCACAAGACAATTCTGCCATGCCTGAAGGTGAGGTCCCTGACACCCACCTGCTCGGCGTCAAAGAATATTCGAGAAAGATTCACGAACACTCTTGTATTTTTCGTAGATTTGTTCGATACTGGAGTATGCCCATCATTGCAGAGTCTCGAACGGATCCGGCTCGCGCCGACGCCCGTCGCGCTGCGCTCCTTGACGAGTGGGTCGAACTGGGGTCTCAGATTGCGACCCTTGAGGCGCGTCGCGTCGTTGCACTCGCTGAACGCGCAGAGCTCCTCGCTTACGAGACCGGGCCAGAGATCGTGCACAGCTCCATGGCGCAACGTTCAATGGTCGCCGAGTTCGCGGCGGCAGGCCACGTTGCGCCCGCAACGATGAACAATCAGTTCAGCATCGGCGTGGCGCTTGCCAACGACTACCCCGAAACGCTTCGTGCACTGCGAGAGGGACGGATCAGTCGACGTCATGCCGAGGTGATTGTTGAGTCCGCTCCGCAGGGAAGCCACGACGATGACGATGATGGGGCAACCTTGCGCGCTGCATACGAGCGTGACCTCGTACCATATGCCTGTGGAACCACTGCGCCACGCACCCGCGTGCATGCACGGGCTGTGGCCGCTACGTTGCGCTCCGTGACGCAGGAAGAGGCTCATCGCGAGGGACGAGAAGAGCGCAAGATCAGCGTTCGCCCTACCTCCGACGGTATGAGCCAACTTATCGGTGCGGTCCCGGAGTTGTTAGCCGTCGCCATCTATGACCGGCTCACCGCGATGGCTGCGGCAATGGATGATGATCGCACGATGGATCAGCGGCGCGCAGACCTCTTTTGCGACTTGCTCCTCACTGCCGTGCCATCGAGTGTGATCGGCACCGATATGGAGGCGTTTCGCCCCACCGTTCAGGTCACCATCGCTGCGAGCACGCTTGCTGAGCGCGATGACATGATGGCCGAGTTCGACGGAATTGGTCCCATTCACCCAGACTTCGCCCGAGGCCTCGCCGGAAACGCGCCCAGCTTCGCTCGGCTCTTCCTCGACCCGAGCGGAATGGTCACGAACGTCGATACTTACGTGCCCTCCAGCCGCATGAAACGGTACTTACGAGCACGTGATCAGCACTGTCGTTTTCCCGGATGCCGCGCGAAGCCGTCCCGATGTGAGATTGATCACAATCACGACAGAGCATTGGGCGGAGCAACTTCCCTCTGCAACCTCGCGTGCTTCTGTTCGAGTCACCATCCGCTGAAGCATCCCGACGTCGACGCACGACATCGGTGGACCGTCACGCAAGAGCCAGAGGGAACGCTCGTCTGGCGGAGCCCTCTCGGCCGTGAGTATATCGACAGCCCCGAACTTCGCGTGATGTTTTCCGACGGATAATAGAGAGATGCAACAGGCAGATGAAGTCGATCGGATCGTCGGCGCATGGAACACCCAGCGCCCCGATCTGGATTTCTCGCCCCTTGAAGTGCTCTCTCGCATGGACCGGCTTTCCAAGCACCTTGACCGTGCACGACGCGAAGTCTTTCGTCGCAGTGACATCGAAGCGTGGGAGTGGGATGTACTTTCAGCGCTGCGCCGAGCGGGCGCTCCTTTCCAGCTCTCCCCTAAGAATTTGCTTCAGCAGACGCTGGTCTCCAGTGGCACGATGACCAACCGCATCGACCGTCTCGTCGGCCGCCGCTTCGTGCGACGCAAGGCTGACCCCGCCGACGGCCGTAGCGTGCTGGTCACGCTGACTGAAGACGGCCAGATCCGCGTAGACGCCGCCATCACTCGCCTTGTCGATGTCGAAGCTGAACTTCTGCAGGCACTCTCACGCTCCGACCGTGACCGGCTGGCCGGCCTGCTGCGAAAACTCAGCCTGAGCTACGACGCTTGATGGCGGCCCTCTAATGGCGATGCGTTCTCCGCTGCCCGTTCGCGACGGCGTCGGCGCCACACGTCTGCATCTTCCGGATTCGGGGCCGTGGCCCACAATCAGCGCATATATGGTCGAGCGTTTTTTCCACCTCGACGCGGAGTGGTTACGTGAGCGTTTCGACCGCGGCGAGATTGTTGCCTTTGATGGCTCCGCAGTGCGGCGCGACACTCCTCTCGGCGCGGAAGAGTTCATCTGGTACTACCGGGAACCACCCGAAGAAACCGAGATCCCGTTCTACTCCGAGATTCTGTATCAAGACGATGATCTCGTCGTCATCGATAAGCCGCATTTCCTGCCCACCACCCCGGCCGGGCGTTACGTGCAGAATTCGGCACTGGTAAGGCTCCGCAGACAACTCGACAACGCTGACCTCGCTCCCATCCACCGCTTGGATCGCGCGACCGCCGGCATCTTGATGTTTTCCGCGCGCCCAGAAACTCGCGGCTCCTACCAATCGCTGTTTCAACGCAGGAGCATCGAGAAGGTCTACGAAGCGGTGTCCGCGCGCCCCGAGAATTGGGAGAGCCCGCTTCCGCTGACCGTGCGATTGCATATCGAGAAACTTCGTGCCCAGGTCTGTGTTGAGGTCAGCTCCGAACGCGAACCCAACTCCGAGACGCTGGTTGAGCTGATCGATGCTAATGACCACGTCGTCCACACACTGCTGAAACCGCACACCGGAAAGATGCACCAGTTGCGCGTGCACCTGGCATCGGTGGGCATTGGGATCCTGCACGACAATCTGTATCCCATCCTCACCGATGAGAAGCCTGACGACCATGAGCGGCCGCTGCAACTCCTCGCGCGAGAGCTCCGTTTCACCGACCCACTGTCCGGAAAAGAACGCGAGTTTGTGACGCAGCGCACGCTGCAATACGCACCGTAGCGTCGACGTCGCGGCTCAGGCCTCGCCGAAGCCCTCCGCAATCAGCGCGCTCAGGGCTGCAACAGCCTCCGCGGCATCCGGACCCTGGGCGTCAATGCGCACGGTGTGACCACCTGCCGCTGCGAGGGAAAGAATCCCGATCAAACTGGCCGCTTTCACCGGGCCGCGCTCTGCCGTGAGGTTGGTGATCTCAATCGCGGACTCGTACCCGCTCGCTGTGCGCACGAGCACCGCTGCGGGACGAGAGTGCAGGCCCTGAGGATTTATCAGTTCCACGTCCCCTGATGCCGCGTCAGAAGACTCGGGAGCGGAAGCCGCCTCGTGCACCTCAGGCTCCTCCGCCTCCTGTGCGCTCTGCTTGGCGAGCAGTGCTTGATTCGCTTCTTGGCACACGACGTCGAGGGACGCTCCGGCTGCAGCGACGACGACCGCGGCCGTTGTCGCCTCTACGAACGGACCGCTGCTGATGCGCACGGGAACCGTACTCGAGCGGATATCCAGTGCGAGCGATGCACTGAGCACCGCAGAGCCGAGATCGGTAATCAAGACCACCCCGGAGGCTACTTCTGCCAGCTCATCGACGGCCGCAGCGATCGCCGCGGCATCCGTGCCGAATCCTCCTGCAGCCCCACCAGCGAGACGAATCTCTGGACGCACATCGTGAACCATCTGCATCGCAAGATCAGCAGTCGCCTGTGCCAGCGGCTCGCTGTGCGAAACGAGAACCAGCCCGATCATGCAGCGGTCTCGACGGCGGAGGCGAGGGTGCGCACAAGCAGTGCAGCCGATGCGGCACCGGGATCAAGATGATCGGCGCTCCGCTCCCCCAAATATGACGCCCGCCCCTTGCGTGCGACAAGCGGGAGGGTCGCATCGCGACCGCTCTCTGCGGCCTCTGCAGCCTTCGCCAACGCCCGCGCTGCCGATGTGCCCGCGTCAAGGGCCTCGCTGAGTGCATCCACGGCGGGCTGGAGCGCATCGATCATAGTTTTGTCGCCGATCTCCGCACGTCCACGACGAATGACCCCAGAGATTCCGGCACGAAGGCTTGTCGCCAGTTCTTCCGGTGTGATGGTTGTGGTTGCGGGTGCGGCCTTTGCCATATCGAGGAAGAGCGTGCCGTACAGCGAGCCGCTTGCTCCGCCGACCTTGGACACAACGGCCATTCCGACCGCTTTGAACAGTGCCGCCACATCAGCAGGGGTGTTCTGCTCCAGCGCGGCCAACAGCGCGGCCGTGCCTCGTTCCATATTCGTGCCGTGGTCGGCATCTCCTATTGCTGAATCAAGCTCGGTCAACCAGGCAGCCTTCTCATGCACCTCGTCGGCGTATGAGTGCAGCCAGCCCGTCAAAGTCTCCAGTGTGATCGCGTCGGTCATCTTTAGTTCCCCCATTGCAGTGCGGGCGTGGACACCGGAGCATCCCAGAGCCGCAAAAGCTCGTCATCGACAGGCACAATCGTCAGCGAGCATCCGGCCATATCGAGGCTGGTGATGTAGTCGCCCACAAGTGAGCGAGCGATCGTGATCCCCTTCTCGGTGAGCAGATCCGACACCTCAGCAAACATCGCATACAGCTCGATCAGCGGTGTTCCGCCGAGTCCGCTGAGCAAGACTATTACCGGAGAATCAATCGCATCCTGATCCGAGAGGATGGCCGAAACGAGCTCTGCCGCCAGATCGTGTGCACTCATCATGGGCGTCCGGCGGCGCCCGGGCTCACCGTGGATGCCGACGCCGAGTTCCATCTCGTCCTCCGGGAGGTCGAAACTGGGGTGGCCTACGGCAGGGACAGTGCCGCTCGTGAGCGCGGCTCCCATCGACCGACCAGCCTGAGCGACTCGTTCAGCGATGGCGTGAACGTCGTCGAGAGAGCGACCCTCCGCTGCCGCGGCTCCGGCGATCTTCTCGACGATGACGGTGGTTCCCACGCCCCTGCGACCTGCGGTAAAGGTCGAGTCTTCCACCGCGACGTCATCGGCCACGACGACGGAGCGGACGTTGATTCCTTCTGCCTCGGCAAGTTCTGCGGCCATCTCGAAGTTGAGCACGTCACCGGTGTAGTTCTTCACGACGAACAGCACTCCAGACCCGTTATCAACTGCACCGGCGGCAGCGAGCATCTGATCGGGCGTCGGAGAGGTGAAAATCTCCCCCGCACATGCGGCAGCCAGCATCCCACTGCCGACGAAGCCGCTGTGCAGCGGCTCGTGCCCCGTGCCACCACCGGAGATCAGCGAGACCTGACCGGCCGGCACCTCCGCGCGGTGGACAACACGATTTTCAGTATCAACGACGAGGTCGGGATGCGCGGCCTGAACGCCGCGAAGCGCATCAGCCAATAGTGACTCTGGGGTGTTGATGAGCTTCTTCATGCAGGTTCTCCTTTGAACGGCCGGTTGCGATGAATCGGGATGCGTAGGGAAAAGATTATTCGACATTGCCGAATGAACTTCGTTACTATCGAATTCTGGACGTCGATGTTGCGCCTGTCAAGCCCCACCTCTACGGCCGGATACTCTTCTGAGGGAGGTGGAATGATCCAGTCGATTGATCGCGCAGCGAAGATCATGAATCTGCTGCGCGGCGCCCGTCGTCTCGGCATCGGCGAGCTAGCCGCAGCGCTTGAGCTCCCTCCATCGACCGTGCACGGCTTGGTCAAGTCTCTGCAGGCACACGGCCTCGTCGCTCAGGAAAAGAACGGCAATCGGTACGCGTTGGGGCCCGCGCTCGTCAAGCTTTCAAGCGTGTATCTGGACACGCTCGATGTGCGCGCCCACTCCATCCGATGGATGCACGATCTCTCGCAGCGCACCGGACTCGCCACCCGTCTCGGTGCGCCGCTGCTCGACGAGGTACTCGTCATCCATCATGACCGGCGTCCGGACGGCTCAGAGCAGATGCCCGAGACAGGGCTGACGATTCCCGCCCATGCCTCAGCCCTGGGAAAGATTCTGCTGGCATATGACGACGAGCTTCTTCGCGAGGTGACCGCAACCCCGCTGATCGAACTCACGGCTGAAACTGTCACTGATCTCGCGGTGCTCCGCGGCGAACTAGAAACAGTGCGAGAGACTGCGCTCGCTTATGAGAACGAAGAGGCTGTGGTCGGCGAATCCTCGATCGCCGCCCCCGTATGCGGCGAGACCGGTGCCGTCATCGCCGCGGTCGCCGTGGTGCTCCCGTCGATGGACTGGCCAGTGACGGATGCTGTGCTTCACGATCTCCGCGAAAGTGCACGAAGCATTTCGCGCGTGCTCGGGGGGCCAACCTGGCCCCCGAGCACGCGCCGACCCTGACCCCTGCCTACCGTTGCGGCGTCATGCTGCGCCATCCGACCGAGACCATCGTCACCATCGGCAGCACGGCCACCATCATCGCCAGTCCGCCGAAGATCACCGGGTCGAAGGCGGCAAGAGGGTTACCCAGCATCCCGATGCCGAGGCCGAGCAGCGCGGGGAGCACGGCAAGAACGCCCAGCACGAGCGCGGCAGCCGCCACGAAAAGTGATTCCACGGCGACCATCGACGTCAATTGTGGCCGCGTCGCTCCGCTGCGGCGCAGCAGTTCGAACTCTTCCCGGCGTCCGGAGGTGATCGTGGCCAGCGACTGGAGCGCAGCGACGGCGATGAACGCGAGCAGCGCCAGCAGCAGGACATTCGACAGCCCCTGCTCCTCACCGCTGACGGCTTGCGCAGCTTGAGAGTACTCATGCGGCTCCAGCACCAGCGCGCCGTCTGCCTCCAGGATGCCTCGCACGTCGGCCGTCGACCCCGGCGCGGTGCCCACCAGCAGCGCAATCGATGAGGGCTCGGCTGACGCATCCCCCGGCGACATGAGGTACTCGCCCACTCCGAGAGAATTCTCGTAGATCGCAACGATCCGCGCGATGGCGTCTCCTTCGCCGGGCAGGCGAATATCGACGCTGTCGCCGATTCCCTTGCCGCTGAGCGCGATCGTGTCGCGGCTCACCGCGATCGTGCCGTCGTCGGTCAGATCATCGAGCGACCCCTCGAGCACGCCCGGTTCAAGCAGTTCGGTGTTCACGGGTGTGATCGTGCGAATCGCCGTCGGCATCCACGTGAGGGCATCGAGTCCGGGAATCTCCACCCCCGTCGTTTCGACACGCACCGAAGCCCGAACTGCCGAAGTCTGGGCCACGGCTGTCACGCCGGGCACTCCCTCGACGGTGTCGAGGTCAGGGGCCGCCGTACCTTCTGCACCAGAAACAATGAGATCGGCGTTGAGCGCCTGCTCCAACTGCTCCCCCGTCGCCGCGGATGAGACGATTCCCACACCGGATTGCACGGCGCCGAGCGACAGTAACAGCGCCAGCGGCACAATGACGGCGGCGTTGCGGCGCGAGAAACCACGAGCATTCACCGCGGCCAGCACCAGGGCGGGCTGTGCCTCCGATGCCGTCGCTGCGGCAGCACGTGTGGCGACCGTGCTGAAGATGATCGGTCCGGCGAGCGCGACAGCGACGATCAGCAGAATGACACTGCTGGCACCGGATGCTGTGCCGAGGATACCTTCGAAGAAGAACGGAATCATCGCGACGAGCAGTCCTGCGACTCCTGTGGCCACAGCGGCGATACGGCGTCCCTTCGAGATCATCGCCGGCTCGAAGCCGCTCTGCTGGACGGCGGCTGTGGGGGTCAACCGGGCGCTCTCCCGTGCGGCAAGACGCCCCGCAACCAGTGCGGTCGGAAACATCACCGCAAGAGTGGCGATGATCGAAAGCTGGGCGAACGGCAGCACGAAGCCTTCGGGAACGATGCCGTTAGAGACGAGCAACGGAGTCAGTACCGGCGCGAGCAGGATTCCCGCCACGATGCCGACGGGCGCAGCGGCGAGGACCACGACAGATACTTCGGCGGTGATCTGTTGACGGACCTGAGCGGCGGTGGCGCCGATGGAACGCAGAAGCGCGAATTCCCGACGCCGACGTCGTAAGGCGGTCGCGACGGTGGAGGCGACGATGAACACCACGATGATCAGCGTCGTGCCGGCGAAGGATGATGCCAAGGCCGACAGCATCGACATCCCGCTGTCGAACTCATCTGCGCTCCAGCCCGCTTGCAGCCAGGCTCCGGTAGCCGTGAGCAGCGCCGTCGCGAGGGCCACGATGACGAAAGTACCGACGAGGCTCGCCCGATTTATGCGGAAGACGGACCGCAGAACACCGCGCATCACGACCGCGCTCCCAATTCCAGCAGCCGCTCGGAGATCGACGCGATCGTCGGGTCAATGATCTGTCCGTTCACCCGGCCATCTCTCAGAAATACCACGCGCTCCGCGATCGCCGCTGCGCGCGCATCGTGAGTGACCAGCACCAGCGTCTGACCCAACCGTGCCGCAGTGGTGCGCAGGACATCGAGCACCTGTTCACCGGTGTGTGCGTCCAGCGCACCAGTGGGCTCATCGGCGAAGACGACAATCGGTTGTGAGATGAGCGCGCGGGCGATCGCGACACGCTGCGCCTGTCCGCCCGAGAGAGCAGACGGCAGTCGATCCTCCAAGCCGGTGAGACCGACGGACTCGATCAGCCAGTTCTGCCACTGCGGATCGGGCTGACGGCCGGCCAGTACAAGCGGCAGCCCGATGTTCTCGGCCACAGTGAGGTGGTTCAGGAGGTTATACGCCTGGAACACGAAGCCGATGTGATCCCGGCGGAAGCGAGTGAGATCATCTGTCGCCATCCCGCTCAACTCGGTGTCTCCGACGACGACGCGTCCGTGCGATGGACTGTCCAGCCCTGCCGCAACGTTGAGGAAGCTGGACTTGCCGGAACCGGACGGCCCCATGATCGCGGTGAACGAGCCCGGCGCGATCTCCAGGGTCACGGCGTCCAGCGCGGTGACGAAGCCCGGGCCGTTCGGGTAGAGCCTGCTCACCTGATCGAATCGCACCGCGCCAACGGTGCGTGTCACGGGGGGATATGTAGTGTTCATCGGTGCTGCTCCTGAAAGTCGAGTACAAGTGTGTTGATGTATTCGACGCTATGAGCAGCGAGGGGGCGTCCCCAGCCCCGTGCGATGGCATCCTTCAGGTTGCATCTTTCGATGCAGGAACGGTCGCAGTCAGCGTTAAAGCGCGTCAGGAACTGCCACGATGCGGTTCTGATATGCCCAGACGACAGCCTGCAGACGTGAGCGGACTCCGAGTTTGGGCAGCATTCTGGCGAGATGGGACTTCACCGTGGATACTTCGACGACGAGGCAAACCGCGATGTCTTCGTTGGACATCCCCTGTGCGAGAAGCAGAAGGATCTCGCGTTCGCGACTGGTCAAGATGTCATCCGCGCGCTGGGCGGTGACCGGCTGAAGCTGACGGCGCTGCACGAACTCGCGCAGGATGCGACGTGTGAGCGCCTGATCGATGGTGCCCTGCCCGGCGGCAACCTGACGGACGGCGTTCACGATGACCTCAGGCTCTGCATCTTTGAGGAGAAAACCGGATGCCCCGGCCTCAAGCGCGCTGAACACATAGTCGTCCAGATCGAAGGTGGTGAGGATGAGGACGGGGATCGGTTCCCGCACTCCTGGCGCACTGAGTTCACGCGCTACTTCGATGCCGTCTCGCCCCGGCATGCGGATGTCGAGGCAGGCGACGTCGGGTCTGAGTTCGCGTGCGCGCTCGAGGGCTTCGATGCCGTTCTCCGCGACCGCGACCACTTCGATGTCTTCTTCTCCGCCGAGCAGAGCCGACAGCCCCGCCCGTACCAATGCCTGGTCATCTGCGATCAGCACGCGGATCATGAAGTTCCTTCCCGAGGGATTATCAGTTGCACTTCCCACCCACCCTGAGGAGTACGACCGTAACTCAGCTCTGCGCCGATCAACTCGGCACGCTCACGCATGCCCACCAGGCCGAACCCACCGTTCGACGATGCCGACGGCGTGGAGGTGGCGGGTGCGTTACGTACCAGAACGCGCACGTCTGCAACTCTGGTGTCATCGATCTCGACGACGCAGGCGGCTCCCGGCGCGTGCATGGATGCATTGGCGAGTGCCTCTTGAATCGTGCGGTAGGCAGCGAGCTGCGCGAGTGGACCGACTCTCTCTCCGAGCGTCTGATCCTCATCCGAACGAAGAATCGACAGGCGCACCTCAGCTGTCCGGCTGCCGGCGGCCGTCTCGACGAGATCTGCGACCGAGGCGAAGTTCTCGACTGACCGCTGTCCGGCGCCGTCTTCTCGCAGCAGTCCCACAACTCGACGAAGGTTCTGCAGCACCGCGGTGCTCTCGGCTCGAATGGCGCTCGCCGCTGCGCGCGCAGCATCGGGATCTGTCGTCACCTGACGCTCTACGGCCGACGCCATCAACGCGATACCTGACATGTGATGTGCGGCGATATCGTGCAGTTCTCGTGCCATCGCGGTGCGCTCATGTGCCACCGTTGCATCCACGAGCGCGTCGCGTTCTCGTGTGAGCGCACGCAGCTCGCGGCGGTGGGCGTCGCGTGATTCACGCCGCGCGCGCAGCACCGTCGCGAGCAGCAGGGGGAACCCGAACTGGCCGCCGATCTGCACGAACGATTCACCGACGGCCAGCAGCGGCTCGACCCCTTCAATGGTCATCGCGTTGACGAAACTTCCCACCAAGGACAACACCGCTGCAGTGGCAAACGTCCACCACAGTCCGTGTGACGGAGCGCTCAGGAAGGCGAGAAAGACCACGACCACGATTGCGAGCGCCGTCACCTCCAGCACCGCGCCGGGTATCGTCAGCGCCAGAAGAAAGGCGGCCACCGCCACAAACAGCAGAGTGGTCTTCGGTGCGTGGCGTGCCCACGCCACGCACACGCACTGCACCAGGATCGTCGCCACGACCAGCCACCACGCTGACGTTCCCGTCACAGGGACGGCAACCACAACGCCTGTCACATCCGCGTCCAGACCCTGGAGAAGCAGGAGAAGGCCGATGCCGCCCGCACCGCAGATCACGGCGATGACGAGGTCCATCGCTCGTGGTGCGCGGAGGGCGTCGGCAGCGGCCATCTCCGGAGTCTATTGCCTGATCGCGGTGACGTCCGCGACGACAGGAGAGGCAAGAGGAACCGTCACGGGAAGTGGAACGCCGAGGCGTCCGCGCGTCGCGACCACGACCGCGGCAGCAGCGATAGCCGAAACTATCAGCATCATCTGGCTGTTGGTCTCGAGCGTCATGGTCGGGAACATGTCCGGCAGCAGGATCGAAGCGGTGTTGTTGAGGCCGACGTGCAGCAGCATGGAGATCGGCAGGCTCTGGTTCGTGCGATTGAACACCCACGACATCACGATGTTGATGGCGATGCAGAATCCGACGAAGTACGCCACGTTCAACAGGTTCGAATTCGGGAATCCGCCCCACTCCGTGAGGAAAAGCGGCATGTGCCAGAGCGCCCACAGCGGCCCGAGCACGAAGCTGGCTGCCAAGGGTGTGAAACGACCCTGCAGTCGCGGCAATGCGAAGTCGCGCCACCCCGGCTCTTCCGCAAGACCTGTCGTGATCATCTGCAGCATCAGCCCCGGAAGCACGAACGCAAGCGCCGCAAGGGATGGTGCCTGCATTGCGCCACCGCTGAACACATAGCTTCCTGCGATCAGCGCGACCGGTCCGCCGACAAGTGCCAGTGCATACCATCGCCAGTTGACGCGCCAACGCCACAGGCGTCCTACCCAGCGGCGCAGTCCGGAACGTCCGTCAACGAGCGCAGTTATCAAAAGAGCGGATGTGATCGGCCCGAGGTAGGCGCCAGGGAGCACTCCCAAAAGCTGAGAGGTGCCCAGCAGTGCGGGAAAGTCATAGTTCCAGATGCCCAGACCGTTGTTAGAGAGAATGTACGGCATCCACGCCAGCCAACTCAGTCCGTTGGCGAGGATGAAGAACGCGATCAGCGGATGTCGCGCTATCGCCCCGCGGAGGTTGTTGGTTGTCATTGAAAAGTCCTTTCACTGCCGAGAGTCACGGTTAGGGGGCGCGGGAAATGCCCGCTCTTCGACGTTAGAAAGGGCGCGGCCTGCAAACGAGATGCGTGGGGATGAAGCAGGAATACTCCATCGAAAGGTGCAAGTGACGCCGCTCGTCGCCTCGTTTGTTCTGATGAACTAACTTGTGTGGGGTTTACCGTCCGTTACAACGAAGGATCACAGGGGGGATCCGGCTTAGGGTGAGGCCATGGAGAGCCACAAAGAAGTTGCTGAATTCCTGCAGACCGAACTCGCACGACGGGCGACCGCGCGCGGGGTTCCCGGCGCCGCGGTCGCGGTTGTCATCGACGGTGAGATCATCGATCACGCCGTCGGGGTGTTCAGCACCGCGACCGCGGTAGAAGCAACGCCCGAGTCCGTGTTCCAGATCGGGTCGATCACCAAAGTCTGGACGGCGACGCTGGTCATGCAGCTCGTCGATGAAGGCCTGGTCGACCTGGATGAGCCGATCCGCACGTACCTGCCTGATTTCCATCTCGGAGATGACGCGGTTGCGGCATCGATCACTGTGCGCCAGCTGCTCACCCACCAGGGCGGGTTCGAGGGTGACATATTCACGGACACCGGGCGCGGCGATGATGCGATCGAGAAGTTCGTCAATCTTCTCGCTGATATGCCCCAGACCTTCTCGCCCGGGCAGATGTTCTCCTACAACAACGCCGGGTATATCGTGCTCGGATTTCTCATTGAACGCCTGCGTGAGAAGACATGGGAGCAGGCGCTCATGGAGCACATCGCTGCACCGCTCGGGTTGAAGCACATCTCGCCGAGCCCATATGAGGCAATCCTGCACCGCGTTGCGGTAGGGCACGTGGGGCCGGGGGAAGACGGTGTCGAAACGGCCGCACCGCTATGGGCGATGGCTCGTTCTAACGAGCCCGCAGGCTCGATGCTGGCGATGACAGCGCGTGACCTCGCCGGGTTCGCACGGATGCACCTCACCGGTGGAACGGCCCCCGACGGCACCGCGGTTCTTTCCCCCTCTGCCGTAGAGGCGATGCGGGCGGCCAACGTCCATCTGCCGGTCATCACCGGCCTCGGCACCGCGTGGGGCTTGGGCTGGGAGATCGCTCGCGACGACGGCGTGCGACTCTACGGCCATGACGGCAACACGATCGGACAGGCCTCCTTCCTCCGCATCACGCAGGACGCACAGCTCGCGGTCGTCCTGCTCACCAATGGCGGCGACGGCATAGGGCTTTTTCACGACATCGTGGATCCGCTGCTGCGTGAAATCACCGGGGAGGGGATGCCGGCAGCGCCCGTTCCTGCGACGGAACCGCGTCTCGTGGATGCCACACCGTATGTGGGCACCTATTCCAACTCGATCTTCGATATGGAGGTGTCTCAGGACGACGCCGGCCGGGTCTGGCTCGATCAGCGACCGAAGGGTCTCCTGGTTGAGATGGGCGAACAGCCATCCCGAGACGAACTGCTCTCCTTCGGCGAGGACTCGCTCATCATGCGGGAGGAGAAGAACGGGATGCACATCGTGTACACGTTCCTCGCCCCGGATGCAGATGGTCGACACTCCTTCGTTCAGTTCGGCCGCGCGCTCGCACGCACGGCGTAGTCAGGAAACTCGCACAACGCACGATGCAGGCATATCCCGAACAGCCATCGCCCAGGAGGAAATGAAATGACACCGAAACGCGCTGTCGCCGCGGCCGTGACCACCGCGACCGCCCTTGCGCTCGTTCTCGTCGGATGCTCGTCCGACGAGGGCGACGGATCGCCTGCGGGTGACCCGATCGAAGGCGGCACGTTTACCCAGATCTTGAATGCGGACCCTGGCAATCTCGACCCGCAGATGTCTGCGGGCAGCGCGCTCTTCGACGTGAGCGTCTTCGCGTACGACACGCTCGTCGGCGTCGACGAAGACGGACAGCCGCTGAGTCAGCTGGCCTCGGAGTGGACGCAGGAGCCGATGAGTGCGACGCTGACGCTGAACGACGGGATCCTGTGCAGCGACGGCACTGAATTCACCGCGCAGACCGCGGCGGACAACCTCAATTGGATCTCGGATCCCGCGAATCAGAGCGCGTTTCTCGGAGCGTTCTTCCCTGCTGGTGTGACCACGGTCGCCGAGGGGAACACCATCACGCTGACGCTCAGCACGCCAGCGCCCTTCCTGTTGCTGGGACTCGCCAATCTTCCGATGGTGTGCGAGGCGGGTATGGCCGATCGCTCAACGCTCGCGGCAGCATCCAACGGCACAGGGCCCTACGTGCTTGCCGAAGCGGTTCCGAACGATCACTACACCTTTGAGCTCCGCGACGAGTATGCGTGGGGACCAGACAGTGCAACCGTCGATGAACCAGGCATTCCCGCCGTGGTCAACATCCGCATCGTCGCCGATGGAACAACGGCGACGAACCTCATGCTCTCCGGTGAGGCGAACGCTGCACAGCTGCTCGGTCCGGATGCCGAACGCGCACTCGGCGCCGACCTCTTCTCGCTGGAGAGCAGCGCTGTCGTCGGTGAACAGTGGTACAACCATGCAGAAGGACACCCGACCAGCGACCCCGCTGTTCGCATGGCGTTGACGCAGGCCCTCGATCTCGACGAGCTGGCGAAGGTCATCACCACAGGCAAGGGCGGTCCCGCGTCTGCCCTGGCCACCGTGGCCCCCAGGGGATGCACGTTCGATTCCATCTCCAGCGTCCTGCCGTCCTTCGACGTCGATGCGGCAAACGCCGCCCTCGATGCCGCCGGCTGGGAGCTCGGCGCCGACGGCGTGCGCGTCAAAGACGGCACCCCGTTGAGCATCGTCTTCCTCTATCAGAACGGTCTCGGCGCAGCCGGAACTGCCGCTGCGGAACTCGCAATCGAAGCGTGGGAGCAGATCGGCGTCCAGGTCGACGGCAGGGAGCAGGACGAGCCGTCGATCCTCGATGCTATCTTCAGCACCGGAGCGTGGGACATCAGCTGGGTTCCGGTCAGCGTGAACAGCCCCGACCAGTTGATCGGCTTCCTTAGCGGCATCACTCCACCTGAGGGCGTCAACTTCTCCGGCATCCAGAACGACGACTACGAAGCGGGCGTCGCTGAAGCGATGCAGCTGCCAGGCGCTGAAGGCTGCCCGGTGTGGCAAGAGGCCGAATCTGCGCTCATTGAGGCCGCAGACCTGGTGCCGTTCGCCGAGGGTACGGTCTACATGTTCGGCAGCGGCGCGGAGTTCGACTGGACCGGCCAGATCGCGCCGACCAGCATCCGCATGCTGGGTTGATATGACCACGGTGACGACCAGACTGGCAGAGGATGCGACGCGCATCAGCGATCATCGCTGGACGCGTTTCATCCTCCGCCGGAGCGGTCGACTGCTCGTTTCCCTGTGGGTGCTGGTCACGGCATCCTTCCTGATGATTCACCTCGTGCCCGGAGACCCGGTGCGATCAGCTCTCGGCCCGACGGCATCGGTGGAGATCGTCGAAGCGCGCCGGGCCGCACTCGGGCTGGGCGATCCGATCTGGGAGCAATACCTGCGATTTCTGCACGGCGTGCTGACCGGAGATCTCGGAGTGTCGATCGGCTCGCAGCTGCCGGTCGCTGACACGATCGCCCAGCGACTCCCGGCAACGGCCGCCCTCGCGGGCCTCGCGTTCCTGGTGGCCATCGTGATCGCGATCCCGCTCGGTGTCGGCGTGGCGATCGCGACCCAGCGCGGACGTGCACGGGGCCTCGAACTGGGCTTCAGCTCATCGAGTGTTCTGCTGGGATCGATTCCAGACTTTCTGCTCGGCGTCGCCCTCGTCGCGCTGTTCGGCGTGCAGCTGGGATGGCTGCCCGTTGCCGGGCAGAGCGGAGCAGACTCGTACATCCTTCCCGTGCTGGCGCTGGCCATCGGTCCCGCTGCCGTGCTGTCGCGCATTCTGCGCCTCGAGGTTCTCGCCGTCATCGAAACCGACTTCGTCCGCACCGCGCAGTCAAAGCGACTGCGCGCGTGGAAGATCAATCTCCGCCACGTGCTGCCCAATGCCGTCACTGCGACACTCACGCTCGGCGGGCTGATCCTGAGCAGTCTCGTCGCCGGAACCGTGCTCGTGGAAACGGTCTTCGCCTGGCCCGGCCTCGGCAGCACGATCGTCAGTTCCATCCAGACGAAGGATTACCCGCTCGTCCAGGGCACCGTGCTCGTGTACGGCGTAGGTGTGCTCCTGGTGAACACCGTGGTGGATGCCGCGCTGGCCATACTCAACCCGCAATCGACTGTGGCGGAGGGATGATGCGCGCTATTCGACGTATGCTCCGCAGCCCACTGGGGGCCACCGCCCTCGCGCTGCTGACTCTCGTGCTGCTCACCGCGATCTTCGCTCCACTGATCTGGGGCGAGCAGGCGGACGTTCGCGACACGAGCAATCTGCTCGCCGGCCCGTCCGCCGAGCATTTGATCGGAACGGACAACCTCGGCCGTGACCTGCTGCTGCGTACGCTCGTGGCGACGCAGCTGTCGATCGTGCTCGCTCTCTGCGCCATCTGCGTCTCCGTGGGAATCGGACTCTTCCTCGGTGCCGCCCCGTTCCTGCTCGGGAACGTGCTGGGCCGGCCACTGATCTGGTTCACTGGCATCGCCGTCGCCTTTCCCGGATTGCTGCTCGCGCTCTTCTTCGCCGCGATCTTCGGCAGCAGCGCCACCTCCGCGGTGTTCGCCATCGGTCTGGCAGGGGCTCCGTCTTTTGCGCGGTTGTGCCAGAACCTCATCGGCGGCATCGAAGCCCGCGACTTCATCGCCGCTGCACGTGTCGGCGGTGTCGGCAGGTTCCGCGTGCTCTTCCGCCATGTATTTCCCAACATCGGCGAGCCGCTCATCGTCAATGCGACAATCGGCGCCGGAGGGGCCCTGCTCGCGTTCGCCGGGTTGTCGTTCCTGGGAATCGGCGTCCAGCCGCCGGAGTATGACTGGGGACGCCTTCTGATGGACGGCGTTCGCGGAATTTACGTCAATCCCCTCGCCGCGCTCGCCCCCGGTGCCGCGGTCGTTATCGCCGGACTCGCCTTCAACCTCGTCGGAGAATCCGCCGCGCGCACGCTCGGCATCTCAGATGAAGCGATCCTCGACTCTGTGAGGCGTCGCGTGCGGCGCAGGACTCGCCCTACCCCGAATCCTATTGCGGCTGTCGAACGGTTGAAGTCCGATGGGCCGGTGCTTGAGGTGGAGGGCCTTAGAGTCACGTTCCCCACCGCTGGCGAACCTGTGCAGGCCGTGCGAGGCGTGTCATTCTCTGTTCGCGAAGGCGAGATCGTCGGCATCGTCGGTGCTTCCGGGTCTGGCAAGTCGATGACCGCACTCGCGGTCGCACAACTCGTCGCTGAGCCTGCGTACGTAGAGGCAACCACGCTTCGCTTCCTCGGAACAGAACTCCGCACCGCGAACAAGGGGCGGCTTCGCCGCCTGCTGGGCACATCGCTCGCGATGGTCTTCCAGGACCCGATGTCTTCTTTCAACCCCACGATGAGGATGGGCGATCAGCTCGCCGAAGTCGCCACAGAGCACGCTGGCCGCAGCAGAAGCGAAGCGCGTCGCCGTGCCATCGACCGCCTCGCGGCCGTGCGGATCACACAGCCCGCGCGTCGCGTGCGCCAGTATCCGTACGAATTCTCGGGCGGCATGCGCCAGCGCGCAATGATCGGAATGGGATTGATGGTCACGCCTCGGCTGATCATCGCCGATGAACCCACCACTGCCCTCGATGTCACCGTCCAGAGTCAGGTCCTCGCACTGCTTCGTGCAATTCGCGACGAAAACGGAGCATCCATTCTCTTCATCAGCCATGACATTTCCGTCGTCGCCGAGCTCTGCGACAGGGTGTTGGTGATGAACGCCGGTGAGATCGTGGAAGAGCTGCGTGCGACGGAGTTGTCGTCTGCGACGCATCCATACACACGTGCCCTACTGGCCGCTGTGCCGCACATGGGCACCGATCTGACGCGTCCACTCGCGACGCTCAGCGAAGCAGGCGACGCGAAGGTGGGGGAACAGTGAGCGAGCTACGATTCGAAAACGTGACCGTCCGCTACGGGGCAGGCCGCGCGGCGATGACCGCGGTGGAGGATGCATCCCTCATCGTTCCCGACGGCGAAGTCGTCGGCGTTGTCGGCGAATCCGGATCAGGAAAGTCCACACTTGCACGCGCCGCGGTCGGTCTGGTGCCGTTGCATTCCGGGCGCATCCTCATCGACGGCGAGCCCGTTCCTCGCCGCGGCCCACGGCTGCTGCAGATGGTGTTCCAGGATCCGTACTCCTCGCTCGATCCGCGGATGAGCATCGGTGCGAGTATCGCCGAAGTGATGCCATCCGGGATGACGCGGCGAGCGCGATCGGCTGAGGCCGCACGTCTGCTGGAGCTGGTACATCTGGATCCCGACACGGCCGGCGCGTACCCTGGACGATTCTCAGGAGGGCAGCGACAGCGCGTGGCCATTGCTCGCGCATTGGCCGGAAAGCCACGGGTGCTCATTGCCGATGAGATCACCTCGGCACTGGATGTGCTGATTCAGGGCACGATCCTCAATCTCATCCGCGAGTTGCAGGCTGAGCTCGGCCTGTCACTGCTGTTCATCTCGCACAATCTCGCTGTTGTGCGCTACGTCTCCTCCCGTGTCGCCGTCATGCACGACGGGCGCATCGTCGAGGAGGGCACAACGGCAGATGTGCTCGGCGACCCGCAGGATCCCTACACTCGCGAGCTTCTGTCCGCGATCCCGCATCCCATCCAATTCACCCCGTAATGAAGATTCACCCCGTTATGAAGGAGTACAGCGTGACCCGCAGCATGCGCATTGACGACGTCCTCGCTCTCACAATTCCGAGCCAGCCCGCCCTCTCCCCCGATGGTTCGCGTCTGGTATATGTCCTCGGCGGCATAGACACGGGTGCCGATCGTGCGACAAGCGCGATCTGGCTCGAAGAAGATGGGACGACCCGCGCCCTCACGCACGGCTCAAGCGACACCGCACCGGTTTTCTCTCCCCATGGTGACGAGATCGCCTTCGTGCGTGACGGACAGCTGTGGACGCTACCCCTGGCCGGCGGCGAGCCGCGCCAGCGCACGCGAATCCCGCTCGGTGCGGGCGCTGCGGTGTGGAACGCCGACGCCACCAAGATCGCGTTCACTGCCCCGGTTGCCCGAGAGTCCGGCGAGACGGAGACAGCTGAGCAGCGCGCCGTACGAGAGTCAGCGCCGATCGCCACGGATGCTCTGGACTACATGATCGACGGAGAATGGTTCGTGCGCGGGGTGCGCCAGCAACTGCACGTCCTCGATCTCACCGATGATCGCGTCCGCCAGCTCACCCACGGCGATGTGCACGTGGCGAATCCCGCGTGGTCGCCAGACGGGAAGACACTCGTCTACACGGCGCGGCCCGACGGGGCGAGCGATCTGGATGCCCGTTCTGCCGTGCACGCGATCGATCCCGCGGATCCGGCGGCTCCGTCGCGCATCGTGGCGTTTGCCGATGGCCTTGCCGCGACGGTGACGTACACGCCGGAAGGCGAATCTCTCGTGATCGTGGGCTGGACGAGCGAGCCGCACGGGCACGCCGGCCTGTTCCGGGTGGACCTCGTGTCTGGCCAGACGACGAATCTCGCCGCCTCCCTCGATCGCAACGTCATGCCCGGTGCGCCCGCCTACCCCGGCGCGCTACCGCAGTTCACCGCATCCGGCGATGTGCTCTTCGCCATCCGCGATCGCGGCGCGACACATCTGTATGCGGTGCCGCTAACCGGTGGCGATTCCCGGCACGTCTTCGGAGGCACGGATGAGGTAGTCAGTGGGCTGTCGGTGGGTGGCGACGTCGCCGCCGTCGCCTTGTCGACACCCACGTCCTTCGGAGAGATCGTGCGCATCTCCCTGGAGACCGGGACGTGTTCTGTGGTCACATCCCACGGCTCTGCGCCCGCAGACGTCGAGCTGTTCGTGCGCGAAAGCCGCGAGTTCACCATCAGCGATGGCACCACAGTGCAGGGCTGGATTGTGCGCGATCCGTCCGTCTCCGGGCCCACACCGCTGCTGGTCGACGTGCACGGTGGACCACACAACGCCTGGAACGGCGCGATGGACGAGATGCACGTGTTCCATCAGGAACTGGCAGCCAGCGGCTGGACGATCGTCATGATCAATCCGCGCGGCAGTGACGGCTACGGCGAGGCTTTCTGGAAAGGCGTGAACTCCGGCTGGGGTGTCGCCGATGCGAAAGATTTCCTCGAACCGATCGACGAGCTTGTCGCCGATGGCATCGCAGACCCGAAGCGACTCGCCATCACCGGTTACAGCTACGGCGGTTTCATGACGGCGTACCTGACCGCACATGATGATCGCTTCGCCGCTGCCGCAGCGGGCGGCATCGTCTCGGATCTGGTGAGCATCGGCGGCACCAGCGATGACGCGCATCTGCTCAACGTCTTCGAGATCGGCGCGATGCCGTGGGATTCCGCGGATCGAGAGCGGCTCGCCGCGATGTCGCCGTACACCGCCGTCGAGAACGTCACCACCCCCACCCTCGTTCTGCATGGCGAGAAGGATCAGCGTTGCCCGCTCGGCCAAGCGCAGCAGTGGTATGCGGCGTTGCGCGAGCGCGACGTGCCCACTCGGCTCGTCGTCTACCCCGGCGGAAGCCACATCTTCCCGCTGATGGGCGTGCCCAGCCACCGCGTCGACTACGCCCGCCGA
>DQHP01000005.1 GCA_003524435.1 Microbacterium sp.
GGGAAGCCGGCCTCAAGATGAGACTTCCATGCCCCTCGGGGCGAGAGGCTCCCAGCTAGACTACTGGGTTGATAGGCCAGATGTGGAAGCACCGCAAGGTGTGCAGCTGACTGGTACTAATAAGCCGATGACTTGATAACATTTCGCATCAGTTCGAATTACTGATTGCTACGCGTCCACTGAGTGGTTCTCGATGTACGGTCGAGAACCCTAACAGGCACCACGTGTGTCTTTAGGTTTTAGGTTGAAACATCAATAGTGTTTCGGCGGCCATAGCGTGAGGGAAACGCCCGGTTACATTCCGAACCCGGAAGCTAAGCCTCACAGCGCCGATGGTACTGCAGGGGGGACCCTGTGGGAGAGTAGGACACCGCCGGACTCCTTTTAGTCAAAATGGCCACCCAAAGCTGGGTGGCCATTTTGCGTTAACAAGGGTTGTCGACTCGCGCCCGCTGAAACCCAGCGTCATACGATGCGCTGATGAAGACGTCGCCCGTTTACTTTAGAAGGAGCGCCGTCTCACCCGGACGGGCTTCTTTGATCCCAGGAGGGTCTCCCATGTTCCGTCGCCTCACCGTTGTTACCATCGTCTCGTTCGCTGCCATCGCGCTTATCGGATGCAGTGGGACTCCGGCAAGCGAAGGCGAAGGCTCTGCGACCGAATCGGCGGCATCTGGACTCGGCCTCGTCAATGAAGGCACTCTCACGGTGGCGACCGAAGGCACATACCGGCCCTTCAGCTTCCATGAGGGCGGCGGCACGGGAGATCTCGTCGGCTACGACGTAGAAATCATCGAAGCCGTCGCAGAGAAGCTTGACCTCAAGATTGAGTTCCAGGAAACGCAGTGGGATGCGATCTTCGCAGGTCTGGATGCAGGGCGCTTCGACGTCATCGCCAACCAGGTCACGATTAACGATGAGCGCGAAGCAAGCTACCTCCTCAGCGCGCCGTACACGGTCTCTCACGGCGTGATTGTGGTTCCTGGCGATGACGACTCAATCACCTCCTTCGAAGACCTCGAGGGCAAGACGACTGCGCAGTCCCTCACAAGCAACTGGTACGAACTCGCCACGGAGAGCGGCGCGAAGGTCGAGCCCATCGAGGGGTGGGCACAAGCCGTTCAGCTGCTGCAGCAGGGGCGCGTTGACGCCACCATCAATGATGAGTTGACTTTCCTTGACTACGAGAAGAACGAAGGCCCATCAGGGTTGAAGATCGCCGCTGAGACGGAAGAGGCAGGCGAGCAAGCATTCGCGTTCACGAAGGATAAGCAGGCGCTGGCCGATGCGATCGACGGTGCTCTTGATGAGTTGCGCGCCGATGGGACGCTCTCGGAGATCAGCACCAAGTACTTCGGCGCAGACGTCACTGAGTAGGCATGGAACTCTGGGAGCTGTTCCTCAGCTCAGTCGGGCCTATTGCCCTGGCAGGGCTTACCGGCACGATTCCGCTCGCACTGATCTCGTTCGCCTTCGGGCTGGTTCTCGCGCTCGGCACCGCATTGATGCGCATCTCGGAGCACCGAGTCCTTTCGGTCATCGCGCGCGTTTATATCTCCATTATCCGCGGCACTCCGCTACTCGTGCAGTTGTTCGTGATCTTCTACGGAATGCCTTCCATAGGCATCGTCGTCGATCCATGGCCGAGCGCGATTGTGGCGTTCTCTCTCAACGTCGGCGGTTACGGTGCTGAGGTGATCCGCGCCTCGATTCTCTCGGTTGCGAAAGGGCAGTGGGAAGCGGCTTACACCGTCGGCATGGGGCGCACTCGCACGCTCACCCGCATCATCCTTCCGCAAGCTGCGCGAGTCTCGGTGCCCCCGCTGTCGAACACCTTCATCTCGCTGGTCAAGGACACCTCTCTCGCCTCTCTGATTCTTGTAACTGAGCTGTTTCGTATCGCGCAGCAAATCGCTGCATTCAGCTACAAGTTCATGGTCGTTTATCTGACGGCCGCGCTTGTGTACTGGGTGATCTGCCTGGTGCTCTCGCTGGGCCAGGATGCGTTGGAAAAGAGGCTTGATCGTCATGTCGCACACTGATCGTTCTGATCGTGTTGACCCGCCGCTGCTGACCGCGCATGCTCTGCATAAGAGCTTCGGCGACAACGAAGTGCTCAAGGGCGTCGACCTCACGCTGCATCGTGGCGAAGTCGTTGTTCTTATCGGTCCGAGCGGTTCCGGCAAGACAACCGTGCTCCGCTCGCTCAACGGCCTGGAGACACCGGACGCCGGCATCTTGGCTCTTGACGGCGGGCCAGAGATTGACTTTGCCACACGGCCTTCGAAGCGCACCCGTTTTGCGCTGCGCGACCGCTCGGCGATGGTCTTTCAGCACCACAATCTCTTCCCGCACCTGACGGTACTGAACAACGTCATTGAAGGACCTTGGCGAGTGCAAGGGCGTCCGAAAGGCGAAGTGATCGCAGAGGCGAGGGCCTTGCTCACGCGCGTGGGACTTGCCGATAAGGAGCACGCCCACCCGCATGAGCTTTCAGGCGGTCAGCAGCAGCGAGTAGGGATCGTCAGAGCGCTAGCGCTGCGCCCCGATCTGCTGCTGTTTGACGAGCCGACGAGCGCGCTGGATCCTGAGCTGGTCGGCGAGGTGCTTCTCGTCATCAAAGAGCTTGCAGACGAGGGATGGACGATGGTTGTTGTCACCCACGAACTTGCTTTCGCACGTGAGGCAGCAGATCACGTCTTGTTCCTCGATGGCGGCGTCGTCGTCGAAGAGGGTTCGCCACAGCAGCTCTTCTCCGCTCCAGCGCATGAGCGCACCCAGCGATTCCTTAAGCGGATCATGCGTCCACTCGACGGCGCCTGACCGATCAGCCGCCCGCAAAGACGTGCACCACCAAGCTCACCGCGATGAGGATCATGATCACGGCGATGACGCCGTCTAGCATGCGCCACGCGCGTGGAGTGTTGAGCCAGCGTCCGAGGTGGCGCGCGCCATAACCCAATGCAACGAACCAGACGATGCTCGCCACGACCGCGCCGGCGGCGAATAGCCAGCGTTCCTCGCCGTGAGTGGCCGCGATGGAGCCCAGCATGAGCACGGTGTCGAGATAGACGTGGGGATTCAGCCACGTCAATGCCAACACCGTGAAAATCACGGGGATGAGTCTGCTCGGTTCCGCGGCATCCGCTCTGTCGCTGTTGCTGACGCGCAGTGCCTCACCGGCGCCTCGCCACGCGCGTCGCGCGGCCAGCAAGCCGTAGCCGAGGAGGAACGCCGCGCCGAACCAGCGGGCCACATCAACGAGCCAGGGCATCGACTCGAGCAGGTAGCCGAGACCCGCGACGCCTACGACGATCAGTACAGCATCTGACAACGCACAGATCGCGACGACGGCGAACACATGCTCGCGGCGAATACCCTGGCGCAGGATGAAAACGTTCTGAGCGCCGATCGCGACGATCAGAGAGAGACCAAGGCCGAGCCCGGCTAAGAAGGAGAGCACATGCCGAAGGTACGGGGAAACGCGATGAAGCACCAGCGAAGAAATCTACAGATGCATTAGCGTTGCTTATGTGCAGATTGATCCTGAACTTGCCGCAACGGTCGCGGCAGTCATCGACGAGGGCAGCCTTGACGCGGCTGCGCGACGGCTGAGCGTCACCCCATCAGCGGTGAGTCAGCGGCTCAAGTCGCTGGAATCACAGCTCGGGCGAGTGCTGGTGGTGCGTTCGCGGCCGGTCAGGGCCACGGGGGCAGGCGAGGCTGTGGTGCGTCTCGCGCGCCAGATCGCGCTGCTTGAACACGAAGCAGTGGCGGCGTTGGGCATTGACGGTGGTCCGGGTCAGCGTGTCAGCATCCCACTTGCGGTAAACGGAGACTCGTTATCGACGTGGTTCTTGCCGCCGTTGGCACGGCTCTCTGCCGCTCAAGGCATCGATTTCGACCTGCATCGTGACGACCAAGATTTCACTGCCAGACTTCTCGAAACAGGAACGGTGATGGCGGCAGTGACCAGTGAGAGCAGTCCGGTCGCCGGGTGCACAGCGACGTCGCTGGGCGCCATCGAATATGAGCCGATGGCCTCTCCGGCATTCTTTGATCGCTGGTTCCCCGACGGCGTGACGGCCGATGCGCTCCTGCGTGCCCCCTTTGTTGTTCTGGACCGCCGAGACGATCTGCAGCACGAATGGTTGCGGGGATGGGGTGTCGCTGACCTTGGAGTTCCGCGGCACTACGTTCCGGCATCCCATGACTTCGCCACGGCTGTGCAACTGGGGCTCGGGTGGGGACTGCTGCCGCAGATGCAGTCATCTACGGCAGCAGCGAGCGGAGACCTGGTGCGCCTGCCGGGTGAGTCGGTGCGCGTTGCGCACTACTGGCAACAGTGGAATCTGCAATCCACAGTGCTTGATGCGATTGCGGCGGAAATCATCGCTGAAGCGCGGCGCGTACTGGTCTGTGCGCACTCAGCCGATGCGGTAGGGAGTTAGTCCGCGAGAGCGAGGGCGCGAAACGCGTCGCGCTCGCGAAGAGCATCGCGGCGACTTGTGGCCGCATCGACAGTGCTCGTGGGAGGACGCTGACCGGTGGTGCGATGGTAGAGCTCGTCAATGAGGCGGGTGGCAAGGCCCACCAGCTGCCCGATCTCACGATCGTCTCGGTCTATCCACACGCAGCGGGGCTCATCATGGATCGGCTGAAAGCTGTCGTGCTCTTCCCAGACGAACAGCGTGCGCTCAGCGCCGAGTACGTGCTGTTGCCACCACACCTGACGCATGTAGGTGCGGGGGATAGTGCGCCAATTTTTGTTGGTTGTCTTGATCTCTGCGAGCAGGACGCGCCCATCGCCGTCTTGAACGACGCCATCAGGCGTTGCGAGGTGGCGGTGTTCAGCCTCGGCGCGAAAAAGCGCCGAGGAAGGCTGGATGCCGTGGGTTGCAGCGACCCATGCAGCGATTTCTGGTTCGCGCCTACGGCCATGATCGGTATAGGCATTGCCTGCGAAGCGGGCACCGCCGCCGAGCTTCGCCTCTGCCGCGCGAATAATTGATTTGTCGCTAGTAAGTCCCGCGACGTCTGTGGCGGTGATGCCCCGTGCCCGCGCTCGGAGCCAGGCAACGCGGTCGCGGGAGTCCGCGATGATGCGCGCCTGAAGATCCGAATTCACCTTTCGAGGCTACCCCGAGCCTCGGACTCTTCGCGTCCTGCCGCGCCGAGATCGAGCGCCGCGGGCTAACGCAGCGCCGGCCATCCGCTTGGGCCGTCCGAACCTGCCGCATACTCCTCGAGGGGGACGTCGCCGCGCTTCCACGCCTCCTGCACAGGAGCGATGATGCGCCAACACTGCTCAGCGGCATCGCCGCGCACCGACAGCATCGGGTCGGCGTCGAGCACACCGGAGAGGACCTCCGCGTAGGCACGAAGCGCGCCAGCACCCAGGTCTGCGGTGAGGGTTGCGCGTTCGAGTTCGAGGGGATCGTCGGCGCCGTTGACGTTGAGCTCCAGCGACATGCGGTCTGGGCCCAGTGAGAACCTCAAGATCACGCCCTCTGCGGAACCAGTCAGACCGACGGGGAGGTGACGCACGGCTCGGAAGCGGACGACGATCTCGCGTGCCGGATCGCTGAGGGCCTTGCCGGAGCGAAGGGTGAACGGCACGCCGGTCCAGCGGGCATTGCGCACCTCGAATGTCGCCACCGCGAGGGTGTCGGTGCCTCGTTCGGGATCGACTCCCGGCTCGTCCACATAAGACGGCTTCTCATTGCCATCGACAGAACCGGCGGTGTACCGTGCTCGGCGCGACGACGTGGCCGGGGCATCGTCCCACACTGCGGTCGCGCGCAAAACTGCGGAGGTTGCTTCTCTGAAGTCGGTTTCATCAAGCGTGGCTGGTTGTTCCATAGCGAGGACAGCAAGTACCTGCAGGAGGTGGCTCTGGATCATGTCGACGAAGGCGCCTGCGCCGTCGTAATATCCGGCCCGCCCTTCCAATCCCAGCTTCTCGTCGTAAACGATGGCGACGGACTCGATGCTTTCCGCTGACCACAGAGGCTCGAGCAAGCGGTTCGCGAAGCGTGCGCCGAGAAGGTTGAGAGTGGTGGCCTTTCCCAGGAAATGGTCGACACGGAAGACTTGGCTCTCGGGGACCAGCAGGGCAAGACGTTCATTCAAAGCACGAGCGCTGGACTCGTCGGTGCCGAAGGGCTTCTCCAACGCGAGCATCGCGCCCGCGGGGACGATCTCGGGAGTGAGTGCTTCGCATGCCTTCGCGGCGACAGCCGGTGGCACAGCGAAGTAGAGAGCCACTTGCCCTTCCAAGCCCTGCAGCAGGTGCGCCAAATCCGCAGCCTGAGTGATATCGGCCTGGTGGTATTCGACGGTGACACGCGCGGCCGCGGTGCCAGCATCCGCAGACTCGAATGAGGTGCGCACCACCTCGCGAAGATCGTCGTCCTTCCACTCCTCGGTGCCCGCACCAATCAGCCGGACTCGACGATCAGGTTCTGCGGTGAGCAACTGCCCGAGGGCAGGCAGGAGGAGACGAGCGGTGAGGTCGCCGGAGGCGCCAAAGATCACGAGAGTTGTGCCAGCATCCATGCGCCAACCGTAACGCGACCCGTGCGTGCAAACCAGAGGCGTGCGACAATCGAACCAATGCCTGCACCGATCGAGGATTACGCACTTCTGAGTGACTGTCGCACAGCCGCGCTGGTCTCGCGCGAGGGCAGTATCGACTGGCTCTGTCTGCCTCGCTATGACGCTCCGTCGATCTTCGGTGCGCTTCTGGGGGATCCCTCACACGGATGCTGGTCCCTGCGCCCTGTGGATCAGGATGCGACCGCGCAGCGGCGGTACTGGCCCGACACGTTCATTCTCATCACCCGGTGGGAGAGCGCCGATGGCATCGCCGAGGTGCACGAGTTCATGCCCATGAGTCACGATCGCACTGACGTCGTGCGGCGCGTGGTGGGTGTCTCTGGAACGGTTGCTTTCCGCACTGAGTTACGCATGCACTTCGACTATGCGCGGGCCGTGCCGTGGGTGCGGCAGGTCGGCAGCGCCGAGGCACCCGCGCTGCGCGGCACAGCCGGGCCGGACGCGGTCATTGTGCGCGGTGTAAAGCTGGATGCCTCTGACCACGTGCACGCGGCGGAATTTGCCGTGACGGCAGACGAAACCCGAGACCTCACGCTGACCTGGTTCCGTTCGCACGAACCTGTTCCTCAGCCGTTGGACGTGGAAGCAGCCATCGCCCAAACTCGGTCATGGTGGCAGGGGTGGGCGAGTTCGATTGCGCACGACGGTCCGCACCGCGATGCGGTCGTGCGATCGCTGCTTGTGCTGCGTGCGCTGACCAACAGGGATACCGGTGGCATTGTGGCCGCGCCGACGACGTCGTTGCCGGAGGACTTCGGGGGCTCGCGCAACTGGGGTTATCGCTTCGTCT
This sequence comes from Microbacterium sp., assembly GCA_003524435.1. GTDB lineage: Bacteria > Actinomycetota > Actinomycetes > Actinomycetales > Microbacteriaceae > Microbacterium. Next base: position 7,409 of record DQHP01000005.1, read on the forward strand.
GGCTGCGGGATGCCGCGCTGACGCTGGAGGCGCTGATAGCGCACATGTTCCTCGAGGAAGCGCACCATTGGCGGCGGTGGCTGCTGCGCGCGGTGGCGGGCGACCCGGCAGAGGTGCAGATCATGTACGGCATTGCTGGGGAGCGGGATCTTGCCGAGCGCGAGCTCACGAGTCTGCCGGGATATAACGGTGCAGCCCCGGTGCGGATCGGCAACGGTGCCGTCGATCAGTATCAAGGGGACGTCATCGGCGAGGTGCTTGTTGCCCTCGAAGCTGCGCGCATTGCGGGTCTCGAAGAGGGCGAGTTCTCGTGGCCCCTGCAGCGCAAACTCATCGAGCGGGTCATCGTCGACATCGATAAACCGGACAACGGTATCTGGGAGATCCGCGGCGAAGCCCAGCGATTCACTCATTCCAGAGTCATGATGTGGGCAGCGCTTGACCGCGGTGTGCGTGCTGTACGCGAGCATGGCTTGCCTGGTGATGCAGATCGCTGGGTGCATATGCGTGATCAGTTGCGTGCAGAAATTGATGTGCAGGGCGTGCACCGAGACGGCTATTTCGCGCAGCACTACGGTTCGGATGAGGTGGATGCCTCGCTCTTGACGCTCCCGCAGGTCGGTTACTGCGCGGCCGATGATCCGCGGATGCTGCGCACCGTGGAGCAGATGGAGAGTACTCTGGTGCGCGACGGGCTGCTTATGCGGTATCGAACCTCTTCGGGTGTGGATGGTCTTGAAGGTGGAGAGCACCCCTTCTTGGCATGCAGTTTCTGGCTGGTCGAGCAGTATGCGGCGAGTGGCCGCATCGACGATGCGAGGGCGCTGATGGAACGCTTAGTCGGGTTGTCGAATGACGTGGGGTTGCTGTCGGAGGAGTATGACGTCGGCGGATCTCGCCAGGCGGGCAATATGCCGCAGGCGTTCTCGCACCTCACGCTGGTGCGCGCGGCCGATGCGCTCGCGGGCCATTCCGGCCGTGCGGCAGATCGCCATTCATAGGCGCGATTTGGGGCGACGTCGCCGGTCAGGTATGGTTGTCGTAACCGAAGACCGCTGGTCATCGTCGTGCGCGTAAGTGCAAGACGGTTGAAGCACTGCTCACGCAGGGGCCCGCGCAGGGACATGAACGTTTCTCCAGAAAACTGGATTTCACGCTCCGTCGCTTGCGCCGGAGCGTTTTTGTTTGAGCAAGCGGTCAAGGTCGGTGTCGCACGCACGTGCGTCATCTCGTACCCACCAAGGAGTGACTATGGCGCAGAAGGATGCATCGGTCGCCGAGCTCACGAAGTCATTCGAGAACTCGAACGCCGTTCTGCTGACCGAGTACCGCGGTCTGACGGTTGCCCAGCTCAAGCAGCTGCGCGACAGCCTTCGTCAGGACGCAAACTACGCCGTGGTGAAGAACACGCTGACCAAGATTGCCGCCAACAAGGCGGGAATCAGTGCGCTGGATGACGACCTTCAGGGTCCGTCGGCTGTCGCATTCGTCCACGGTGACTTCGTCTCCGCGGCGAAGGCTCTTCGTGACTTTGCAAAGGCAAACCCGCTTCTCGTGATCAAGGGCGGCGTCTACGAGGGCAACGCTCTCAACGCCGACGAGGTCAACATGTACGCGTCGCTCGAGAGCCGTGAGGTTCTGCTGGCGAAGGCTGCAGGCATGATGAAGGCGACGATGGCCAAGGCTGCCGCAACCGTCGACGCTCTTCGCGAAAAGCTGGAGACCGCCGAGGCCGCGTAAGCGACCCGCGATTTCTTCCCACAAACCCCATTAATCTAGGAGAAACATCATGGCTAAGCTCACCACTGAGCAGCTGCTCGAGCAGTTTGCTGACCTGACCCTCGTCGAGCTCAACGACTTCGTCAAGGCGTTCGAGGAGAAGTTCGAGGTCACCGCTGCTGCCCCCGCCGCTGCTGCTGGCGGCGCTGGCGCTGGCGCTGTTGAAGAGGTTGAAGAGAAGGATTCCTTCGACGTCATCCTCGAGGCTGCTGGCGACAAGAAGATCCAGGTCATCAAGGCCGTCCGCGAGCTCACCTCGCTCGGCCTCGGCGAGGCTAAGGCTGTCGTCGACGGCGCTCCGAAGGCTGTCCTTGAGGGCGCCAACAAGGAGACGGCTGAGAAGGCCAAGGAGACGCTCGAGGCTGCAGGCGCTTCGGTTACGCTCAAGTAATCTCAGCTTCACGCTGTGCGAACGCCCCGGGTTTTCCCGGGGCGTTCGTCGTTTCCGCACCGGTCTAGCGGGGCGCGGCTGTAGAACTGCGTACCGAAAGCGAGGATGGCGCAACGATGTGTTCGATCGGAGCGTTCGGATGCTTCATCCGCTCGCGCAGGAGTCGTACGGCCTCGCGCCCCTGTTCGCGGGGGCGCTGCCGGATTGTCGTCAGGGCGAACATCTCGGCGTGCGCGTGGTCGTCGATGCCGACGACGCTCAACTCGGTTGGTACAGCGATGCCCAAACGTCGTGCCGCGATGATCGCTCCGATTGCGACCTCATCGCACACCCCGATGACCGCGGTCGGACGCCGACGCCTGTCGCCCAGAAGGTCTGTCGCTGCTGCATAGCCACCCGGCATCGTCGAGTTTGCTACTGCGTGCCGAACGCACGGTGCAAGGCCTGCCGCGTCCATCGCGGCGTGGTACCCAGCCAACCGATGCGTTTCGCTGTGACTCAATTTATGCGTAGCGTCGGGGCCGCCGATGAAGACAATATTTTCGTGGCCGAGGTCAATGAGATGTTCGGTTGCGATGCGTACCGCAGCGGGATCATCAATCGATACGGCGCTGGCACGTTGATCAAATGAGCTGACCGTGATCAGCGGACGGTCAATGCGCAGCAACTGATCCATCTCGGCGCTACCGGGGGTGATGCCGACGGCGATGGTCCCGTCAAAGCGCCGACGAGGGAGAGTCTCATCGAACAGACGCGACCTTGCGGGCGAGTTCTCGCGGCTGCCGTAGAGCGTGAGGTCATGGTCAAAGGCGAGCAAAGAGGTTTGGATGCCCTCCAACAGCTCAGCGAAGAACCAGCGGTCCACCGAGGGAATGATGACGCTCACGTTGTGGGTGAGTCCGGTAGCGAGGCTGGCGGCAGTGGAATGCGCAACGTAGGAGAGAGTGCTCGCGGCATCCTGCACGCGGATGCGAGTCTTGTCGGAGACGTATCCACGCCCGGTGAGCGCCCGGCTCGCAGTGGCTTTCGAGACGCCAGCCAGCGCGGCAACATCCGCGATGCTGCTCATGCTTCCTCCTCAGCGCCACCCCATACGCACGTCTGAGGGCGCACGTCGTCCACAGCGTAGCGGGGTTGTCACACAAAGGGAACCGGTTCCAGGTTGGCGAATTGTGGAGCGCTCCCACGTCGTGTAGCTGAGGTTCGTGAAAGGTTGTCAGCTTGTGATCCTTCCTCATTGCGCCGGGATATGCCTGGGAAGTAGGTTGGGGCTGGAATCGGTTCCCGAAACGAGCGCGCATCGCGAGTGTCGAGGGGGACGTGGACTCGAAGAGGAGAAATCACATGACTCTGTCACAGCGTTATCGGCGTCTCGCGCCGCTGGCCATTTTGGGCGCAGCGGGCATGGCGCTTGCCGGGTGTGGGGCACCCGGTGCACCAACGGGCGGCGACGATGGGGGCGGCGGCGAAGATGTCTCCGGCGAGACCGTCACGATTTACGGCACGATCGTCGACAGCGAAGCAGAACTTTTGCAGGAGTCGTGGGCTGACTTCGAGGAAGAGACCGGGATCGAGATCAAGTACGAGGGCAGCCAAGACTTCGAGACGCAGCTCGGTACCCGCGCACAGGGTGGCAACCCGCCCGACATCGCGATCTTCCCGCAGCCGGGTCTGTTCGCCGACTTCGCATCGCGTGACTTCCTCAAGCCCGCACCAGAGCAGGTTGAGAAGAACGCGAACGAGTACTGGACCGAAGACTGGGTGAACTACGGCACTTATGACGGCACCTTCTACGGTGCACCGTTGATGGCCAACGTCAAGGGTTGGATCTGGTACTCGCCGACGAAGTTCGAGGAGTGGGGTGTCGAGGTTCCGGAAACTCTCGATGACATGTCCGCACTCACGGAGGCGATCCAGGGCGCCACTGGCACGCCGGCATGGTGTGCCGGTTTTGAATCCGGCACCGCAACCGGCTGGCCGGGCACGGACTGGATCGAGGATTACGTTCTTCGCCAGGCAGGTCCTGAGGTCTATGACCAGTGGGTCACCAACGAAGTCCCGTTCACCGACCCGCAGATCAAAGAAGCATTCGACTCTGTCGGTGAAATTCTCCTGAACCCGGCGAATGTCAACGCAGGCTTCGGTGCGGTCCAATCGATCAACTCGACTGCTTTCGGTGATGTTGCTCCCGCTCTGGCGGGTGGAGAATGCGCGCTGACGCACCAGGCCTCGTTCCTGTCTGGCTTCTTCCCCAAGGGTACGAACATCGCTGAAGACGGTGATGTCTGGGCCTTTATGCTCCCCGGCGAGAGCGCTGATGACAGCGCAGTGACCGGTGCCGGTGAAATCGTCGGTGCGTTCACGGACTCTGAGGCCACTCAGCAGACGCTGGCGTACCTCTCTAGCCCGGAGTGGGCGAACAGCCGCGTGAGCCTCGGCGGTGTGACATCGGCCAACAACGGTCTCGACCCGGCCAACGCACAGGACCCGATCCTTCAGGAGACCATCAAGATCCTGCAGGACCCGGAGACCACGTTCCGCTTCGATGCCAGTGACCTGATGCCGGGCGCTGTCGGTGCAGGCACGTTCTGGAAGGGCATGGTTGCCTGGGTAAATGGCGACCCGACCGATCAGGTCCTCTCGCAGATTGAGACGGGCTGGCCTGCAGGCTAATCCGACTTTGGGTGGGCTGCCTTCGGGCGGCCCACCCGCTTATCTGATTCGCGCAGGGCTGCGCGAATCATTGCTGACCTGCACGCTGTCGTAAAGGGGATTCCGTGACCGCGAAAGACTTCTTCGATTGGATCGGCTCGCTGCCGCCGGTGCTGCAGGCGGTGGCCGTCGTCATCGCCTTCGCGCTGGTAGTTGCACTGATCCTCTTCCTCATCGACATCGCACCGAGACCGGGTACCTGGTACACCGTCGCTCGCCTCGCGATGTGCGTGCTTGTGCCGCTCGCGGTGATGTGGTTCTTCCGCTCGTATTACTGGGCAATGGGAGTTGCCGTCGTTGTGGGGGCGGTCTTTTTCCTGCTGGATTATCGAGCACGCGCTGGGCGCGGCTATCTCATCCAGCTCGTCGCGTTTCTCGCGCCGGCTTTCCTGTTGCTCACCGTCGGACTGATACTTCCGTCGCTGCAGACATTCGTGGCATCCTTCCTCAACTCGTCGGGAAAGAGCTTTGTCGGCCTCGCCAACTACACCTGGATCTTCGGACAACCTGACGGGGTGCGGGTGGTGGTCAACACGATCGTCTGGGTGCTCATCGTCCCCACCGTTTCGACGATCGTCGGCCTCGCTTATGCAGTGTTCATCGACGGCACCCGTGGTGAGAAGATCTACAAGGTTCTCGTCTTCATGCCAATGGCGATCTCATTCGTCGGCGCTGGCATCATCTGGCGGTTCATGTACGAGTACCGCGGCCCCCAGTACGAGCAGATCGGCCTTCTCAATCAACTCCTCGTCTGGTTCGGGGGTGAGCCGCAGCAGTTCCTGCTCAATCCACCGTGGAACACGCTGTTCCTCATCATCGTGCTCATCTGGGTGCAGACCGGTTTCGCCATGGTGATCCTGTCTGCGTCGATCAAGGGCGTGCCGATGGAATTGCTGGAGGCGGCCGAGCTCGACGGCGCGAATGCCTGGCAGCGTTTCAAATCCGTCACCGTCCCGGCGATCCGTCCGGCTCTCATCGTGGTGCTGACGACAATCTCGATCGCCTCGCTGAAGGTGTTCGACATCGTCCGCACGATGACCGCCGGAAACTATGACACCAGCGTGCTCGCCAACGAGATGTACACGCAGTTCTCCAAATTCGAAGCGGGTCGCAGTGCCGCCCTCGCGGTCATCCTGTTCATCCTCGTGCTGCCAATCGTCATCTACAACGCACGCCAGATTCAGAAGCAGCGGGAGATCCGATGAGCGACACCGTGAAGTCCAATGCAGTGACCACCTCTACGCCCACCAGCACCCGGGCGATCACCACCGGCGGCAAGCTGAACGCATCCGCCGGACGCACACGCAAGAAGCTCTCGCGGCCCTGGGCATCCGTCGCATCCATCGTCATTGCTTTCCTGTGGACGCTTCCCACCCTGGGGCTCTTCATCTCCTCGTTCCGTCCCCGTGATGACATCCAATCGAGCGGATGGTGGGAGTTTTTCCTCAACCCTCGGGTGACGGGTGAGAACTACGTCGACGTACTGCAGTCCGGCACGACGCAGTTGACGATGCTTGAGTCATTCGTGAACTCCATCGCGATAACGATTCCCGCAACGATCATCCCGCTGATGATCGCTTCGATGGCGGCGTATGCGTTTGCGTGGATCGACTTCAAGGGGCGCAACTTCCTCTTCATCTTCATCTTCGCACTGCAGATCGTGCCGATCCAGATGGCGCTCGTGCCACTGCTGAGTACGTTCTCACGGGGGCTCAGCATCTTCGGATTGCCGATCACGCTCGAGCTCGGAGCATCCGGCGGCTACGCCCAGGTCTGGTTCGCGCACTCGATGTTCGCGCTGCCGTTGGCGATCTATCTGCTCCACAACTTTATGTCCGAGATCCCCGGTGACATCATCGAAGCGGCCCGTGTTGATGGGGCATCCCGCGGTCAGATCTTCTTCCGTATCGTGCTGCCACTGACAATGCCTGCCATCGCGTCGGTAGCGATCTTCCAGTTCCTCTGGGTGTGGAACGACCTGCTCGTGGCGTTGGTATTCGCCGACGGAGGGGCAGCCCCGATCACGAAACTGCTCGCAGAAATCACCGGAACACGCGGCAACGAATGGCATCTGCTCACCGCGGGCGCGTTCGTGTCGATCATTGTCCCGTTGATCGTGTTCTTCGCCCTGCAACGCTACTTTGTGCGCGGACTGCTGGCCGGTTCTACGAAGGGGTAACACAGCCACGGGCGCCCGTACGCTGGAGTCATGAACTACGCCGAACACATCGCCGACCTCGTCGGCGACACCCCGCTTGTGAAATTGCAACACGTCACGGCGGGTGTGGAGTGCACGGTGCTGGTCAAGCTCGAGTACCTGAACCCGGGTGGTTCTGCGAAAGACCGCATCGCCAGGCGAATCATAGATGCGGCTGAGGAAGCAGGCGAGTTGAAGCCAGGCGGCACGATCGTCGAGCCGACCAGCGGAAACACCGGAGTCGGCCTTGCCCTCGTCGCCCAGCAGCGCGGCTACAAATGCGTGTTTGTCGTGCCAGACAAGGTCGGCGAAGACAAGATTGATGTGCTGCGCGCCTACGGTGCCGAGATCGTGATGACGCCGACCTCGGTGCCCGCCGACAGTCCGGAGTCGTATTACAGCGTGAGTGATCGGCTGGCCCAGGAGATTCCCGGCGCGTTCAAGCCGAACCAGTATGACAATCCGAATGGTCCGCTCAGTCACTATGAAACGACGGGACCTGAGATTTGGCGCGATACCGACGGCAAAGTCACTCACTTTGTCGCGGGCGTCGGCACCGGTGGCACGATTAGCGGTACCGGCCGGTATCTGCGCGACATCTCCGATGACGGCGTGCGCATCATCGGTGTTGACCCTGAGGGCAGCGTCTATAGCGGTGGCACGGGGCGCCCTTATCTCGTCGAGGGCGTCGGAGAAGACATCTGGCCGGGCTCATACGATCCGAAAGTTCCGCACCAGATCGTCGCCGTCGATGACGCTGACGCATTCCGGATGACGCGTCGCTTGGCCAGGGAAGAAGGCATTCTTGTTGGCGGATCCAGCGGGATGGCGGTGGTCGGTGCGCTGCGGGTTGCGCAGGCACTTCCGGCGGATGCCGTGATGGTGGTGCTCCTGCCAGATGGCGGGCGCGGCTACCTCTCGAAGATCTTCAACGACTCGTGGATGCGTTCCTACGGATTCAGCGAGGTTGAGGCGGGGGAGACCGTCGCAGACGTGCTTTCTGCGCGCGCCGCGACGGCCGGCGGCAAGATCCCCGACCTTGTGCATGCGCATCCCAGCGACACTGTCCTGGAGGCGATCAGCATGATGACGGAGTACGCGGTCTCGCAACTTGTCGTTCTCAGCGCCGAGCCGCCGGTGATGATGGGGGAGGTCACCGGCGCGGTCGACGAGAAGGGCCTGCTCGACCTGCTCTTTCGCGGAGAGGCGAAGCCGACTGATGCGGTGGGGGCGCATATTGGTGAACAGCTGCCACTCATCGGCATCCATGCCACGATCGACCAGGCGCGCACAGCGCTTGCCGCAGCGGACGCTCTGTTAGTGACGGTCGACGGCCGTCCGCACACCGTCCTGACCCGCCAAGATCTGCTTGCCTACCTTTCGCGCTGACCAGACGAACGGGGTGCCGCTGACGCGCGACGTAACAGCGGGGATGCCAGGGCGCGGACGGACGTAGGCTGAGAGGCATGTCTGACCACGCTTTCGCCACCCGAGCCATCCACGCCGGCCAAGCCGCCGATCCCCGCACAGGGGCGATCATCCCGCCGATCTATCAGGCCTCCACGCACGTGCAGGACGGCATCGGTAATTTCCGCGAAGGCTACGAGTACAACCGGGCGGGCAACCCCACCCGCAGCGCGCTCGAGACGCAGCTCGCCGCTCTCGAAGGAGGGGTGAACGCTCTCTCGTTTGCCTCGGGTCTTGCGGCTGAAGATGCACTACTGCGTGGCATCCTGCGCCCCGGCGACCATGTGCTGCTGGGCAATGACGTCTATGGCGGTACCTACCGTCTGCTCACGAAGGTGCTCGCCCCCTGGGGCATCGAGACGACCACAGTGGAGCTTGGCGATGCGAATGCTGTGCGTCAGGCCTTCCGCCCGGAGACGAAGATCGTCTGGCTCGAGACCCCGAGCAACCCGCTGCTGAAGATCGTCGACATCGCGGCGACCGCAGAACTCGCGCATGCCGCTGGCGCCATCGTCGTCGTCGACAACACCTTCGCATCTCCTGCTCTTCAGCGGCCGCTTTCGCTGGGCGCAGACCTCGTCGTGCATTCCACCACCAAGTACCTCGGTGGCCACTCAGATGTACTCGGTGGCGCTGTGGTGTTCGGCGATGACCGCTTCTATGAGCAGGTGAAATTCCAGCAGTTCGCGGTGGGGGCAGTATCTGGGGCGTTGGATGGCTGGCTCACGACCCGCGGCATTAAGACACTCGCGGTGCGGATGCGCCAGCACAGCGAAAATGCTCAGGCCATCGCTGAATGGGCTGAGGCACGCTCCGAGTTCGAGACCGTGTTTTACCCGGGCCTCGCCTCGCACGCCGGCCACGGGGTCGCCGCCCGTCAGATGAGCGGATTCGGCGGGATGCTGTCGTTCAAGCTCGCCGCGGGGCCAGAGGCCGCGCGTGCGTTCGCTGAGTCGACGTCTTTGTTCCAACTGGCGGAGTCCCTCGGCGGTGTCGAGTCGTTGATCAGCTATCCGCCGGACATGACGCATGCATCGGTGCGGGGCACCGCCCTTGCCGTGCCGGAGAACGTGGTGCGACTGTCTGTGGGCATCGAAGATATTGCTGACCTGATTGGTGATCTTGAGCAGGGCTTGGCACGCATCGCGCGCTGAGCCTCCTTTACTCAAATCCGGGGTCTTCGTTCAGGCGCGCGGCGCTACCATTGAGGAATCTTGAACGATTCATCGCGCCCTGACGGCGCCGCGCCCGAGCAGACCCCCACCTCCGATTTCGACCTCACGCCTACGGGCAGCATCCGTGCCATCACCAGCACGATCCGTACCAGCACACCGACCGGCGCCATCCGGCCGCTGGGTGCGGATCCGGCGACCGCGCCGATCATGCTGCACCCTGGCGATGCGATTTCGACCGGGCGGCGGACGCTTTACATCATCCTGCTGGGTGCGCTGACGGCCCTGGGGCCGTTCACAATCGACCTTTATCTGCCGGCGTTCCCGGTGCTGGAAGAAGACTTCCACACCACGGCAACGGCGATTCAGCTCACACTGACGGGCACGATGATCGGCTTCGCAATCGGTCAGCTCGTCGTGGGGCCCCTCAGTGACAAGATCGGTCGGCGCTTGCCGCTCATCGCTGTGACCGCACTGCATGTGCTCGCCAGCGTCGCCGCAGCGTTCGCTCCCGATCTGCTGCTGCTGGGCGTGACCCGCGTACTTATGGGCGTCGGGGCAGCGGCTGGTGGCGTGGTGGCAATGGCTATCGTCCGCGACCTGTTCGGCGGTCGTCGACTGGTCGTGATGCTTTCACGGCTTGCCCTCGTCTCGGGTGTGGCACCCGTGGTCGCGCCGCTGATCGGCTCTGCGCTGCTGGAGGTCATGCCGTGGCAGGGAATCTTCATTGTTCTCGCGGGCTATGGCGCGATAATGCTCATCTCTGCGATCTGCTTCATCCCCGAGACGTTGCCCAAGGCGCGTCGCCAGGATCGTGGTGCGACCACGGTCTGGCAGCGTTACAAGAGTGTGCTGAGCGACCGGGTCTTCCTCGGTGTGCTGGTGATCGGCGGAATGACCTTCTCCGGGTTGTTCTCATATTTGTCGGCGTCGCCGTTCCTGTTTCAGGAGACGCACGGACTGAGCGCACAAGAATACGGGTGGCTGTTCGCCGCGAACTCGGTGGGTGTCGTGCTCGGTGTGCAGACTGCCTCGCGGCTAGCGGCGAGATTCGGACCGCAGTGGGTGCTGGCATTCTCGACGGGGATGCTGTTGATCTCTGGCTCTGCGATCATCGTCACGGATCAGCTCGGCCTGGGTCTATGGGGCACAGTGATTCCGCTCTTCTTCTTCATGACCGCGTGCGGTTTCACCTTCCCGTGTGCGCAGGTGCTTGCCCTTGATCGGCACGGCAAAGCGGCAGGAACTGCCGCGTCGATCCTTGGCGCGACGAACAACGGTGTGGCTGCGGTCATCTCTCCTGTGGTCGGACTGATCTCAGCCGGATCAGGTATCACCGCGACGAGTATGGCCACGGTGATGGTCGGGTGCGCCGTCATCGGCATCCTGGCACTGTGGCTGATTATCCGCCCGCGCAGCGTGGCGATGCTGACCCCGTGATCGGGCAGACTAGCCGATCAGCGTGAGCAGCAGGCGTGAGGGTTCGGATGCTTCGACCTCGTGCGGCACCTTGGGTGCAATGTAGAAGACCGCTCCTGGCAGGAGCTCATGTTCGGCGTCGTCGATGCGCAACAGCACTCGTCCCGATGCGACGTGAAGCAGAAGTGGTACCGGAGCGGAATGCTCTCTCATCACTACGCCAGCGTCAAAAGCGAGGTGGCGAAGTTTGAAGCCGGGGCCGTCCATTGCTTTAGCCGGTGCAATTCTTCCCTCGCGGAAAGGGTTCTGCTCTTCGAGATCGCGGGTACCTGCGGCAATGAGTCGACTGCTGTCGGTGGTCATAGCGACTCCTCTCTCGCGGCCAACGGCCGCATTATCTGAATCATATGGTGCGTCTGTGTGCACAATAGGAGGATGACACGGCGCGCAATGCTCTGGTGGGGCGTAGGCGCCCTTGTCGCCGCGGTGGCGCTCGGAGCCGCGACGTCGGGGGTGCTCGGCTTTGATGCCACCATGATCGATATCTGGTGGAATGGCGAGATGGCCCAGTGGCGCTCCGACGTGGTGGTCGGCGCCGCATACGTGCTCAACGACGTTGGTGGAGGCTGGATCGCGACGTTTGCCATCCCGATAGCGATTGCTGTGGTGCTGCTGTTGATGCGCCGCTGGCGTGCGGCGGTCTTTGCTCTTCTTGCGTTCATCATCAGCGCCGGACTCGTCCAAGCACTCAAGCACCTCTTCGGGCGTGCGCGTCCTGAGGACATGCTCGTGCTCTCTGATTACGGTTCATTCCCGTCAGGACATACCGCGAATGCCGCGACGATCGCCGCGGTCGCGGTGCTTCTCTTTCCCCGCGTGTGGACGGCAATTGTGGCGGTCGCATGGGTGGTGGCAATGGCGCTGTCGCGCACCCTGCTCTCTGTGCACTGGATGAGCGACACCATCGGCGGAGCACTCGTCGGCATCGCCGCGTCACTGTTACTTGCGGCAGCGATGTTGAGGTGGGTGCAGCAGAAGCCGAGCAGCGTTGAAGGGGCAGAGGCGCTGAGGCAATGACACGGATCCGCCCTTACCGCCCTGAGGATCGCTCGGCACTGTTCGATATCTGTGTGCGGACGGCGGACGCTGGCGCTGACGCGACGGGAATGGCCAGCGACGATGAGTTGTGGGCGCTGTTGTATGCGGTGCCGTACGTGGAACGACATCCTGATTTGTCGTGGGTCGTCGAGAGCGATGACGGTCGAACCGTCGGGTACATCGTCGCCACCGATGACACGGATGCATTCGAGCGCTGGTTCCACGATGTGTGGTGGCCGCGGTATGTCGATCGGTTTCCGAGGCCCGCTCAGACGCACACTCGAGAGGAAGAACTTATCGATGAGGCGTATGAACGTGGCATCGTGCGTGACGAGCGCGCAGAGGCGCATCCCGCGCACCTGCACATCGATCTACTCCCGGAAACGCAGGGCCAGGGCCTCGGGCGTGCACTGATTGAGACGCTCTTCGCTGAACTCACGCGCCGGGGAGTGCGGGGGCTGCACCTCGGGATGGATCCAGCAAACGTGGGCGCCGCGGCGTTCTACGAACGGCTCGGGATGACGCAGCTTTCGTCGGAACCTGGTGGCCAGAGCTATGGGGTCACCCTCGGATAAATGATGAAAGGCCCCGCATGCGCGAGGCCTTTCATCATTTGGCGGTGACGGAGGGATTCGAACCCTCGGTTGCTTGCACAACACACGCTTTCCAAGCGTGCTCCTTCGGCCGCTCGGACACGTCACCAGGGAACAACTTGTCTATCCTATCCGATCGCGCCAGTGTGCTGCGCCACGTCGCAGCCCTGTGTGGTCGGCTTAGAGTGGGAGCACTCCGAATAGCTGAGAGGAGCCAGCGGTGACGAAGGCGCATGCATCTCGCCGGCTTTGGACGTTGCAAACGCAGCAACCGATGCCCGCGGCGACGCTGTTCGACCGGATAGCGTTTCTGGCCGGTGCGGCATCGGCGCTGTGGCTCGCGGTAATTATCGCCATTCAAGGGTTCGTCACACCGTGGGCTCTTGTTTGGTTCATCCCGGTCTGGGCGATCATTGCGTACCTCCTTCTCCCTCGCCTGCACAGGTTGCTCTCCGATCTATACGTTCCGGACTACTTTTTCGGGCGCACTCGTACCGCTGATGGTCTGCTGGGCGATCCGGTCAATCTCGGAGTAGACGGCTCCGCACGACAACTTGATTATGTGATGACGAACGCGGGCTGGCACCACGCTGATGAGATCACTGCCGCGTCAACGTGGCGGATCATCACCTCCACACTGACTCGGCGTAGTTACCCAACCGCACCGGTTTCACCGTTGATGCTTTTCGGACGTCGGCATGATGTGGCTTACCAACAGGAGGTCGAAGGCAACCCGAAGCAACGTCATCACGTGCGTTTCTGGCACTGTCCGCCGGGTTGGCTTCTGCCAGGCGGGGCGAAAGCCGACTGGTTGGGAGCCGGCACGTACGACACCGACGTCGGCATCTCTTTCTTCACTCTGCAGATCACGCATCGGATCGATCAGAACACTGATGTGGAGCGCGACTTTGTCGTCAGTTCGGCGAAGGCCGCGAACCCAGCGGTCTCGCTGCGAACGCTGCGCGACTTCACTACTGGCTATCACTCCCGAAACGGGGGCGGAGATCGCTTCCTCACAGACGGTGACCTCCCGATCATGGACGTGTCAGCAGTGAAAGAGAATGTCATGTCTTTCCCCGACGCGAGTGACCCAGCATCGACCGCGGCGATCGCGCGCGCCCCTCTGTCCGTCATCGCGGCTGCGAGCATCGTCATCACCACCGTGGTTCTTCAGCTGATCGATCTGTTTTCCGATGCTGAAGTATGGCGGATGCTCGCTGTCGGTGACGCTGACGAAGCAGCAGTTTTCCTCGCTGTTCTGAGTGTGTTCGCACTTTTCTTGCTTGCTCAAGTGATGATGGCGGTGTCCGTGCTGCGCAGAGGACGGCGATCACGCGCAGTCCTCATCTTGCTTCTGGTCGGCGGGATCTTCTTTATGGCGCTTGGCTATCTCAATGGCAGCGCCGTGCTTGGGCTGGATTGGACGCTCTTGGCCGCGTCGGTGCAGTGCGTCGCGCTTCTCGCGCTCTCTAGTGAATCTGCGGGTGCCTGGGCGAGGCGCAAACCTGCCGGAGGCGCCCGTTCCTGAACAAGCCGCGTAAAATTGCGGGGTGGCCACCCCCAAGATCGTTCTTTTCTACGCGTTCACGCCGCTTGCCGACCCCGAAGCGATCAAGCTGTGGCAGCGAGACATCGGCGAAGCGCTCGGTCTGCGCGGTCGGCTCATCATTTCGAAGGACGGCGTCAACGGAACGCTCGGTGGTGAACTTCGTGCGCTGAAGAAGTGGTCGCGCTCATTCCGCTCCTACGCGGCCTTTAAAGATGCCGACATCAAATGGAGCGAGGGGACCGGCCTCGACGAGGGCGGTCGCAGCCTCGATTTCCCGAAGCTCAGTGTCAAGGTGCGCGAAGAGATCGTCTCGTTCGGCGCGCCGGGGGAACTGCAGGTCGACGAAGGGGGAGTCGTCGGCGGCGGCACACGGCTGAGCCCTGACGACCTGCACGCGCTTATCGACACACGCGATGACGTCGTGTTTTTTGACGGGCGCAACGCTTTAGAAGCCGAGATCGGCAGGTTCAAGAACGCCGTCGTACCCGACACCGAGACCACTCGCGACTTCGTCGAGCTTCTCGACTCAGGTGCTTACGACGACCTCAAGGGCAAACCAATCGTGACGTACTGCACCGGTGGTATCCGCTGCGAGGTTCTCTCCAGCCTCATGAGCGCACGTGGCTTCGGCGAGGTGTATCAGCTTGATGGCGGCATTGTTCGTTACGGAGAGCGCTTCGGAGACGAGGGATTCTGGGAAGGGTCGCTTTACGTTTTCGATAAGCGCGGTTCTATCGACTTCAGCGACCATGCTGCGGTGATTGGTGAATGCGTCGGATGCGGCGCACAGACGAAGCGCACCGCGAACTGCCCTGACGCCTCATGCCGGCGCCAGTTCGTCGTGTGTGAGGCGTGTGACGCGGTTTCGTGCGAGGCCCACTCCGAGGCATCCGCTCGCTGAAAGCCTTAGCTACGACGACAGCACTGACTCGCGAGACGGACTCGCAGCGAACAATGATCGAGGTATAAACACCGCGGTGACGCGCGCAGAACCGGATACGCTGCGGCGAAGATCGGCGCTCACCCGGCCAAGCGCACGCGACAGATCGGTGGAGTCCTCGCTAGTCCGGGCATAACTCGCACGCTCGACAGCGCCGACCAGGACCTGCACTGCCGCAGCATCCGCTCCACGGTCCATGAGCTCCGCGCCGCGCATGCGCGGCGTATCTGCGTCAGAAACAGGCAGGCGAAGGTCAACGAGCGTGTCCCGCAGCTCGCGCCATGCGACCAGGGCCTTGCCGCGGCGCGCCCGTGCACGTCGTGTTGCGCGTAGCGCCCATCGGATCACTGCGGGAAGCAGGACGACGATCAGTACGCCCAAGGTCACGAGCATGACGGGGGCGGGGTCCAGTTGACGTAGCGCCTCACCATCAGAGGAAGCAGTGTCGCTCTGGTCGCGATCAAGTTCGGGGCCGTTTGTGGGGGCGGTTGTCGGGGCCGCAGTCGGCGCTGGTGCTGTCGGGTCACTACTCGTGTCGCCGGGGGTCAGACTCGAGAGGAAGCCTGTCGGCACTCCGAGAGACGCCGTCGGCTCAAACGGCACCCAGCCGATGTCATCGAATCGCACCTCGGGCCAGGCATGCAGTTGATCGCTGCTGACGACATAGATGGACTCGTCACCGCGTTTGTCCTCAGTCAGTCGCCCCGGCAGATATCCGACCACGATCCGTACGGGCATATCGAGAGACTGTGCCATCAAAGCAAAGGCGCCAGCGAAGTGGATGCAATAACCCGACTGTGCGTCAAGGAATGCCTCCACAGCGTCGCTGCCGGTGCCATCGAAGTCACCCTCGACCGGGGCATCCAGAGAATAGCTAAATTCTGAACGGAACCAATTCTGCATGGCGATGAGCCGGTCATAGTCCGTCTCCGCGTCCGCTGTCACTTCGGCAGCAGTGGCGGCGATGACATCGGACACAGGCTCTGCAGGCGGCGCATCCGCCACGACGTCGACGGCCCTGATCTGCTCGAGTGTCGGCTGAACAGCGATAGAGGTGACGGTGTAATCCTCACCCGCGGCGTTTTCTGTCTTCGACGTGACGGTGCGGTTGAGGGGCATTGCGGTCCACGAAGAAGAAGCGCCGACGATTTCCGTCGCGGGGTAGGGCACGGGTAACCACGAACTGGAGATGCCATTGATACGGATGGAAGTGCGTTGCTCGACGGTGTCGATGGCATCTGACCATTCCGCCTCACCGAAACCATCGATGAGAGCTTGTGCCGGTGTTTCGTCGGGGCTCCAGACCCGGCCGTCAAACTGTGAAAGTGTCGCGATCCGCAGGTACGGGGCACTGGGCGCATTCGTGGCCAGCGTGATGACCTCCGAGGGCGTCGGCCTTCTGAGATCATCACCGAGTCGCAGCGAGGGGTTGACGGTGAGGCTGGTGCCCGCGCCCACCCAGGTCGCGGAGACGGGGAGGATCGGGGTGATCACCAGCGCGGTAACGATGGCCGCCGCTCCGACTCCGATCACGAGGGTGCTGGACGTTCGCCGGGGAGTGCGGGGATCGTGCCGGATGCTGTGGCGCAAGAGGAACAGAGTGAGCACAGCGAGAACGACGAACCAGGGAATGTTGGCGTCACCGAAAGAGATGATCATCGGCAACGCGCCGATTGTGGCCACGAAGACAACGGCGAGAAGCGTCAGACGCTGAGCGACGAGATGATCAAGCAAAATCGTGACAACGGCGAAGCCGAGGGCAATCAAAGTGCGCAGGCCCAGGGTGTCATTCAGCGGTGCGACGCTGTTTTGCACTTGCGTGAGCCCATCGGCCATAAGCGGCCCGAGGGCGTTAAACGTCGCACTGGTGGGGATGAGTCCGAGGAACGCACCCTGCGGAAGAAGTAACACGGTGAGCGCACAGATCGCGGTAATGAGCTGAGCGAGGAGCGTCCAGAGACTGCGCGCCATCCTTCCTGTGCGCAGTTGGCGAACGATTACCCCCGTGGCGGCGATAACGATGATGACCGCAATACTGACAAAAGACCATTGACCGGGTGAGATCACCGAGGTGTACGGCCACAGTGCGACGAATCCTGCACTGGCGGCGAGTGCGCCCGTGACCAGGGCACCAGATCGGCGTTCTTCTCTCTCAGCGATCCAGGCAGTGCCGCGCCGCTCAACGTGTGACATGGCCGCCACCCGTTGCCATCCGTGCGGGAAGTGCGTCTTCCCACGCGGCAGCGACATCGTCGGTGAGGGTGGCCGATGACCAACCCCGCTCGGCGGCCGCATCCATCGCGCCAGGCTGCGGGTCGGACGCGAGCAAGATCGGGGCTGCTGCTCCACCATGGCGAAGCAGCGCGGCATCTTCTTCTTCGAGGCTGCCGGTGATGAATACCAGCGGGCCCGGTGGGGTGTTATCAAAGAGGGAGGCGACGCTATGGGCCTCTCCTTGCGGTATGACGTGCGCGAGCATCACCAACAGGTCGTCGCGGTCGTCCTCATGTCCGCGCAGCGCACCGAGCACAGTACCCGCAGAATCGAGCACGTTGACGCTATAGCCCTCTTCCAGCAGATGCAGCGCCACGGAGGCGCACGCCGAGACAGCCGCTTCGAAGTCGGGGCTACTCTGTGCGCCTTCAGTCGCCCACCGGCGGGCCGTGCGATCGAGGATGACGAGTGCGTCAGGACTAGATTCTTCTTCTTCCTGGCGCACCATGAGTTCGCCGCGATGTGCGGTGGCACGCCAGTGGATGCGGCGCATCGAATCGCCTGACACATAGTGGCGCGGTGACAGGTTGTCGCTGCCCTGCCCGAGACGCGTCGATGAAGTGTGCGCTGTTCCTCCCGCGGCTCCGACATTCGAACTCAGAGGCGCCAAGGGCACCACCTCAGGCACGACGGTGACCGTCCGCGACTCACCGAACTCCTGCTCTTTTTGAGCGAAGCCGAACGGATCGATCGTGCGCAGGGTGAGCGGCCCGATTGCCCAGATTCCGCGCTGG
Organism: Microbacterium sp.; assembly: GCA_003524435.1. Taxonomy (GTDB): domain Bacteria; phylum Actinomycetota; class Actinomycetes; order Actinomycetales; family Microbacteriaceae; genus Microbacterium. The sequence goes on from DQHP01000005.1 coordinate 25,734, forward strand.
ATGCCGGTGATGGAGTAGTTCAGATGAGTGCCGTTGTCGGTCGGGAACTCGCCGCTGGCGTTTCCAGATACCGCCGGTGGTAGGTGATCTCGCCAGATTCCGTGGGGGATGCGCAACGACCGTAAATCGAAGCGCACCGCCACCTTCGATTCCTCGCCAACAGTGAGCAGGTCTGTGGAGATGCGCCTGGTCACGGCACCGCTACGGCGAGGAACATGCACGACCAATGCCGCGAGAATCACGAGGACGAAAAGGAGCACCGCTACGTAGAGCAGAATCGTGGCGGCCAGCAGATTCGCGGCAATCACGCACGCAAGCCCGGCAATGAGTGCTCCTGCGCCCCGATAGGTGAGCGCGCGTCGTCGGCGCATGGTCGGTGTCGTCAGAATCTCGCCTCGAGCGGGACGCGCACACGCTCGACGATCTGATTCAGCGCCGTTTCGACGGGTTGCGTGCCTGCGCGGTGCACTCCGCGCGCGGGCAGGAGGCGGTGCGCGAACACGGGAATGAGAAGGTCAGTGAGATCATCCGGGATCACGAATTCGCGCCCGTCCAAGGCAGCCCACACCTTGGCGGCGCGCACGAGTTGCAGCGTGGCGCGCGGGCTTGCCCCGAGATGCAGGCCCGGGTCAGTGCGGGTGGCCTGAGAAAGAGCGACAGCATATTCTTCGACGGCCGGCGAGACATGCACCGCACGCGCCCAGCCGATCATTTGCGCGATCGCTGCGGCGTCCGCAACAGGGGTGACTCCGTCAAGTGGGTTGACGCTATCGCGCTGTCGGAGCATGAGAGCTTCTGCCGCGGCATCCGGATAGCCCATGGAGATGCGCATCATGAAGCGGTCTCGCTGCGCCTCGGGAAGGGCATAAGTGCCCTCCATCTCGAGAGGGTTCTGGGTGGCGACGACGAGAAAAGGATTGGGAAGCGGATGGGTCTGCCCATCGACGGTGACCTGGCCCTCTTCCATCGCTTCCAACAGTGCTGACTGTGTTTTGGGCGAAGAACGGTTGATCTCATCGGCGATGACGATCTGCGCGAAGATGGCGCCCCGTTTGAACTCAAACTCGCGATCGACAGGATTGTAGACCGAGACGCCCGTGACGTCGCCTGGCAACAAATCGGGCGTGAACTGGATGCGACGCACAGTGGCATCGACAGTCCCCGCCAATGCACGAGCCAGCATCGTCTTGCCGACACCGGGGACGTCTTCAATGAGCAGGTGTCCCTCAGCCAACAGGCACACCAGTGCATTGCGGACAGCATCCGCTTTGCCGTCGATCACCTCGCCGATTGAGGTCAAGATTGCAGACGTTCGCGCAGCGAACTGCTCGGCGGTGATTTGGGCCGGGGTGATTTGGGCCGGGGTGGTGTGCATGCGTGGCTCTCGCCCTTCGTCGGGTGTGATTAGATCGTACGCGCTTGATACGGCACTCGGTCAGGAACGCGACTCGAGGGTCTCAGAGCAGGTGGGTTCGTGACCACCGCGCGGGCCAGGTAGACTTGTCTCGGCTCTCCGCGTGGCAGCATCCAGGCCAATTCCCCCAGGACGGAAACGTAGCAAGGGTAACCGGGCTCTGCTGGGTGCGCGGAGGGTCTTTTCTTTTGCCCAAATTTGGGCCGTCCGTCCAGCTTGGCCTGCGAGGATCGTGGTGTGAGCACTTCTGTTGCCCCTGCGCATTCCGGAAATGAGCGTTCCGGGAAACTCGCGCGATTCGCGTCACCGGTCGCGCTGCTCGCTCTGATGTGGGCGGTGCAGTTCCTGGATGCGATCCTTCCTGGCTCCTTCACCGGCTTCGGTCTCAGGTCGTGGGACTTCGCCAGCCTGCCGGGGCTGGTGCTCGGCCCGCTGCTGCACTCCGGCTGGCCCCATCTGATCAGCAACTCGCTGCCATTCCTGGTGCTCGGATGCCTCGTTGCCGTGGAAGGCGCCACACGGTTCTGGCTGGTCACTGCGATGGTGGCGATCGTCGGCGGCGCCGGTACCTGGCTCGTTAACGCTCCTGGCACGCTCACCGTCGGGGCATCCGGCCTCGTCTTCGGTTATTTCGCCTACATCGTTGTGCGGGTGTTCTCTCCGCGTCCGATTGCGCACCGCATCGCGCACGCGCTCATCGCGCTCATCGTCATTGCGCTGTATGGCGGCTCTATGCTCGCCGGCATCGTCGGTGTGGGAGCGGGCATCTCTTGGCAGGCGCACCTCTTTGGGGCAGTCGGCGGTGTGATGAGTGCGCTGATGGGCGCCAAGCGCCGCACAGGTCGGGGCGCGTGACCGCGCGCCGCACACCTCGACGCCGCACACCTCGACGCCGCACACCTCGATGGCGACGGAACCGGCGAAGCGCATTGCCAATCGCTTTGTCTCTCGGTGCCCTCGCTCTCACCGCGCTCCTCTTCGTGTTGGTGCCGCTCGCCGCATCCCGTGACCCACTCTCGCTCTGCGTCTCAGAGCCAGCGACATTCCCGCAAGACGGGATCGCCGGCTGGGAAGACGATCAGCTGGAAAACGCCGCCATCATCATTCGCACCGCGAGCGCACAGGGCTTTGCGCGGGGCGGCCAGATCCTTGGCGTCATGGCGGCCATGGGCGAGAGCAGCCTGCGCAACATCGATTACGGCGACTGGGAAACCTCAGGCATCGTGAACCCCGACGGCACTCGCACCTCGAGCATCGGACTGTTCCAACAGCAGGAGTGGTGGGGGAGTGCAGAAACACGGATGGACCCCGCGGGCGCCGCCACGCTCTTCTACAACCGCCTCGCACGACTGCCGAATTGGCAGAGTATGACGCCGACCCACGCGATTCACCGGGTGCAGATTAATACCGACAGCGAGCACTACGCGAAATTCGAGCAGGATGCTACGGAAATCGTCGACGCGCTGTCAGGGCCCTGCTCGGCCTAAACTGTGCACGTGGCACGGAGCATCTACATCACCTCCGCTGAGGGGCATACCGGCAAATCAACCATCGCGTTGGGCGTGCTTGATGCGCTCATGCGGGTGACGCCACGGGTCGGAGTCTTCCGGCCCATTGCGCGCTCTTCAGCCGAGCCTGACTACGTGCTCGAGTTGCTGCTTGCCCACGACGGTGTGCACCTTGACTATGACGACTGCATCGGCGTCACATATGACGACGTGCGCGATGACCCCGACCGGGCCGTGTCGACGATCATCTCCCGCTTCAAGGCCGTCGAGGCACAGTGTGACGCGGTCGTCATCATCGGCAGCGACTATACCGATGTCGCGAGCCCCGCAGAGTTGGGGTACAACGCGCGTATTGCGGCAAACCTCGGTGCGCCCGTGCTGCTCGTACTCAGCGGGCGAGACCAGCAGTCCCGAGCAGAACAGCTCGGTACCTCCACCGCACGCACCGCTGAGGCTGTCGGGCAGATGGCCGCCCTCGCGCTTGCTGAATTGCAAGAGGAACGGGCAGAACTTTTCGCGGTGATCGTGAACCGCGCTGACCCTGATGCTCTGCAGGATGGCGTCGACGCGGTCCGCAGCGTTCACGCCGATGCAACGCCGGTGTGGGCCATTCCTGAGGACCGCACGCTTGTCGCGCCGTCGATTCGTGGCATTCTCTCGGCCGTTGACGGCACGCTCATCAAGGGCGACCCTGATCTGCTGACGCGCGAGGTTCTCAGCGTCGTTGTTGCCGGAATGTCGATGGTGAACGTGCTGCCGCGACTCACCGAAGATGCCGCAGTGGTGATTCCGGCTGACCGCACCGAAGTGCTTCTCGCGGCGCTCATGGCTGATGCTGCCGGGACGTTCCCTTCGATCGCCACGATCATTTTGAACGGGCCGTTCCCGCTGCCAGAGCCGATCGAGCAGCTCCTTGACGGCCTCGCGCCGACTGTTCCGATCATCACGACAGACCACGGAACATATGACACGGCGGTGCGGGTAATGGGTGCGCGAGGACGACTCGCCGCCGACTCACGACACCGCTACGACCGTGCCCTCGGACTGTTTCAGACGCATGTCGACATCACCGAACTGGCGAGGCTGCTCGGCCTCGCCGAATCGCGCGTCGTCACGCCGCTGATGTTCGAATACGGGCTCATCGAACGCGCCCGCGCTGACCGGAAGAAGATCGTGCTCCCGGAGGGGGAAGACGATCGCATCCTGCGTGCGGCGGCAACGCTCATCGCTCGAGACGTCGCCGATCTGACGATCCTCGGCAACGAGCGAGACATCCGCGCCCGTGCTGTTGAACTCGGTATCGACATCACAGCAGCACAGATCGTGAGCCCCACCGACTCTGAGTACGTCGATCGCTTCGCCGAAGAGTACGCACGACTGCGCGCCCACAAGGGCGTCACCGTTTCGCAGGCCGCCGATACGATCACCGATGTCTCTTACTTCGGCACGATGATGGTGCACCTCGGCCTTGCGGACGGCATGGTTTCGGGCGCGACCCACACCACAGCCCACACAATCCGCCCGTCGTTCGAGATCATCAAGACGCGTCCTGGCGTCGATGTCGTCTCGAGCGTCTTTCTTATGGCTCTTGCAGACCGGGTGCTCGTTTACGGCGACTGCGCAGTGATCCCTGATCCGACGAGCATCCAGTTAGCTGATATCGCGATTTCGTCGGCCGAGACAGCGCAGCAGTTCGGGATCGAGCCGAGGGTGGCGATGCTGTCGTATTCGACGGGCGAATCGGGCACTGGCGCGGACGTCGAAAAGGTCCGCGAGGCGACCGCTCTCGTGCGCCATCGGGCACCCCAACTGCCCGTGGAGGGGCCGATCCAGTACGACGCAGCAGCCGATGCCGCAGTCGCGCAGGCGAAGATGCCAGAGTCCGCTGTCGCTGGGCGCGCCACGGTGTTTATCTTCCCCGACCTCAACACCGGCAACAACACCTACAAAGCAGTGCAACGCTCGGCGGGTGCCGTCGCGATCGGCCCGGTGCTGCAGGGGTTGAATAAGCCGATCAATGACCTCTCGCGCGGGGCGCTGGTCGATGACATCATCAATACCGTCGCGATTACCGCGATCCAAGCGCAGGGGGCGGAGAGCGCACGATGAGCGTGGTCCTCGTCATCAATAGCGGCTCATCGTCGTTGAAGTACAGCCTCATCGACATGGATCGTGAGGACTCGCTGGGGGAAGGGCTCATCGAGCGGATCGGGCAGGAAGCCAGCTCGGTTTCGCACACCGCGCGCCGCATGGGCGACGGCAGCCCCGCGCCCACGGTCCTTGATTCCACGCATAAGAGCGAGCAGGCGATCGCCGACCATGATGAGGCCTTCGCCGTCATGCTGGAGCAGTTCGCCGCTCACGGCCCCGCGCTCGCAGAGTACCCGCCTGTCGCCGTCGGACACCGGGTCGTGCATGGCGGCGCCCGGTTCTTCGCACCCACCCTCGTGACCGATGCTGTCGAGCAGTCCATTGGCGAGCTCGAAGTCTTGGCGCCGCTGCACAACCCCGCTAATCTCGCCGGCATCCGTGCGGCAAGAGCTAAGTTCCCGGCGGCCCCGCACATCGTGGTGTTTGACACGGCGTTTCACCAGACGCTGTCACCTGCGGCCTACACGTATGCCATCGACGCGGCCTTTGCAGAGAAGCACCGGGTGCGCCGCTATGGTTTTCACGGCACGAGCCACAAGTACGTCAGCGAAGCAGCGGCAGACTTCCTCGGCCGCGATCTCAACTCGCTGCGCCAACTCGTGTTCCATCTCGGCAATGGTGCGTCCGTCACTGCCATTGATGGCGGGCGCTCTGTGGAGACGTCGATGGGCCTCACTCCACTTGAGGGCCTCGTCATGGGCACTCGCTCCGGCGACATCGACCCCGCAGCGCTCGTGCACATCCATCGCGTCGCCGGATACACGATCGACGAGATCGATGGCCTATTGAATACCCGCAGTGGGTTGAAAGGGCTTGCTGGCCGCAGCGACATGCGCGACATCCTTGCCGGTGTGGAAGCAGGAGAAGACGCAGCCACCCTCGCTTTTGATGTGTATATCCACCGCCTGCGTGCCTATGCGGGCGCGTACATTGCCCAGTTGGGCGGCGTCGACGTGATCTCCTTTACCGCCGGAGTGGGCGAGAACGCCGCTCGGGTGCGGGCCGAGGCCATGGCAACCCTGAGCTTCCTCGGCGTGCAGATCGACCCCACCCGCAACGATGCGCGAGGCGGCGGCGTCCGGCGAATTTCTGCAGACTCTTCGACGGTGGAGGTCCTGGTCGTACCCACAGATGAAGAGCTCGAAATCGCAAGACAGACGCTCAGCCTGGTCTGAACGGAGAGCAACGTGAAGATCATTGTTTTTGGAGCGACCGGCGGCGTCGGCCAGCATGCAGTTCGACGTGCGGCCGAAGCGGGGCATCAGGTCACTGCATTCCATGTGGGTGTTGCGCAGCAGCCGGAGCGCTACAGCAATACATCCGTGGGCCTCTCGCTCTGAGAGGTGCGACGTGCCGACGGGGGCTTACCTCCGAGACCGCACCGCCATTACGCTGGCTAGATGGCACACAGTGGTGCCGGACCCTTTGTTTCTCGTTCTGGAGGACTGCGTGCCCGAAACCGTGCCCGATCTTCGCACCGTGGATGGAATCCTTTTCGACCTTGATGGTGTGCTCACGCCCACCGCTGAGGTGCACATGCGCGCCTGGTCGGTAGTCTTCGCTGAGGTTTTCGCCACCTGGGGCATCACTCCGGCCTACACGGATGCTGACTACTACGCGTATGTCGACGGAAAACGTCGCTACGACGGTGTGGCAAGCCTGCTTCGTAGCCGCAACGTCGAGATTGCGTGGGGCGACCCGTCCGATCCCGCCGACGCGGAGACAATCTGCGGTATCGGCAACCGCAAGAACGCGGCGTTTTCGGCAGAGCTGCGTGCTGGTGGCGTGGCTCCGTTCCCGGGTTCGCTGGCGCTGCTGGAGGTGCTGCGTGCCGCCGAGATGCCCATGGGCGTCGTATCCAGTTCATCGAACGCGGAGGAAGTGCTGGCAAGCGCCGGTATTCGTGATTTCTTCACGGTTGTCGTTGATGGACGCGTTGCCGCGAGCGAGAACCTTGCCTCAAAGCCCGCCCCCGACATGTTCCGGGTCGGGGCCGAACGTCTGGGCGTTACTCCCGCCTCCAGCGCGGCTGTGGAGGATGCTGTCGCCGGTGTCGCCTCGGCAGCAGCTGCGGGATACGCCACTGTGATCGGTGTCGACCGCGGCGCAGGTGAAGATGTGCTCCGTGCCGCTGGTGCCACGTATATCGTGGATGATCTTTCCCAACTACTCCTCGACATGTCCGCCAACGACCCCTCGGAGTCCGCATGATCGATCGCGATCGCTTTCCCGTTGACCCATGGCGTCTGACCGAGACGCATTATGCCGAGGACGGCATCGCCGAGACGCTGTTCGCAGTAAGTAACGGCTACCTCGGGCTCCGTGGCAACCACATCGAAGGGCGCGGCGCGCACGAGCACGGCACCTTTATCAACGGGCTGCACGAGACGTGGCCCATCCGCCACGCAGAGCAGGCCTACGGTTTTGCCGAAGTCGGCCAGACCATTGTCAACGCACCGGATGCCAAGATCATGCGCCTGTATGTCGACGATGAGCCGCTTTCCTTTGACGAGGCAGACGTCCGGGAATACTCCAGGTCGCTTGATATGCGCACCGGAGTGCTGGAGCGCACGGTCCTCTGGGAAACCCCGAGCGGGAAACGCATCCGGATGCGAGATGAACGCATTGTCAGCTTTGAAGAACGCCACCTCGCGATCTTGCGTCTGGACATCACAGTAGAAAACTCGGATGCCCCGGTCACGATCAGTTGCCAGTTGCTGAACCGCCAGGACGGCGGGACCGTGTACACAGGCGACCCGATGGGTAAGAAGAAGCAGGCCGGATTCGATCCGCGCCAGAGCGAGAAGATCACTGAACGAGTGTTGGAGCCCGCAGAGTATTGGCAGGACGGACTGCGCTCGGCCCTGTCTTATCGCGTTGCCGATTCGGGGATGACGGTGGCCGTGGTCGCCGATCACACGATCGAGACGGACAACGAATACAGCGCGCGTCAGTTCATCGAACCGGATATTGCCAAGAACGTCATCCGGGTGCAGGCGAAGGCGGGTATCCCTATCCGCATTACCAAGCTCGTCAGCTATCACAGCTCGCGAGGCGTACCACCGCGTGAGCTCATTGACCGCTGTCGTCGCTCGCTTGATCGCGCGGCGATTGAAGGGGTGGAGGAGCAGTTTCGCAAACAGGTGGACTGGCTCGCAGGATTCTGGCAACGCTCCGATGTGCGCATCGAGGGCCATGACGACCTGCAGCAGGCGACCCGGTGGTGCCTGTTTCAGCTCGCTCAGGCGGCGGCACGCGCTGACGGCACAGGCGTGCCGGCGAAAGGCCTCACCGGCTCGGGCTACAGCGGACACTACTTCTGGGATACCGAGATCTATGTTCTCCCGTTCCTGACTTACACGACGCCACAGTGGGCGCGCAATGCGCTGCGTGCCCGCGTTCTCATGCTTCCGGCAGCACGGCGCCGTGCCGCTCAGCTCAACGAGGCGGGGGCTCTGTTCCCCTGGCGCACTATCAACGGTGAAGAGGCATCGGCCTACTACGCCGCTGGCACCGCGCAGTATCACATCAACGCCGACATCAACTTTGCCCTTGGTAAGTACGTGCGTGCTACCGGCGATGAGGACTTCCTGCGCCGCGAAGGCGTAGACGTCGTCGTTGAGACTGCGCGGCTGTGGGCAACCCTCGGTTTCTGGCGCACGTCGAACGGCGCACCGTCCGCGGGCGACAGCTTCCACATTCACGGCGTCACCGGCCCGGACGAGTACACGACGGTCGTCAATGACAACCTCTTCACCAACGTGATGGCTCGGCATAACCTGCGTTACGCGGCCCGTGTCGTGCAGGAGATCGCCGAGGTAGACCCCGCCGCATATGACGCGCTCGTGGAACGCACCGGATTGGATGCTGGTGAGCCGGAAGCCTGGGATCGTGCGGCCGAAGCCATCAGCGTCCCCTTCAGCGAGAGCCTCGGCATCCACCCCCAGGATGCGATGTTCCTCGAGCGCGAGGTCTGGGACCTTGCGCACACGCCTAAGGAACAGCATCCGCTACTGCTGCATTTTCATCCGCTGGTGATCTATCGCTTCCAGGTGCTCAAACAAGCAGACGTCGTGCTTGCTCTGTTCTTGCAAGGAAACCATTTCACGCCGGAGGAAAAACTAGCCGACTTCCAGTACTACGATCCGCTGACGACAGGAGATTCGACCCTCTCTGCGGTGGTACAGGCGATTCTCGCTGCGGAGGTTGGTTATCAAGACCTGGCGCTGGAGTACTTCCAGCATGCCCTTTTCGTCGACCTCGGTGATCTTCACCACAACTCCTCCGATGGTGTGCACGTGGCATCTGCTGGCGGGGTCTGGACGACGCTGGTCTGTGGATTCGGCGGGATGCGTGATCACGCCGGAGAGCTCAGCTTCGATCCTCGGCTGCCGGTGGAATGGCCCTCGCTGTCGTACCCGCTGCAGTGGCAGGGCACGGCGCTGCAGGTGACGCTCACACGTGAGGAGTTGCGCGTTAGTGTGACCTCCGGCGACCCTGTGACATTTACCGTGCGCGGCGTCGAGTACACCGCAACGGCGGATGCTGACGCGGTAGCCGCGCTGGATGATCAAGGTCCGGTTATTCCGGGCCGGCCGACACTCGGCCAGTTTGAAGATGCGCGTCGCGACGACGGCACTCGGCTCTCGGCATCCGTTCCGGTGATGACGAATGCCTTGCCGGTGATCGGGGTTTACGAGGACTGAGCCTGGATTAATTTCACAGACGCAGATACGCCAGGATGGATTCGTGACGTCAATAACTATCGGGTTCATCGGCTTGCTGCTGGTGCCTGCGCTGATTGTTCTCGGCTTTGCGATTCTGGCGCGCGTGCAGTCGCACCGCTTTCCGGCGTCACCCGGTCCCCGATTCGCTCCGACAGAGGAGGGAGCGGTCGCGCGTGATGCGCTGCTGCTGAACCAGGATCGAAAAGCCATCGCCGCGGTACTGGTGGATCTTGCTGTGCGGCGTAAAGTCCGTCTGCTGCGTCCGGCGGCGGAAAAAGGCAAGCGGGCGACTATCGCCGTGGAGACGGTCGAAGGCGCCGCGATCCTGCCGTCTGAGGTGGCCGCGCTGGAGGCGCTGTTCGGCCGCGAGAGCACCTCCACGCGCGTGCGACGTCTCAGCTCAGATTCCCGCAAATTATCACGTCGGGTGCGAACGGTGCTGGATGCCGAAGAGCAGAGAGGCGCCGCGGCAGGATTTTTTGGCACACGGCGCTGCACCTGGCCGACTGTGCTGCTGCGGATTTTTGCAACGATCGGCATCATTGTGTCACTGTTGCTCGCTCTCGGGACTGATCAGCCCTCTGGCAGGGACTGGGGCGGCCTCACCGTAGCGCTGGTGAGTTCCGCGATCATGCTCTCGGTGTTCTTCGTCACCCCACGCCCCTGGCGACGGTTCACCGCGCAGGCCGAGCCGTTTCGGGCGCACCTGGCGGGTATGCGCGAGTACATCGATCTTGCCGAGAAGGAACCGCTGCGGAAGGTGCAGTCGGTGCAGGGCGCGTTAGCAAGCGCGGACGTCTCAGCGCAGGCGCGAGCGGAAGGCCTGCAGCGTTTCCACCTGCACGAGCGACTGCTGCCCTATGCGGTGCTGTTCGGCATGGAGAAGTCATGGCTGAAGACGTTGGGCGAGCACGCCGGAGAGATTCGCGCGCACGTCGGCTCCGGCGACCTGCTGGATGCCACCCTCGAGGTGGTGACGCTGATCGAGGCAGTGGGCAGCGTGTTCGAGTTGGTGCGGGCAGTCGGAGAGCTGACCGAGGGCGTGGGCTCGGCTGCCTCGTTCGTCGGCGACGTGTTCGACGGCTTGTGAGCAGCGCTGGCGCGCTTTCGTTCGGATGCCGCAGCACAGTGTCCGTGGTACGCCGTAGGCTGTTCAGGTGACCACAGCCCTGTACCGCCGCTACCGCCCCGAGAACTTTGGCGAGATGATCGGGCAGTCGCAGGTGACCGATCCGTTGATGACAGCGTTGCGCGGTGACCGCGTCGGCCACGCTTACCTTTTTTCCGGTCCTCGAGGCTGTGGAAAAACGACATCAGCGCGCATCCTTGCACGCTGCTTGAACTGCGCTGAGGGCCCAACAGATACCCCGTGCGACAAGTGCCCGAGTTGCATCGAGTTGGCACGCGACGGCGGCGGATCCCTCGATGTGGTCGAGATCGACGCGGCCAGCCACAATGGTGTCGACGATGCCCGTGACCTTCGTGAACGTGCCACGTTCGCACCCAGTCGAGACCGTTTTAAGATCTTCATCCTCGACGAGGCGCACATGGTCACCCCGCAGGGGTTTAACGCGCTGCTGAAGCTGGTGGAAGAGCCGCCGCCGCACATCAAGTTCATTTTCGCGACGACCGAGCCTGAGAAGGTCCTCGGCACCATTCGCTCTCGCACACATCACTATCCGTTCCGGCTCGTGCCGCCAGCGGCGATGCTCGAGTACGTGGAGAAGCTCTGCGCAGAAGAAGGCGTTCAGGTGGCACAGGGCGTGCTTCCGCTCGTCGTGCGCGCCGGCGGGGGATCGCCCCGCGACACGCTCTCGTTGCTTGATCAGCTCATTGCTGGATCAGACGGCAACTCGGTCGCGTATGAGCGTGCAGTGTCGCTGCTGGGCTATACCCACGGTGCTCTGCTGGATGAGATCGTCGACGCGCTCGCCGCGGGTGATGCAGCGGCGGCGTTCCCCGCGATCGACCGTGTCGTGCAGACAGGACAAGATCCGCGCCGCTTCGTCGACGACCTCCTAGAGCGGCTGCGTGACCTTATCGTCATCGCCGCCGTGGGCGATGGGGCCTCAGCGGTGCTGCGCGGCCTGGCCGAAGATGAAATGACGCGCATGCGTGCACAGGCCGCGGCCTTTGGCAGCGCCCGCCTCTCGCGCACCGCAGATGTTGTGAGCGCCGCACT
>DQHP01000060.1 GCA_003524435.1 Microbacterium sp.
GCCGCTTCGGGGGCAGGCTTCGGGCCAGGTTTCGGTCCGGGGGTCGGTGCCTTGGGTCCGGGCTTCGCAGCGCCGGACTTAGCAGCCCCCGGCTTAGCGGCAGCTGGCTTCGCCGCAGCGGGCTTTTCCTCTGCCTTGGGGTTTGCAGCCGCGTCTGCCTCAATGGCAGCACGAAGCTTACGAGCCACGGGGGGCTCAACTGTCGAAGAAGGGCTCTTGACGAATTCGCCGAGTTCCTTCAGCTTTGCGAGTGCGAACTTACTATCGACGCCGAGTTCAGCGGCAATCTCGTGTACGCGTGGTTTGGCAGCCACAATTCTCCTGTCTGGGTCGGTCCACCCAGGCAGGGCAGACCACTAGTTGCGGACGGGTCTCATTTCGAGCCGTTCACTTTGTTTCCATAGCCATTCAGCCGTTTCTCGATGGTCTGTGTGTCCAGCGGTGTAGACACACGGAGGGCTCGTGCGAAAGCGTGACGCCGCAGTGCGGTATCTATGCATTCCTGCGTTGGATGTAGCCAGGCGCCCCTCCCCGGCATCACAGCACGCTCATCGAGGATGAGAACGCTGTGGTTGGCCACCACTCTGATCAGAGCGGATCGGGAAGCACGCACGCGGCAACCGACGCATGTTCGTACAGGATCCATCTTACACCTCGACGCTGTGCGCCAACTCCGCGACGCGGTCGTCAGTCCAAGATGCTGTCAGGCTGAATATCGATCTTGGCGCCGGTCAGCTTGGCAGCAAGGCGGGCATTTTGTCCTTCTTTACCAATTGCAAGAGACAGCTGGTAGTCAGGCACGAGCGCGCGCACAGCCTTTGTGTTCGCATCCAGGATAAAGGAGCTGGTGACCTTTGCCGGCGAAAGCGCATTGGCAACGAAGGCTGCAAGCTCTGGATCATGATCGACGATGTCGATCTTTTCGCCCGCGAGCTCTTCGGTCACCGCGCGCACACGACGACCGAGCTCGCCGATGCATGATCCCTTCGCGTTGATCGCCGGGTCGTTCGCTTTCACCGCAATCTTCGTACGATGGCCTGCTTCGCGCGCAAGTGAAACGATCTCAACGAGGCCCGCAGCGATCTCGGGAACTTCGAGCGCGAACAGCTTTCGTACCAGCCCAGGGTGCGTGCGCGAGACAGTAATCTGCGGTCCCTTGAGCCCCTTCGCGACGCTCGTGACATAGACACGCACGCGGGAGCCGTGTGCGTAGTCCTCACCAGGAACCTGCTCCTCAGGCGGAAGGATCGCCTCCACGCTACCGAGGTCAACGTGAATCATGCGGGGATTTGGTCCCTGCTGGATGACGCCGGCAACGATGTCGCCTTCTTTGCCCTTGAATTCACCGAGCACGGCGTCGTCTGCGATATCACGCAGACGCTGGCTGATGACCTGTTTTGCGGCGAAGGCACCGATACGACCGAAGTCAGATGGTGTGGCATCCTCTTCACCGATGATCGCGCCTTCGTCGTCGGTAACCGGCTGCAGCACGGCGACGTGGCCGGTCTTTCGATCCAGCTCAACGCGGACACCGGCTGGAACAGCGCCGTCCTCCGAGACGTGCTTGCCGTACGCCGTCAGAACGGCCTGCTCGATGATGGCGACGAGTTCGTCGAAGGGAATCGCCTTTTCCTTCTCGATACCGCGCAGCAGCCCTAATTCGATGTCCATAACGGCCTCCATATTCAGCTCTCGCCGCAGCATCTTGCACGCGCGGCACCGTACAACGATACCCGCTTCAGCAGAGCGCGTCCGTCTGCGAAGCAATCAGCGTGCTGAACCCAGCAGGTTGATTGCCTCGATGAGCCGATAGAGGCTGCCGACCTCACGTCGACGCAATCGCAGAGCAAGCCGCGGCAGATCAACACGGTCACGATCGGCGACCTCCACGGGCAATGCCGCGGTCAATTCAAGCTGACCGGATGCGAGAACCGAAGCGAACTCTGCGTTCAGTGCAGCAATTTCAGTGTGCGTCGGCTCGTGCTTCAGACGCAGGACAAGCACGTCATCCACCCAACGCAAAGAATCGTAGTTACGCCAGAAACCAGTAATCTCTGCGACGGCCTCTTCGGCGGAGTCGGTGATCAGTACCCGGTCAAGGTCATCGGCAGAGATGACTCCCGCAGGAATGAGCTCGTCGCGGACGAAGCGCTCCAAACCGCGCCAGAACGTTCCGCCTGGTTCATCGAGCAGCACGATCGGTGTGGGCTCTGCTTTGCCTGTCTGCTGCAAGGTAAGCAACTCGAACATCTCATCCATCGTTCCGAAACCACCAGGAAGGCAGATAAAACCGGTGGATTCCTTGACGAGCATCAGCTTGCGAGTGAAGAAATACTTCATCTCCACCGACTGGGTGTCCTCGGCGATGATCGCGTCAGGCTTCTCTTCAAACGGCAGCTGGATGGAGACACCGAGGGCCATCTTCTCTCCCGCGCCCTCGGCTGCGGCCTGCATGATGCCAGGACCTGCGCCGGTAACGACCATCCACCCGCGGTCAGCGAGGACAGCCGCGATGTCGCGCGCTTGTGTGTAGAGAGGATCGTGCTGCTGGGTTCTCGCGGATCCGAATACCGTCACCTTTGGCACGCCGCTGTAAGGATGAAATAGCCGGAAAGCGTTGCGCATCTCGACAAGTGCTGCCGAAGCGATCTTCAGATCGAGACGGTCGGTGTCTTCTTGTCCGAGGCGGATGCCGGTGCTGACGATCCGCCGGACCAACGAGCGGTTTGTTGTTACTGCGGCATCCGTCAATAGGGCGCCTACCGCTGCGCTGAGATCGTCTGGCAGTTCGTCAGCCATGATCAGCGCGTCAACTTTTCAATGGCATCCGCCACAGAGATCGTCTCGCGCTCCCCGGTACTCCGATTCCACAGCTCCACCTGACCGTCTGCAGCGCCTCGCCCCGCCACGACCACACGCGGGATACCCACGAGTTCCGCATCGCCGAATTTGACCCCGGGCGACACTTTTGGACGGTCGTCGTACAGCACCTCAAGGCGAGCATCGTCCAACTGCATCGCAATCTGCTCTGCCACCTCGTACGCGATCTGGTCGCGGCCGGCGGCGACGACGTGCACGTCGAAAGGTGAGACGGACGCCGGCCAGATAAGGCCTTTATCGTCGTTGTTCAGTTCAGCGATGATCGCGAGGATGCGCGTTACACCAATGCCGTACGAGCCCATCGTGACCGTGACAAGCTTGCCGTTCTCGTTGAGAACTTTAAGCCCGAGTGCTTCGGCGTACTTGCGACCCAACTGGAAGACGTGGCCAATTTCCATACCGCGAGCAAGGCTCACAGGTCCGGAGCCATCGGGAGCCGGGTCGCCGTCACGCACATTGGCGATCTCGACGATGCCATCAGCTTCGAAGTCCCGGCCAGCCACGACAGAGTAGGCGTGTTTCTGGTCAACGTTCGCGCCGGTAATCCAGCCGGTTCCTTCAGAGACGCGCGGGTCGACGAGGTAGCGGATGCCGGTAGCGGATTCTTCGCCGAGCACAGCGCCAGTGCCCGACCAAGGGCCGATGTAGCCCTTCACGAGTAGAGGGTTATTTTCGAAGTCGTCTTCTGTGGCTGTCGATACCTCTGCCGGAGCGAAAGCGACCTCGGCACGCTTCTCATCGACCTCGCGGTCACCGGGGATACCGACGACGACGAGTTCACGTGAGCCGTCAAGATGCGTCAGTGCCAGCACAACGTTCTTGAGTGTGTCGGCAGCGGTGTACTCGCCTTCCAGCACCGCGTTCGAGTGCGCAACGAGCGTCTCGATCGTTGGCGTGTTCGGTGAGTCAAAGAGCGTAGCGGGTGCCGCATCGTCGAAGGGCACGGCGTCAGGCACCGCGGTGGTGAATGCCTCAACATTCGCGGCGTAACCGCCGTCGTTGCGAACGAAGGTGTCCTCACCTACCGGGGTCGGGTGCAAGAACTCCTCGCTCCGCGAACCACCCATGGCTCCGGCATCCGCCTGAACGATCACATATTCCAAGCCAAGCCGTTGGAAAATGCGTTCGTAGGCATCGCGCTGAGCCAGATAAGACGTCTCAAGACCCTCATCGGAGGAATCAAAGGAGTACGCGTCCTTCATCGTAAACTCGCGGCCGCGGAGCAACCCTGCGCGCGGACGCGCCTCATCTCGGTATTTGTCCTGGATTTGGAAGAGAGTGAGGGGCAGGTCCTTGTACGAGGAGTAAAGGTCCTTTACGAGCAGCGTAAACGCTTCTTCATGCGTGGGGGCGAGCAGGTAGTCGCCTCCCTTACGGTCTTGCAGGCGGAAGAGCAGATCGCCATACTCGTCCCACCGCCCAGTCGCCTCATAGGGCTCGCGCGGCATCAACGCGGGGAAATGTACTTCCTGCGCACCCGCGTTTGCCATTTCTTCGCGAACGATCGTCTCGATCTTCGCCTTCACCTTCAGCCCCAGCGGGAGCCAGGCAAAAATACCTGCCGACTGCCGACGGATGTAGCCGGCACGCAGCAAGAGCTTGTGTCCGATGACTTCCGCTTCAGCGGGGTCTTCACGGAGTGTACGGAGGAAAAATTTTGAGAGACGAGTGACCACGGGCCCATTCTAGTGACCCGTGGACACACTCATCAGTTGAGGGCGCGAGTGCCCTCGGGAATCACACCGTTCGCATACAGGCTCGCAGCCACGTCCTGAAGCGCAGTGAGTGCAACGCGCTGCGTCGTCGGACCGTACGAGATACGCGCGACGCCGATCGCCTCGTACTCTGCGGCAGTGAGTGCGCCGGGCAGCCCGATGACGCTGACCTTGCGCTCGCCAATTCCTTCGACAAGCTGACGAGTGACGTCGGCGTTCAAGATGCCAGGCACGAATACGCTGTCCGCGCCCGCGTCGAGAAACGCACGTCCTCGCTCGATCGCGTCAGCGATGCTCTCCTCTACGGGGCGTCCCCCCGCGCGGACGAACGCATCGGTGCGGGCGTTAAGTACGAACGGTACGCCCTCTGCTTCACCGGCCTTCACAATCGCTTCAACGACGGCGACGGACTCCGCGAGTGGTCTCAGGCGATCTTCGACGTTTGCACCAACGACGCCCACTCCGATCGCCAGCCGCGTGGTCTCGCCAGCATCGTCGTAGCCATCGTCAAGATCGGCGCTGACGGGAAGTTCAGTGGCTGCTGCGATCCGTCCGACCATGTCGATCATGAGTTCGCGAGGGATTTGGCCGTCCGGATATCCGAAAGTAGCCGCGATTGAGTGACCCGCTGTGGCAAGGGCGGTCGTTTCATCAAGGTCGGCGATGGCTTTCGCGGACACCACATCCCAGACGTTCACGACACGGAGAATCTCCGGCGCGGTGTAAAGGGCGGCGAGGGTTTGGGCTTTTTCTGCAGTGGTCATATCTTCACGCTAGCTCTCTGTGTGAGGGTGTGGGCGATTCAGTCAGTCTGTGACGTCGAAGATGCCGTGAGCACCACGTTCGGCATCAATCATGAGGTGTGACACGAACGGGTAATGACCTGCCTCAGGGAAGACGAGTTCGACAAAACCACCCTGTGCCGGCAACAGCGCCAGTGCCTGCGACCCGGTGTCCACCGCACGATCGATCAGATATCGCCCTTCCGACCACACTGTGTCGAACTGCCCGCCGACGACATGGAAGCTGGAAGCACGGTTGGGCCCCGCATCCAGCGTCCATACGCGCACCCGCTCGCCGGTTTTCGCCGGAAGCGGTGCGTGGTCATACTGGTTGGCGTATCCGTTGAAAGTGACGAGGTCGGGCTGTTCTGCGGCGAGCGCATCCACGTCGACCTCGCCGCCATCGTGTTCGCCGAGGTAGTACTCGTTCTGCACGAGTACGTAGCTGCGATCGACCGGAGGCAGGTCATCTGGTTCGATGATCACGGCGCCGAACATACCGTTGGCGATGTGTGCCGTCATCGGCATAGTCGAGCAGTGGTACATCCAGATGCCCGATCTGGTCGCGGTGAACGTGTAGGTCAGGCTCTCCCCTGGTGGGATGGTGCGCATCGGTTCATCGGGGGCGAGAGCACCCGCATGGAAGTCAATCGAATGTCCCATGGTCGCGTCATTGACAAGGGTCACTTCGAAGGTATCGCCCACTCGTCCGTGCAGAGTCGGGCCCGGCGCGGTGCCGTTGTAGGTCCACAGCGTCTGTTTCACCCCTGGGGCTACTTCGGTCACGGTGTCTTCGACTGTGAGAGTCATCTGGTGCGTGGTGGGCCCATCCGCCGGTGGCAACGCCGGGAGGGCAGCGTCATACGGTTGAAAACCATCGCCAGGTGTGGCGTCCATATCCATGCCGCCGGCGTCGCCCGTGTCAACGTGATCATGACCCTCATCCTGGGTGTCTCCGGCAGCATCCTCCTGTGCACCGACGGCGATGACGGTGAGGGTCATACCCATCTGACGGTGCCCGATAATCGAGCACCAGCCGTCGAGATCCGCTGTGATGACGCCCACATCGATGCGTTCTGTCTGCCCTGGGGCTAGACGTGTCCCACCAGTGCCATTGGCGAAGACCAGATCGTGCACCTGTTCGTCATCGGTGTTGGTGAGTTCGACCACCAGTCGGGTGCCGACCGGCACTTCGATGACGTGGGGCGTAAAGCGCATATCAGCGGCTTCTACCTCGACGACCTGCACCGCAGCGTCCGGATCGCCAGAGGGCTGGCCGCCCCAGCCGAGTCCGATGGGATCGATGACCGCGCAGACAGCGACGGTGAGAACGACGGCAAGCAGTCCTGCCACAGCCTGTCCCGCACGACGCCCTGGGGGTTGCCCACCCTCGGGGACGATAGGTTCGCTGTGCGATTCGCCGAGAGTCTGCCCTTCTGCCTTGGCCCTTCGTTGCGCACGCATCGCGACAAACATGATCCACAGGAACGAAGCCATCGCCACGAGATAAAGAACGGATGCGGCGACCCGCATGAGACTCGATACCGGCAGCGCGCACACCACCAGAGCGGCATTCGCTGTCGCCACTCGAAGTGCACCACACCGATCAAAGGCCGCCGTCCCCACGCGTACGGGCTTGGGACCGCCGCCGAGCACCACCGGGATTAAATAGCTGAGTGCGCCAGGCAGAATCTGAGCGGCGAAGCCCGCCACGAGGAAAGGCACGGTCTGCGCGACAAGCGGCCCGAGCCCGCGGACGCCACTGCCGTCGATGCTCGAGACGATCGTTCCGACCAAAAGCGCGGCAACGCATCCCGCCCACCACAGCAGTGCCATGCCGACCGACAACGCTGCGAAGGTGCGTGGAGGTTTCTGCCGTGCCGCCCGCCAGAGCGATATACCGATAAAGAGCAGTCCTGCGAAGTATCCTGCGAGGCCGAGACCGAGTAACGGCAACCAATCGAACGCCGCGCCTGCCGCTGCGACGAGCACGCCTGCTGCGAGAAATGGCAAAGCGCGCGCTGCACCGCTCGCTGCCCCTTCATCTGCGCGCGTGCGAAGGATCGTCGGCCACAGCGTCACGACCGTGCCGGCGACGACGATTCCAATCCAGCCCAGCACATTCAGCAGCGCGTGGGCGAGCACGAGGTTTGGCGCGTCAGTGCCCTGAGCGAGCCAGCCGCCGAGCCCGGCCCCGATCACCAGCATCCCCGCGGCGACAATGTAAAAGCGGATTACTCGTCCGAAACGTCCCGGCATGCTTCGCCGTGCCCGCCGGAAGAGACTGAGACCGTGCCAGCCGACAGCGATGATCAGCAGCGCTGCCCCGACGAGGGACAGCGGCCATACGCCCAGCGGGACACCCAAGAAGACAAGCGTTGCGCCGCCATTAGAAAGCGCAAGGCGAACGTTCTGGTGGCGGCGATCGGTCAGCGTGGCCTTGCTGCGCAAGAGCGCGAAGGAAAAGTACTGGCTCCATACCAGGATCGCGTGGGTAATCGCACCGAGGAGCAAGAGGTGGATCATCAGCCAGTGCGGTGCGGGGATCGAGCGATGCGCGAGCACCGCAATGACAGTGAGCACGAGCCACAGCGCCGTCGGAATGTCGCGGGCAGCCCAGAACCCTCGGGTGGGGGCTGTGAGTGCGCTGTCCTGCGGCGCGGTGGACATTCTCATTCGGATATCTCTCTTGTCGATTCGTGGTTCTCGCGTGTCGCTGCGCGCACCGCGCTGAATAACGCGGTGAGCACGAAGAGTACGAGCGCGGTAACACCCAATGCACCGCCGATCTGCCAACCCTGCGGGATCCCCCAGGCGTCACCGACGAAGATCCGCACGACCAGCGAAATGTGCAGCAATGCGGCCGGTACCCAGAACGCCGGACGGTACGGGAGCGAGATCCCCAAGACTGCCGGAAGAATCGTCGTCGCATGCGCCATGATCATCGAAAAGGTGTAGCCGAGGAAGACGGCGTGAACGACAGCGTCATATCGTGGTTGCGCGTCCGGGCGTCCGAGCAGCAGCACGACTCCGGCGAGCGCAAGCCAGACGTAGCCGGCAAGGATGCAGGCAGCCATATATCTGGTCACGCCGCTCGAGCGAATCGTGCGGCGTGCCACATCGTGGTTCACGAGCCATCCGGTCAGCGAGATCAGCACGACGCCCAGCACGATGGCGCCAGCATCCGGCAACACGACACCGGCGACGAGAGCGGCGACCATCGCCCACGCGTGCACGAGTAGCCAGAATCCAGCGCGCGGCCCCATCGTTATCCGTGCGAGTTCGACGCGTTCGGCGGCGATTGTCAGCACCACGAAGCCGATGATCCATGGGAGTACGTGCGCCATGCTGTCAGGAACGAGCCAGAGGATCGCTCCAACCAGCGCGAGACCGGCGCCCAGGAGCTGTGTCAACAGCGCCGCATCGTACTGACGTCGCCACAGCGGAATGTAGACACCCACGAACGCTGCCGCACCCGCGATAAGTGTCGACTTCGCGACAAGGAGAGGCACGGCGGGAACAACCAGCGCGAGGCCGCCGAGCCCAAGCAGCATCGGCGCTGCGTATCCATACCAGCGCCGAAGTGCCGTCGCGCGCTCCAGCGAGATCAGCGTGCCCACGAAACTGAGCACCAACAGCATCCCGTGTACTTCCGGGAGGCGAGCGCCGTTGATCGGGGCGGGCAGTCCGATCAGCACAAGCGCTGCCCCCAGGCCTGCAAGCAATGCGACGGCGGCAGGCAGCAGCCAGACCAGACGCCACGACGGTCCGCGGCGCTGACGGCGAGCGCTCACGCTGATGCTCGCAGATGCAGGGCGCACGCCCCGTCAACCGCGAAGGGACGCAATGCGCTCTCTAGGTTCGAGCCGTTGGCACGCGCGATGCCTTCGATCATCCCCTCGTGCACTGCGCAGACCACCGTGTCGTTCTGGGATGCCGCCGCCAGCAGCGGACATGTACGAAGCAGTACCGTCGCGCCGTCGTCCTCTGGCGCGAAGCCTTGCTCGCGCATGACGGCGACAACAAGCGTGCGGGTATCGGTTTCTTCTGCTGCGACACCGCGATTCTCGATGAGCTGCCTCCCCCACGCTGTGCCCGCTCTGCGCGCAGGTGTGGCGGGATCCGCGACAAGACCCCCCAACGCTGACGCCAGTGTCGCGGCAAGCCCTGCATAGGCGCTCCGCTGTGCGGGTGGCAGGGGTTGCCAGCGCCAGGCGGGTCGGCCGCGGCCAGACAGCCCATCGCGCTCACGCCTGATATGGCCATCGGCGCGCAGTCGCTCGAGGTGCCCTCGTACGGTGTTCTCATGCAGGCCGGTGGCTTCGACCAGCTCGAGGGTGGTGGCATCTGTGCGTGACTCGATCTCACGCAAGAGTCGTTCGCGCGTTGAAGAGTGACTGCGCCCCGCGGCTGTGCGCCGTCGCTCGGCAGGTGTGCGGGAACGCTCAGCGTCAATCTTTTCCACGGGATTGATTATAGTTAAATCTGCAGTGGTCAGCCATCGACGGGAGCAAACATGGGCAATATCGAGATTCAGCGTTCACGGTCCGAAGCGGTCAACCAAACCCCGACGGCCGGATGCACCTGCGGCGAAGTCGATGAAGAGCTTCCCGAACTTGACGTACAGACCATCCCGCACGCTGTCCGCCATGCCGCGATCTTCGGGGCGATCGAGTCACTCAAGCCCGGTTCGGCCATCGTCATCTCCGCTACCCATGACCCCGTGCCGCTGCTCACACAGCTCCAGGCACGTCACGGCGATGCGTACAACACTCGTTATCTCGACCAGGGCCCTGACCGCTGGCGCATTCTGATCCGTAAGGTCGCCTGAGCCCGCTCTTCTGTCGCTCAGCCCTCGACGGCGGTCACCGTAAGAGTCATCCCCATCGCGCGGTGATTCGAGATGGAGCACCACCCGTCGAGATCTTCAGTGACCACGCCGACATCGATTGTCTCTGAGACGCCTGGGGCAAGATGCTCGCCACCGGTACCGTTTTCCATGACGAGGTCGTGCATCTGTGACACGTCGGTATTGGTCAGCTCGATTACCAGTCGGGTGCCGACGGGGACTTCGATGGCATCGGGAGTGAATCGCATGTTCGCGGCATCAACCTGCACGGTCTGCACCGCAGCATCAGGGTCGCCCTTTGGCGATGCGGAGCACCCGGCGAGCGCCAAGATCAACACAAGGCAGAGTGCAAGCCTTCTCATCGGTGTTCTCCATCCTCTGCGCAGCCTCCGGCGCATCATCCACGGTAGTCGTGATCTCACCATGTCCGAGGCATCCGGTTAAATCATCGCCATGAGTGCCACTGCCCTGATTCACGAAGCTCGATCACATCCAGATGCACACGACGAGGTCATCGACCTGTGGCAGATCGCCAGGGAACTGTCCCTCACGCCCAAAGGACAAGATCGGTCCAGCAGAAACGCAATACGAATCGCACGGCGTGCCCGCTTCTGGTTCTGGGTAGCGTTCGTTGCAGGGCTGGCGCTCGCTGCAACCGGTATCCTCGGACTCGTCGTGGGACTTCACGAGCAGGAGTTTCCGTACTTTCACCTCGGATTCTTAGCATTCGCCATAGGCACGCCCATCGGATTGTTCGGGGCGCTCAGCCTGCTCAGCGCCAATGCGTTTCGACAGCTCGGATCATTCGGCAGGCGCCTCATCGTGCCGTCGTGGTGGGTGTTCACCGTGTCGTCATATGTGTTCGCGCTGACGACTGTGGGCGGATTCTTCGCCTTATGGATTGCACCTGAAAGCGTGGTGTCCTTATCTGGGGCAACGCTGTTATCTGCTTTGGTATCGGTGATGTGCAGCATGCTTGCGTCATCAAGCGCACAGCCGTTGGTATCAACCGCAACCACGCCGCGCCTGTATCAGGTGCTGGGTTCACAGTTCTGTTGGACCGTGTCACTGCTTGCCCTGCTTGGGAGGCCTGCAGCTCGTCGGCGTGATCGTCAGAACAGTGGCCCCGGTGCGCTCGAAAACCGTCGCCTGCAGGTGATCGATGCTCTGCTCAACGCTCTGCGTGCGCTTCGTGTCCACGATGCAGGCGCTGATCTGCAAGACGCGCTTCTGCGCTGGGAAACCCTTGTTCGGCCGAGCCCGTTTCGTGCGCAGTCGCCGGCTGCTCGTTCACGCAGATCGCGAGCGCGTCCAACGCCGACCTGATCGCAGCCGCTCCCGCCTTCCTCACGCGCGCTCATCGCCGGCTGATGTCAATCGCACCAGGCGCGTAACGCGAGTGTCCCCGGGGTGCGGCGCGTAGGGTGAAACCATGCCTCAGCGTCGCGCCCATGTTGCCCCTTCCGCCGCCCAGAGCGAACTCGCCACCGCACTGACGGCATTACGCGCCGAACTGGAGATACCGGTCGAGTTCTCGGCAGAGACAGAAGCTGAAGCATCCGTCTCGTCACCGGCAACACCCGAACTTGATCTACGCGACGTGCCCTTCGTCACCCTCGACCCGGCCGGCGCGAAAGATCTTGACCAGGCATTTCACCTGGCGCGCGAGGGCTCGGGATACATCGTGCGGTACGCGATTGCCGACGTGCCGGCGTTCGTCAGGCCGGGCGGAGCGGTGGATGCCGCCGCACGCGAGCGCGGACAGACACTGTATGCCGCGGATGGACGAATTCCGTTGCATCCGGCCATCCTCAGCGAGGATCATGCGTCGCTGCTGCCCGACGTGGACCGCCCCGCGCTGGTGTGGACATTCGATCTGACCGATGACGGCACTGTGTCGAAGTTCCGGCTGGAACGCGCACTTATCCACTCCCGAGCGCAGCTCAACTACGCCACGACGCAGGAGAAGCTGGATCGCGGCGAAGACTCTCCGGCCTCCTTGCTGCGTGAAATCGGCGAACTCCGCATCGCGAAAGAACAACAGCGTGGTGGCGCGAGTCTGAACATGCCCGACGAAGAGGTCGTGCAGAGTGAGGACGGCACATACTCGATCGTGCGCGCAAGCCCGCTTCCGTTGGAAGAGTGGAACGCTCAGCTCTCGCTGATGACGGGGATGGCCGCGGCCGAGCTGATGATCGGTGCGAAGGTCGGAGTGCTGCGCACGATGCCCGCACCCGACGAGAAGGCGTTCAACGTATTTCGCCGACAGACCGAAGCGCTCGGCCGCCCGTGGACAACCGGCGAGTACGGCGAATATCTACGGAGCCTCGATCGTGAGGATCCGCTGACTCTTCCCGTTCTCGAGGCCGCCGCGTCCCTGTTCCGCGGTGCGGGATATGTCACTTTTGACGGGTCCGTTCCGGACGATATCGAGCAGGCTGCGATCGCGGCACCGTACGCGCACACGACCGCGCCCTTGCGCCGCCTCGTCGATCGGTGGGCACTGGCGATCTGCCTCGCCATCTCCGAGGGTTCAGAGGTACCTTCCTGGGCGCGCGAGTCGCTGGCAGAACTGCCCGAGCGCATGCAGGAGTCACGTCAGCGGGAATCGCAATTGAACGCGGATACGAT
Source organism: Microbacterium sp. (assembly GCA_003524435.1). Lineage (GTDB taxonomy): Bacteria > Actinomycetota > Actinomycetes > Actinomycetales > Microbacteriaceae > Microbacterium. Next base: position 12,858 of record DQHP01000060.1, read on the forward strand.
CAACCGAGTCGAGGCCGCACTGCTGACTCCCCTGGTCGGTTCGCGAATCGATGCCACCGTGATCGAACTGCGCGGCGAGGACGGCGACCGAGCGAGCATTCAGATCGCAGATCCTGCCGTCACTGCATCCTCTCCGATCCCTACCGGAACAAAACCCGGTGACACGATCTCGGTGCAGCTGGTGCGCGCCGATATCGCCAAGGGTGAGGTCGAATTCGCGCTGTGAGCGGGTGGGGACGACTAAACCCAGCCCAGCAGGCATGGGTCTACGCGAGATTCGACGAACCGAAACTGATCCAGGACATGTCCTGGAATCTCGTGGAGTCCGTCGTGCTACACGTGAGGAGTGCCGGCGGCGACTTCGTCGTGAAAGCGGGCGACACGAGCAACCATCACATTGATCGAGAGCTTTCCGCTCATCCCGAGTACACCCGCCCTCTCGTCGAGAGCGGTCATGCCGCCCGGCTGAGCGACGCCGATCTTCCACTCCGCGTGATGATCCTCGATTACCTCCCTGGGCGGTTGTTGGAAGGCACCGACGCGGAGCGATCGCCTGACACGTATGCCCAGGCAGGAGCGCTGCTGCGTGAGTTTCATCGGCAGGAATCGCGGGAAGACGCAGAGTATTGGCCCCGCACGATCGCCCGAGCACAATCGTGGTTGGACCGACCACACCGCGTGGCACCGGGTGCAGCGGACCAGGCGCGACGCATCCTGAATTCCGCGCCAACCGAACCGGCTCTCGTCGTCCCCACGCATGGCGATTGGCAGCCTCGAAACTGGCTGATCGACGGCGATACGGTCCGCGTGATCGATTTCGGTCGTTTCAGCTTCCGCCCGGCTTCAACAGATCTCACTCGACTGGCTGCGCAGCAATGGCGGGGCCGCCCCGAACTCGAAGCGGCTTTCTTCACAGAGTATGGGCAGGACCCTCGGGATCCGGCTGAGTGGCGACTTGAACGCTTGACAGAAGCGATCGGTACCGCATGTTGGGCATTCCAGGTTGGTGACGAAGCATTCGAAAACCAAGGCCACCGGATGCTGAAAGAAGTACTCGCTGCGTTCTAGATCAGATTCCGGTCACTGCGTCGCTAAAGCTTGAGCGCTTCGTAGCCTGCCCGCACGTAGCGCAGGAACGTCTCGCGCTCGGCCTGAAGAACGGCGGCGAGGTTCATGTCGGTCGGCGCCGCCTGCGGTGAGCGGGAGATACGTCCGGCATCCCCTGCCTCCAGCGACGATGCCAGGGTCAGGCAGATCTCGTCGACAGCGCCAGCGGCGATAAATGTCCCGAACACTCCAGGACCGCCCTCAGAGTGGATGCGGCGCAACCCACGGCGGGCTAGGTCTTCGCGGACCAGCACCGGATTCAGGTTCTCCGCACCTGCGTCAACGACATCGGCGACCGCACGCAGCGCCTCGCGACGGCCAGATGATGCCGACGCGATCGTGTAGATGATCGGCCGGTTCGGGGCATCCGTGAACACGTCGGAGGCGGGATCGAGATCTAGGCTGCCGGAAACCAGCGCGAATGACGGATGCTCCGCCATCGCCCATTTTAGGCGCCAGGCCACGGCATCCTCCTGGAGCCGCATCGCGCCGTAGCCCTCGTCGCGCACAGTGCCCGCACCGACGAGGATGACGTCGGCCTGCCGGCGCAGCAGCTCGAAGACTCGTCGATCCGCGTCGTCGCCGAGTTCACCGGAGCGTCCGTGGCGCGTCGCTGCACCGTCAATACTCGAGACGAAGTTCATCCGCAGCCACGACTCATCAGGAAATGCGTAGGTGTCGAGGATGCTGTCATCGTCGATCTGCGCCGCCGCGTGCGGCCAGAGACGGTTGATTTCTGCGTTCATACGTTCCGAGTCGGGTGCATATTGTGTTCGAGACGCGCAGGCTCACGCATTCCGAGGATGGCTTCCACCATACGCACCGCATCAATCGAAGCTTGGACGTCATGCATCCTGACGATTCGTGCACCGCGCTCGATACACATCGCCATGGCGGCGAGAGAACCTGCGAGCCGCTGCCCCTGCTCGCGGTCAATTGACTCTCCGATGAAGTCTTTGTTCGAGACTGCCGCGAGAACCGGGAGTCCCAGGGCGGTGAGCTCATCGAAACGACGTGTCAGCTCCAGCGAGTGCAGAGTGTTCTTGTCGAGGTCGTGACCGGGATCGATGATGATCCGGTTCCGCGGCACACCCGCGGCCTCTGCTCGTGCCACCCGCTCCTCCAGGAACGTTCGCACCTCCTCCACAACATCGTCGAAGTGCGCGGCGGGCTTTTCTGTCCGCGGCGGCCCCACGCTGTGTGTGATGACAATTTGAACGTCGCTGCCAGAGATGGCCTCGGCCATGTCGGGGTCGCCGAGACCGCTGGTGTCGTTGATGACAGCCGCTCCGGCCGCGATCGCAGCCCGCGCAACCACTGCCCGGTTCGTATCAACGGAGACGACGACGTCACTCGCCTTCGCAATGGCCTCAACGACGGGAGCGATCCGATCGATCTCTTCCCCGGCTGTGACGGGTGCACCCCGCCCGAAGGGGACGCCGCCAATGTCTACCCAGTCCGCCCCGAGACGTGCCGCCTCAAGCGCCGCCTCGACGGCACGATCAAGAGCGAAAGTCGCGCCGCGGTCATAGAACGAGTCCGGTGTGCGGTTGACGACGGCCATCACCGCTACCTGGGTGTTGAAATCAAACTGGCGCCGGCCAATCATTCGCTGGTTCGCGGCCTCAGAGCTGTGCATACGCAACTTTCGGATCTGCCAACTTCTCGGGATCGACAACGACATGCCCAGAGATGAGCGGCTTAATCTCGTCGATGACATCCCACACGTTCACGTTCATCGCCGCCTGGATATGGTTCTCGCTGTCGATCCAAAAGGCGACGAACTCTCTGTCCGCCAGCTTTCCACGGATGACGACGCGATCATACGATCCAGGTGAGGCGTGTCCGATGTACTCGCAGCCCAGGTCGTATTGGTCGCTGAAGAAGTACGGCAACTCGGTGTACTCGGTGTCGTTACCGAGTAGCGCTGACGCGGCTGCGGCTGGCTGGTTCAGCGCGGTAGCCCAGTGTTCGACGCGCACGCGGTGGCCAAGAACTGGATGCTGATGGTTGGCGATATCGCCGACGGCGAAGATGTCAGGGTCACTGCTGCGCAGCGAAGCATCCACGAGCACGCCGTTGTCGACGTCGAGCCCCGCATCCTCAGCAAGACCGACTTCGGGAGTCACCCCGATACCGATCACGACTGCATCCGCAAGCACGACTTCGCCATCGGCGAGCCGTACGCCGCTCACGCGAGCGCCGACCGTTGTGATGGCCTCGACCTTAACCTCGGTGCGCAGGTCAACGCCGTTCGATGTATGCAGATCAGCGAAGACTTGTGCGATCTCATCACCGAGAACCTTCAGCAGCGGGAGCTTCCCGCCTTCAAGAATCGTCACGGTCGTACCCGCAGCGCGTGCGGCGGATGCGACCTCTAATCCGATCCAGCCACCTCCGATGATCACGAGCTTCTTGCCCTCGCCGAACGTCTGGTGGATGGCATCGGATTCCTCGACGGTTCGCAGATAGTGGATGCCGTCAGCATCCGCTCCTTCAATCGGAAGGTGACGAGCGGCTGAGCCTGTCGCGAGCACGAGCTTGTCGTACGCAAGCGACGAGCCATCGGCGAGCGTTACCGTATGGCCGGAGGGCTCGACCGCGGTGGCCGTGGTGCCCTCGCGTACCGTGACCTCGTTATCGCGATACCACTCGACGGGATGCACGAGCGCGTCGTCGAAAGACGACTTCCCCGCAAGATAGTCCTTCGAGAGAGACGGGCGCTCGTACGGCAGATGCTTCTCTGCCGAGATCAGCGTGATCGTGCCTTCAAAGTCGTCCTCGCGCAATGCCTCTGCCGTCTTCGCCGCAGCGAGGCCTCCCCCGATGACGACAACGTGCTCGATGGTGTTCATGAGTTCCTCCTGAGGCGAAATGGGGTTTGGTGGTTATGGGTGAGAGTGGCCGGCGAGCGAGAGGAACTCTTGGCGCGAGCGTGAGTCTTCACGCAACTGTCCAAGAAGTGTCGAGGTCAACGTGCTCGATCCACTCGCGAGTGCCCCGCGCAGCGTCATGCACGAGTGCTCGGCTTCGACGATGACGCCGACGCCCTGCGGGCTGAGGTGATCTTGTAGCCACTGAGCGACCTGCTTCGTGAGGCGCTCCTGGGTCTGCGGACGACAAGCGAAGTGCTCCATGATGCGCGCGAGCTTCGATAGGCCGACGATGCGCTCGCCAGGGAGATATCCGATGCTCGCCCGGCCGCTGAACGGCAGGAGGTGATGTTCGCAGAGCGAGCGTACGGGAATGTCGCGCACGATCACCATCTCGTCGTACCCCTCATCGTTGGGGAAGGTCGTGAGATCAAACTCGCGCGGTGACAGCAGCTCAGCCCACGCCCGCGCCATGCGCTGCGGCGTCGCCGCAAGATGGGCTGAATCGAGCGACATGCCTAATGCTCGCAGGAAGTCCCCTGCCGCCAACTCTGCTCGGGCGAGGTCCGGTTTACCCATCGCGCTATTCACGTGCAACGGTGCAACTTCGCGACTGAGAATCGACTCCGACATGACCCCACCGATCTAAAAAAGGATTGACTTATTTTTAGAATGTCACCACGATGAGGTTTCGTCAAGGTAGCCTGGTTTTAGAAAGGATGCTGCTGATGAACACGAACGATCCCCAGAGAAATCTGGAAGATCTCGCACTGTTGTCGGATGAGATCCGTCGACGTTTGTACGAGTTCATCGCCATGCGTGGCGACAGCGTGACACGCGAAGAAGTCGCTACCGCCGTTGGTATTAGCCGCAGCCTTGCCGCCTACCATCTGGACAAGCTCGCAGCCGGAGGCCTCCTGGAGGTGGCGTTCGCGCGTACGAACGGCAGAACCGGGCCTGGGTCGGGTCGGCCTGCCAAGCGCTACTCACGGAGTCAGCGCGAACTGGCCATCAACGTGCCTCCCCGCAATTACAGTCTTCTCGCCAATCTTTTGGCAACCGCGGCCGACGCGGCACCTTCGGGCGAGTTCCGTGCGGCTCTCGCCTCAGCATCCGTGCAAGAGGGTGTGGCGCTGGGCGAGCAGAGCGGCGACATTCGCGCAGCCCTCACGACAGCCGGGTTCGAGCCGATTGACACCGAGAACGACGACATCATTTTGCGCAACTGCCCGTTCGACAGTGTCGCGCAAAAACACAGCGACCTCGCTTGCAACCTCAACCACGCTTTTATTCGCGGCGCGCTTGAGGGGGTATCTGCCGATCCCGATCGCGCAGAGCTCTCCCCCGAGTGCGGGCAGTGCTGCGTCGTCATTCATCCGGATCGCCGTTCGTGAGTGAGCAGCGTTTCGCCGTGATTCCGGCGGTGTACGTGTACTTGCGGCGCGGCGACGATGTGCTGCTGCAGTTACGTCAAGGGACCGGCTACATGGACGGGATGTGGGCTGCAGGAACCGCGGGACACATAGAGCTCGGCGAAACTGCGGCGTCAGCCGGATGCCGTGAGGCAGCCGAAGAGCTGGGTATCAGGCTCGAATCCGCTCAGCTCGCGCCGCTCACGGTCATGCAGCGCACCGACGGCACGGCATCGGCTATCGAGCAGCGCGCGGATTGGTTTTTCACCGCAACGTCGTGGATCGATACTCCGCGCATTATTGAGCCGAGCAAGTGCGCACAACTCGAGTGGTTCTCGCTAAACGCGCTCCCCGACAGGATGCCGCCGTATGAGCGCGCTGCACTGGATGCTCTCGCCTGTGGCGACGTGCCGCCGTTCATGAGTTACGGGTTCTGACACACGCTCACCGTGCGCGGGCGAACCCGCCGCGACAAGCTGACCTTCAGTCAGAAGGTATGCCCGTCCGGTCAGACATCGCCGAACAGTTCGGGAAGCGACTCCGTAAAGTCATCGAAATGGCTATACCAAACAGTGTGCGCAGCGTTCGGGATGCTCCGCACATCCACTCCGCGCCCCGAAAGTCTGTGTGCCTCTTCGGCAGTAACGAATGAGCTCGGATCAGCGCGAACGAGAATCGACCCCGGAGCGGGCAGATGAGACACGTCGGCACCCGCCGAGATCGATGCGGCGGTGGCCGGATCGAACCTGTCGGCTGCCCGAGCTTCGACGAGTGCATCCTGCGCACTGTAATGAGGTCGTGTAGCTCGCAACCATTCGGCGTCGCGGCGTCGTTCACGATCAGCTGCGTATTGCGCGGTGAGCACGGCACGATCGGCGCCGCCCGAGAACGCGCAGGTCGTGTCGACGTACACCGCGAGTTCGAGTGGCAGTCGATTCGCGGCAGCGGCCAACACCGTCCCACCGTACGAGTGCCCGATGGCGGTAACGCGCGGCGATGGGGCCAACGTCTGAACAGTCTCGATCACGGCATCTGCCGCGGACGCTACCGTGCAGCGGCTATCTCGCGGTGAATCACCGTGTCCCGGCAGGTCCAGTGCGATCACCCGACAGCCGCGCTCGGCGAGGAGTGCTGCGATCTTCCACCAGCTTTCGGCCGATCCCATCATGCCGTGAAGTAACAGCACGGCATGATCGCCAGAGCCCGCTTCAATCGAGTTCAACAACATCCGTCAAGCCTGTCGGAGCTTGGCCAGGTTGGGCAGCGGACACCACGCCCCGAGCGCGAGCGGGCTCGCCGTTGCGCGTCGATGTCTCGGTCGTTCATCTCGTTCGCTCCGGCCCTTCGTTCGGAGAAAGTGTCGTTGTCATCACCAGCGTCTGCGGGTCGGACAACGCCAGTTTCACTGTGATCGATTCGAACTCCCGCAGTGAATTCACATGCGTGCCGCCGCACAGCATTACCGCATCGCCCTCCGGCAATCTGCAGCGCCAGCGGCGCCGATCAATGATCGTCGGGCCATCCGCCTCAATGATGCTCGTTGCACCGGAAGTCACCCATGCGGCCAGCTGCGCATTGATACGAGCCTCTCGCTCTGGGAGCGTCGCGGAGAAAGTCTCCGTGTCAAAACCCGCTTTACGCAGACTCTTGCCGAGGCGGTACTCGTCGACGCTACCGTTTTCTTGGATGCGACTGGACTGATTCGCGCGGGCTTCAAAATCCGGGTTTCCGAGAGCGTCAGCACCCGGGTCTTTCCGCCACAATTCGGCGACGGCGAGATCGAGCGCCAAGGATGCCAGGTGGCACGCTGTGTGCCCACGACTCAACTTGTCTCGACGTTCGACGTCCACTGACAGAGTCACGGCTACGCCCGGGGTCAGCCACTCCGGGACGTCAGCGACAGCGAGTCGGTGTCCCACCAACCAGGTCCATCCCACCGCGCCACGTTTGACCGGAATCTCTGCACCCAGGGCGAGGGCACCGTCATCGCTCACCGCTGCCATCACTGCTTCTGCGACGGTGCCAGATTGATCGGGAACCATGAGTGTTCCGCTGTCCCCGGGCTGATCCGGCCAGGTGTGATCCACCGGATGGAATGGTGTCTCGTTCACGATGACGACCGCACCGTCCGGATTCGACTCAGCGCGCATCACCACTGCATCGCCCTGCGTTGCACCGTTAGGGAAGGTGACTGTGGTGACGTTCAAAGAATCTCCCGCAGAAATCAGTGGTTGGGCGGAATCGTGAAGCTCGCCAGACGATCACCGGAAACCACAAAGATACCGTCCGACTCGCCGTTGAAGACGCTGCTGGACCATCCGAAACGGATTCGCGTCGTATCGCCCTCCGTCTCAGCGGAAAGCACGGTCATCTTCGCGCCCGCCCCGATGGCATCGCTCGCTGCCCAGGCGCGTACGCCTTCGGACCCCGCTTTAACTGTTCCCCAGTCGCTCACGAAACCATCGTGAGCGAAAGCAGAGACGAACGCTTCGGTGTCAGCGGCATTAATGGCATCGACCATAGCCTGGACTGGTTGCGGAATAGCGATATCGGACATCGTTGTCTCCTTCGTTAGTCGTGCTGGCGAGGGGCTATGCGGTGATCACCTGGGCGGTGCCGGGTGCGGCATTCGGGCCCATCTCAGCGGCGATCCGGTTTGCCTCTTCGATCAGCGTCCGCACGATGTCTGCCTCGGGCACGGTCTTGATGACCTCGCCCTTGACGAAAATCTGGCCCTTACCGTTTCCGGACGCGACACCCAGGTCGGCCTCGCGCGCCTCTCCGGGGCCATTCACGACGCAGCCCATCACCGCGACGCGCAGTGGCACGGTCATATCCTTCAGGCCCTCAGTCACGCTGTCCGCCAGCGTGTAGACGTCGACCTGGGCGCGACCACACGACGGGCACGAGACGATCTCGAGCTTGCGCTCACGCAGATTCAGCGACTGCAGAACCTGGTGGCCAACCTTGACCTCTTCGGCGGGCGGAGCAGACAGCGACACACGGATGGTGTCACCGATGCCCTCGCCGAGCAGAATCCCGAATGCCGTCGCTGATTTGATCGTCCCCTGAAAAGCGGGCCCGGCTTCGGTGACGCCAAGATGCAACGGCCAATCGCCCTGCTCTGCGAGCTGACGGTAGGCCTTCACCATCACGACCGGGTCGTTGTGCTTAACCGAAATCTTGAAGTCGTGGAAGTCATGCTCTTCGAACAGCGATGCTTCCCACACGGCGCTTTCAACGAGTGCCTCTGCCGTGGCCTTGCCGTGCTTCTGAAGAATGCGCTTGTCCAGCGACCCGGCGTTCACACCGATGCGCAGTGACACTCCGGCGGCCTTGGCCGCGGCTGCAATCTTGCCGACGTTGCCGTCGAACTCACGAATATTGCCGGGGTTCACACGCACGGCGCCGCACCCAGCGTCAATGGCCGTGTAGATATAGCGCGGCTGGAAGTGGATATCGGCAATCACCGGGATCTGGCTCTTCATCGCGATGATCTTCAGCGCATCGGCGTCGTCCTGATGCGGCACCGCGACGCGCACAATCTCGCACCCAGAAGCCGTGAGTTCGGCGATCTGTTGCAGCGTTGCATTGATGTCGGTCGTCTTCGTCGTCGTCATCGACTGGACGCTCACAGGCGCATTACCGCCGACAAGCACCTTTCCGACGCTGAGTTGACGCGACTTGCGGCGAGGGGCGAGGACTGCGGGGATCTTCGGCATCCCAAGATTCACTGCTGGCACACCATCAGCCTACGCCGCTGCCACGAGGCAGGGCTGGATGCTCGCCGTGTGATAGTTTCAGGCCATGCTCGCGAACTTCCCTTGGTGGCCCGCCTTCTAGGCGGTGTTTTCGCGTTCCCACGAATTCAGACCGCCTCCGGGGCGGTCTTTTCGTTGAACCGAGCCGGAGCCCTGCACAGGAGACCTCGATGACCGATACCGCTGCCCTGCTCGCCGCACTGGCAGAGGATGCTGATGCTTCCTTCGTGCTGATCGCCCGCGATGGCGCCGCAACCGTTGAGTTGCTCACCGGCGACATCGAAGACGTCGATCTGCTGGCGGAGATCCCGCTGACCGTCGATGGCGCACCCCGCGAAGTTTTCGCTATGGTCCCTTACCGTCAGGTGCGTGAGCGTGGATTCGACGCGCAGGATGACGGCACGCCGCTGCGTTGTCTGCTCGTTGACAACCACGAGCACTTCCCACTCAACGATGTCCTGAGCGCGTTGCCACACGCGCCTGTCCCGCTCGAGAATGCCGGCTTTGACATCAGCGACGAAGACTACGCAGAAGTTGTCAAACGCGTCATCGCCGACGAGATCGGACGCGGCGAAGGGGCGAACTTCGTCATCCGACGCGACTACACCGCACGTGTGACCGCCGACGAACGCACTGCCGCACTCACCTGGTTCCGTGCGCTCCTCGAACACGAGCGAGGTGCCTACTGGACTTTCGCCGTCATCACGCCTGGACACATCGCTGTCGGAGCAAGCCCAGAGGCGCACGTTGTTGCCCGCGACGGCATCGTCACGATGAACCCGATCTCTGGAACCTTCCGCCACCCCGCCGGAGGCGCGACAAAAGAGACCCTAGTCGAGTTCCTGTCCTCTACGAAAGAGACCGAAGAGCTCTTCATGGTCGTCGATGAAGAGCTCAAGATGATGAGCGCGGTGTGCTCCGACGGCGGACGCATCACCGGCCCACATCTCAAGCAGATGTCACGCCTCACACACACCGAATACATGTTGCGCGGACGCAGCCGCCTCGACCCGCGAGACATCCTCCGCGAAACGATGTTCGCCCCCACCGTCACCGGCTCCCCGATGCAGAACGCCTGTGCTGTCATCCGTCGCCATGAGACGAAACCTCGCGGCTATTACTCGGGTGTCGCAGCGCTGTTCACTCCGAACGCAGAGGGCGGTCATGATGTGGATGCCCCGATCCTTATCCGCACTGTCTACCTCGAAAATGGTGAGCTTCGTGTGCCCGTTGGCGCCACGCTCGTGCGCCACTCTGACCCCTTTGGCGAAGTCAGTGAGACCCATGGCAAGGCCGCAGGGGTGCTCGGAGCCATCGGCGCCATCGCGCGCGACAACGTCGTAAAGATCAAGAGCGACCCAGATGAGCCTGGCGTTGAAACGACGCTGGCTGATGACCCTGAGGTGAGCGCTCTGCTGCAGTCCCGCAACTCGCGACTGGCCGAGTTCTGGTTGAATCCGCAGCAGGACGGCAGTGCCGGGCCGTTTGCAGGTCGCAGCGCCATCGTTGTCGACGCCGAAGACCGCTTCACGACCATGCTCGCCCACCAGTTGCATCACCTCGGTCTCGACGCAAAGATCGTGCCGTGGAACGAAGTGACTGACTCAGAGATCGACGCCGCAGAACTCGTCGTTGCCGGCCCCGGCCCCGGAGATCCACGCGATGCGGAGACACCGCGAATCACTCGGATGCGAGAAATTGTCGCGCGACGCCTCGACAGCGCCGCACCGCTGCTCGCGGTGTGCCTGAGTCATCAGATCCTCGCGGACCGCTTCGGGATCGCCCTTGTGCCGTTGGACGCGCCCCATCAGGGGCTGCAGAAGACGGTCCCTGTGTTCGGCGAGGATGCCTCGATCGGCTTCTACAACACGTTCACTGCCCGCGTGGATCCCGCGACAACGACCGCGGGAGTCGCGGAAGTTTCCGCCGATGCCACCACCGGCGATGTCTACGCGCTTCGTGGAGCATCGTTCGCCTCGGTGCAGGGACATCTGGAGTCGATCTTGTCGCGCGACGGCATCCGCACGCTTGAGCGACTCATCACCGCCGCATTCGCCTGAGCGCATTTTTCGAGCGCGCTCGCCTGTTCGGGCAGGGGACGTTATTGGAAGAGCACGATCGGATTCACGACGTCAGCGATCATCAGCAACGCCCCCATTCCGATGAGCAGCACAGCAACAACAATGGTCAGCGGCACCAACCGTGTTGCATCTACCGGGGCAGGCGGGGGACGACGGAACAGCTTCGCCCATGCCCTGCGCACCCCATCCCACAACGCCACCGCGACGTGTCCGCCATCAAGCGGTAACAATGGGATCAGGTTGAAGACGAACAGAGCGATGTTGAGCGAGCCGAGCAGACTCATCAGCACAGCGAATCGGTCCAGCACTGGCGCATCCGTCGCCGCGACCTCGCCAGCCAGACGGCCAACGCCCACAACGCTCAGCGGGCTGTCGGGGTCGCGCTCAGACCCGGTAAACAGCGACACCCCCACGTCCCACAGCTTCACCGGCAGCGTCACGATGATGCTCGCCACGCGCCCCACGTTGTCAGCCGTCATCGCTGCGCCTGTGCCGATGGGCTGCTGCACGAGCCCCATCTGCGAAAGCATGCCGACATAGCCAACTTCTGACACGATTGGCTCGCCCTGAGCGTCGAGTTTCGGCCTGCCTGACGCATCGGTCAACGTGCGTTCGGCTGCGATCGGGGTGATCGTCAGATCGACATTCTCGCCGCCGCGAGCGACCACCATGTCCAGGCTCTGCCCAGGTGATGCCTGCACAATCTCGGTCGCCTCGGCGAACGTCGAAACCGCTGCGCCATCGATTGACACCAGCACGTCGCCGGGGAGAACACCTGCTTCGGCGGCTGGCGTCGCCGGGTCACCTGGCTGGCACTCGGTCTGCGAGGTGCCCGCCGGAAGCACACACTCGTTCACACTCGAGATCGTTGTGGTGCCCTGCTGCAGGCCGATACCGGATGCGAGCAGCGTGAAGATCAGCACGGCGAGAATCAGATTCATCGCCGGGCCGCCGAGCATCACGATGATGCGCTTCCACACCGGAAGCCGGTAGAACACGCGCTCTTCAGCGCCATCAGCGATCGTCTCGTCATTTGCCGAGCGTGCGTCCTGCACAAGGGCCGAAAAGATGCCTCGCGCGGGTTTGCCATCGGATGCCGGATACATCCCCGACATCGAAATGAAACCGCCCAAGGGCAGCGCCTTGAACCCGTACTCAGTCTCGCCGATGCGCTTCGACCACAGCCGAGGACCGAATCCGATCATGTACTGCCCCACGCGCACGCCAAACAGCTTCGCAGGGACGAGGTGACCGACCTCGTGCAACCCGATCGAAAGACCGAGGCCCACCAGCATGAAGAGAATGCCAGCGACATAGAGCAGGATTTCCACATGCCAACGGTACTGTGCTCGAACTAGGAATCCGCCGCATAAACTGGATGAGTGACTTCTCGGCAGCTGCGACTCCTGCGCGGAGCTGCCGCATCGTCGATTGCGACGATCACTGCCGCCGTCTCGCACACCATCGGTGGTGGCGCTCCCCCACACCCCCTGCTGGTGCTCGCCCTGAGCGTTTTCCTCACACCTGTCGCCGCGCTTCTCGTTGGTCGTTCGCTGCGCATCGTCGGGCTGAGTGCGGCGGTGCTGGTCTCACAGGGCATTTTCCATACGCTGTTCACCGCGCTCAGCGCCACCCTCACCCCTGGCCTCACAGCGGGTGGGCATCATCACACGCTGATTCTTCCTGCGGCCGCACTGCCCGCCGTGAACTCCGCCCTCACGGCTGTCGTCCCCGATGCCACCATGCTCGGGGCGCACCTTCTCGCGGGCATCCTCACCATTGCGTTGCTCTGGCGCGGCGAAAAACTGCTGCGAAGAATCTCGCGGTGGGTGCGAACGGCACTGTGCATGCGGGTTCCGCGCCTGCTGACCAATTTTTCGCTGCCCGCGTCGCTCGCGGACACCGCTCAGCGGTTCGCCTGCGAGATCCGCACCGGTGAACTGTTTCTGCGTGGACCACCTCTCCTCTCCCGCGGCTGAACGGCCGCATGTGATCACCGCCGTCTGACATCTGTCACGGCATCCCCTCGCGGTTCCGCGCGTATCTTGCGCGCCCGCACGCAGAGCAGCCTCTGCATCCGAACACAGGAGAACCTTCATGGCTTCACGCACCCCCAAATTCACCTCTCGTTTCACCCAACGCGGCCTCGTCGTCGCGGCCGTCGCCGCTGGACTCGTGCTGGCGGCTCCGGCCGCAGCATCCGCTCATGTCGGCGTCAGCCCCGACGCCGTCGAACCTGAAGGCTCGGCAGTGCTGGTCTTCTCGTTCACCCACGGTTGCGAGAACTCCCCCACGAGCGCCCTGCGCATCACCATGCCCGAAGGCCTGACCTCCGTGTCGCCGACGGTCGACAGTGCCTGGAGCATCGCTGTCGAGCGCGCAGAAAACGGTCTCGTCTCCGCCGTCACCTACACCGCCGTGACTCCGATTTCCAGCGAGTTCCGAGGCGCTGTGAGCATGGCGGTAAGCCTCGGCGAGGACGCACCGTCCACCCTCGCTTTTCCCGTTGAACAACAGTGTGAGACAGGGGTAAATGAGTGGGTCGAGATCGCTGAAGACGGAGCCGACCCGCACGATTTGGAATCTCCCGCGCCGGTGGTGACCGTCACCGGCGACGAAGAGGGAACAGCGGATGCCGGGCACGGCGAACATTCCCCCGCTGATGAGGACTCCCTTGTCCAAGAGGAAAGTGCTGATGCGGCTAGTTCTCCCAACCCGGTAGGCACCATCCTTGGTGGCGCGGGACTTCTGGCCGGGCTCGCGGCGTTGGTAGTCGCGGTTCTCGCGTACCGTCGCTCGGCGTAGGCATCTCGACGCTGATGCACTGAGCTCTCTCTGGGGCGCGCCCGACACGTGCTGCGAGCACGCCCCAGGGAGTCGCTCGTGAGATCATTAAAGGGCCATGTCGACCACACAGCCCAGCCTTCCCCCCGTGCTCCGTCCGGAAGCTCCGCCACAGCGGGCTCTGACCGATCTCGCCGCTCGTTTCGCCACCGCTACGCGCGGTCAACTCGACGGCGTCGCCCTCACCGGCATCACGCTCGCCACCGCCGATCTCCGTGCGGGCGAGGCTTTCGTTGCCATTCAGGGCCTCAATAAGCACGGTGCCGTCTTTGCCCAGGCAGCCGCCGAAAAGGGTGCCGTCGCCGTTATCACTGACGAGGCTGGTGCCGATATCGCAAGCGGTACGGGGCTCCCTATCGTCATCGTCGATGATCCCCGTGGTGTTCTGGGCGCACTGAGCGCCTGGGTTTATGGCACGGGTGCCGAGGATGACCTGCCGCTGCTGTTCGCCACCACCGGCACGAACGGAAAGACGAGCGTCTCGCACCTGCTCGAGGGAATCCTCAGGCAGCTTGAAGTGGTGACGGGTCTTTCCTCAACGGCAGAACGACACATCGCTGGCGACGTCATTGTTTCCCGGCTCACCACGCCCGAGGCATCCGAAATGCATGCCCTGCTCGCGCTGATGCGTGAGCGCAAAGTCGAAGCCGTCGCCGTCGAGGTCAGCGCACAGGCGCTTTCCCGCAAGCGCGTTGATGGGCTCGTGTTCGACGTGGCCGGTTTCACAAACCTCTCGCACGATCATCTCGATGACTACGCCGACATGGAAGAGTATTTCGCAGCGAAGCTGCCTCTCTTCCGCCCCGATCGTGCACGCCGCGCGGTGATCTGCTTGGATTCTGCATCCGGCGTCGACGTTGTCGCAGCCGCTGAGATTCCCGTCGTCACTGTCGGCACGCCAGCCATCGCTGCCAATGCTGACACGGCGGCCGCGGCGGACTGGGTCGTCACAATCGATGCAGAACGCCAACGCGGCACAACATTCACGATGAGGGGGCCGGAGGGTAAAACTCTCACCACAATCGTTCCCGTCATCGGCCCGCACATGGCCGCCAACGCGGCGCTTGCGATCATCATGCTGCTGGAGGGCGGTTACGACTGGGATCGCATTGTGAGCGCCCTTGAGCGTGACGGACAGATCAACGCGTACCTCCCCGGGCGCACCGAGCTCGTTTCCGGAGAACAGGGGCCCGCGGTGTTCGTCGATTTCGGACACACGCCCGATGCTTTTGAGAAGACACTCGCAGCAATCCGACGTGTGACGCCAGGGCGCACGCTGATGCTCTTCGGCGCCGACGGTGACCGCGACGCCACCAAACGCCCAGAGATGGCGCGCACGGCGGTTGAGGGAAGTGACATCCTCGTGGTCACTGACCACCACCCCCGGATGGAAGACCCCGCATCAATCCGCGCGACGCTCATCAACAGCGCACGGCGTGCACGACCGGATGCCGACATCCACGAGTACTCGCCGCCCGAGGAAGCGATCATCGCCGCCGTCGGTTTGGTCGGTGATGGAGACGCGATTCTGTGGGCCGGACCAGGACATCAGGACTATCGCGATATCCGGGGCGTCCGCACCCCGTACTCTGCGCGTGAGTTGGCCCGGCGTGCACTACGTGACGCGGGCTGGCCAGTTCCTGAACCGTATTGGCCGGTCCCTTACCCGGACTGAGGCACGGTCAGCGTGATCTCTTAGCTTGCGCCAATGATCTGGTCAGCCGTCGCTCGTGCCCAGGCCTCAGCTTCTGCAAGCGACTCCACGCTCAACTGATCTGGCGATTCATGCGCGTCGACCACGCGGGCGATCGTGTCGACGATTCCGAGAAATGACAGCCGTCCCTCGTGGAATGCATCAACGGCCTGCTCATTGGCCGCATTGAACACTGCGGGAAAAGTACGCCCCGCACGGCCAACGCTCTTCGCCAACGCAACGGCGGGGAAAGCCTCATCATCAAGCGGCTCGAAGTCCCAGTTCGATGCCTTCGTCCAATCCAGCGGGCGCCCCACGCCACCAATACGGTTCGGCCAATCCAGCGCCAGCGAAATCGGGAGACGCATATCAGGCGGCGATGCCTGAGCAATGGTTGATCCGTCGATGAACTCCACCATGGAGTGCACGATGGATTGCGGATGCACAACGACATCGATCTCGTCGTAGTCAACGTCGAACAACAGACGCGCCTCAATCACTTCGAGACCCTTATTGACGAGCGTGGCAGAGTTCGTCGTGACCACCCGGCCCATGTTCCAGGTGGGGTGCGCAAGCGCTTGGGCGGGGGTCACTGCTTCCATCTGCTTCCGGGTGAGCCCTCGAAATGGTCCACCGGATGCCGTCACGACAAGCCGCCTGATTTCGGCATGAGTACCGGAGCGCAGCGCCTGTGCGAGCGCGGAGTGCTCGGAGTCGACCGGGACAATCTGCCCCTCCGATGCCGCCGCCGTGACCAGTTCCCCACCGACAATAAGCGACTCTTTGTTCGCAAGCGCGAGCGTACGCCCCGCTTTCAGCGCAGCGAGGGTGGAGCCCAGCCCAATCGATCCTGTGATCGCATTGAGCACGACATCTGCGTCAACGTCGCGGACCAGCTGTTCTGCCTGTTCTGCGCCGAGCGCGGTGTCTTCCACGCGGAATTGCGCTGCCTGTTCACCCAGCATTGCGCCGTTACTACCCGCGGCAAGGCCAACAAGTTCGAATCGCCGGGGATTGGCACGAATGACATCCAGCGCTTGCGTGCCGATAGAGCCGGTTGAGCCAAGAACAATAATTCGACGCATGCGACCAGCCTATGCCTGGATTGCAGCAGCGCCCTCGCCGCTATGCGCCCTTACTGCGCGGGAGCGGCCACGGGCTGAAGATCGGCGAGGATGTCGATGACGAAGACCAAGCTCTTGCCCGCGAGTTCGTGGTCGCTGGAGCCCTCTTCGCCATATGCGAGTGCGGGTGGGATGACCACCAGCACCTGCGATCCGACTTTTTGCCCTTCGAGCGCCTCCACGAATCCGGGAACGTACGTGTTGCCATCGATTTTGATCGGCTCGTCCTTTGCCCAGGACGAATCAAAGCTCTCACCTGTTGCCCAATCCACGCCGTAGTACTGCAGCAGCGTGGTGTCACCGTTTGCGACGGGCATCCCATCGCCCTGCTTCAGCACAGAGATCTGCAGCTCTGCAGGTGCGTCGCCCTCGGGAATCTCGATGCTCGGCTCGCCGTTTTCGGCGAGAGTGACAGCAGGCATTCCTGCCACAGGCTCCTGCTCCTCGCCCCATGCCGCCGTGGGCACGACCTCGAGCACGTCAAGTACGTAGAACTGCGCCGCCGCGTCTTCCGTCGTCGGGAAGACGACCGAGAGTCGCGATCCGACGGTGGCGCAGCCGATGAGCTGTCCCAGAGGGGCATCCGCTGTCAGCGCCGCCGGCAGCAGTTCGCCATCCGTGTAGCCGGCATCGCCCAAACGCTCACCCGTGTCGCCGTCAAACGCACTCAGCGCGTATTTGACGTAGTCACCATCAGCGATCGTGTCTCCGTCGCCCTCGGTGAGCACGGTGCGCTGCGCTTCTTCAACCTTCTGGCCAAGCTCGAAGGTCGCCGTAGACGCGGTACCGAAGTCGCCATCGACGGTGACTTCTTCTGATGCTGTGCCCGTGTCAACTGCTGCTGAGCAGAGGTCCGTGGCCGCCGCATCACCAGTGTCCGGCGTCCCTTCGGTGCCCGCGCATCCGGCCAGCAGCAGGGTCGCCGCAGCGAACGTGGACAGAGCAATAAGTGGACGAGTGCGCAAAGTAGGACCTCAAGATCGTGGAGAGAGACATTTCATCATCCCGCATCCGCCTTTGCCCTCGCTGAGAGGCGCCTGGAGCGCCCCTCGCAAAACCGCAGGCAGTGCATTCCATGAAAGGCATGAACCGCGCAGTAACCTGATCTGATGACCTCTGAGCAGTCCGCCGTTCCCGAGCCGACAGAATCAGAGGTTGCCAAGCAGACGCCTTCAGATGCTTCCGCGCCTCGGCACACCGGGGCGACCTACGCGCTCGGCCGTGCGGTGATCGGAGCGCTGGCGCGCACGATCTATCGGCCACGCATCGAAGGCCGTGAGCATGTCCCCCTGGATGGACCCGTCATCTTCGCGAGCAATCATCTGTCGTTCATCGATTCGATTGCCATCCCCGTCGCCGCTCCGCGGCCCGTACAGTTTCTTGCAAAGTCGTCCTATTTCGAGGGGACCGGCTTCAAGGGCGCGGCAATGCGCGCCTTTTTTCAATCGATCGGTGCGATCCCCGTGCGCCGCGGTGCAGGTCAAGCAGCGCTCGACGCACTCGATCAGCAGCGCCTGTTGCTTGACGAGGGTCTGGCTGTTGCTCTGTACCCCGAAGGCACTCGCTCCACAGATGGACGCCTCTACAAGGGCCGCACCGGCGTTGCCTTCCTCGCCTTGCAAACTGGTGCCCCCGTTGTTCCGGTTGGGCTCATCGGCACGGATAAAGCGATGCCCAAGGGGGCGAGGCTGCCTTCGATGACGAAGCGCATCACCGTAAGATTTGGAACGCCGCTCGATGTGTCCGTTCACGGGCCCGCCACCAGCGGGAAAGCACGTCGACTTGCGACGGATCAGATTATGGCGGCAATTCACTCGCTGTCAGAGCAAGAACTCGCCGGTGTTTACAACGAGCCGCCAGCCCAGGGCGCTATCGAGAAGATCAAACAGGCGTTGCCGCACGAGCGCCGATAGCGACGCTCAACTCGATGTGACCGTCGCCTCGTGGCGCACCGGGAAGTTGACAGAGTTCGCGATGAAACACATCCGATGTGCGTCGTTGTGCGCGCGTTCTGCCGCCTCGATCATCGATGCTTCCGCCACAACAACTTCAGGGCGCAGCAAGACGTCGGTGAATGCGCCTCCGCTCTTGCCATCCTCGGTCATCACGCCCGTCGCGTTGTCGCGGTAGGACACGACCACGACACCTGCCACAACACAGGCATGCAGATAAGACAGCAGATGACACTCGGACAGCGACGCGATGAGCAGGTCTTCTGGGTTCCAGCGTGCTGAGTCGCCGCGAAACGGTTTGTCTGCAGACGCCAGCAGTTCCGGCTTGCCTTCGACGCGGATCGTGACGTCTCTGGAGTAGTCGCGATACCCGCTCGTTCCCGTGCCAGTATTACCCGTCCAGGTCGCGGTGAGCGAGTAGTTGTGTTCGCCGAACTTCATGTCGTCAGTCTCGCACGCCGTTAGGCTGGAGGGGTGCTGGAGACTTTCACCGTTGCGGATGCTGTTGAACTTGCCGTTGTCGACAGGAGTGGCTTCGTCGAATCCCGCCATGCGGGTGCGGCGATCGTGCTCTCCTCCGACGGTGAAGTTGTCGGACGCTGGGGAAACCCCGATGCGCTCATTCTGCCTCGCTCAAGTCTGAAGCCCCTTCAGGCGGTCGCCTGTATCACCGCTGGCGCAGAGCTTGCGGGAGAGCAGCTCGCCCTGGCAACGGCCAGCCACGTCGGCACGGACCGGCATGCGGAAGTGGTGCGCGATGTTCTCACGGCAGGTGGCCTCACCGAAGACGACCTGGGATGCCCGCCTGCGTGGCCAAGCGACACCGCCACACGTGACGACATGGTCCGCGAACACGGCGCTCAGGCGCGTATCCGGATGAACTGCTCTGGCAAGCATGCAGCCATGCTGAGGGCATGCGTTGCCACAGGCTGGCCCACCGAGGGTTACCTGGATCCGTCGCATCCGCTGCAGCTGCACATCCGCGAAGTGGTCGAGCGGCTCACCGGTGAGAAAATCGCACACACCTCGATCGATGGCTGCGGCGCACCGGTTCATGCGATGACTCTCAGCGCACTGGCCCGTGGAATTCACCGCATCGGCTCCGCATCGGAGCGGTCTCCTTTCGCTCTGCACCGAGTCGCAGGCACACTCGTACGTGCTGTCAAAGAGAATCCTTGGACGATCGAGGGCACCGGCCGCCCCGACACGATCGCGATCGAAACTCTCGGGGTGTTTGCCAAGGGTGGGGCCGAGGGCATCATGGTGATGGTTGCACCGGACGGCACCACCGTGGCTCTGAAGATGCTCGATGGATCTGGACGCGCAGCAACGATCGTCGCCGCCACCCTCCTGGCCCGTGCGGGAGCGCTCAGCGACGCCGATGTATCGACGTTGACGAGGACACTTCAACTCGAAGTGCTGGGCGGCGGGGTTGGCGTCGGGATGATTCGTCCCAGTGCAGGCCTCTGAGAATGCGGATCGCTGCGTGACAACGCGGGTCACTTCTTGGCGACGTGCGTCACCGGCGCGCGGGGTCAAGGCTCGGGATAATCACCCGCCTCGGTGCACGGCCGTCATGAATTGACCAGGCACGTCCAGCGTGCACCTCCGCATACGGCGGCAATTCTCTGGAACCGGTGAATGCGCGCAACTCACCCGCACTTTCAGCGAGGATCACCATTTCTCCTTCCTGTCTGATCCGCTGCCATAGCGCCCACTGACGTTGCCAGCTCTCGGCGTCACCCACCAAGATCGTCGAAGCAGTGTCCGTGCTTGCTCGCTGAGGTTGCCCCGCAACCTCGTTCGGCAGATCTCCCACTCCCCGCACCTCGCATCCCGGATAGCGAGCTCCGAGAGCTTCTACGACGTGTCGCACGCTCGCGGCCACCACGCCGATCACCTGTGCGGCAGGAACCCACTGCACGGCGTTCGTCTGTGCCGAAGCTTCTGCCGTAGCGTCAACGAGCGAGGCGTGCGGCTCCGTCCACGCCACCTGTACTTCGCGCTCCCCTACCCTGCCCCTTCCGGGCGGCCGTTCCCGGCGGAAGCCATCATTGTCACCGCCTGCCGCGAGATGCTCCAATTTGGTTCCCACTCTCAAAAACATCCGCATCGGAAGCGCTTCTATGACACGCGCGATCTGTCCTGAGACGCGCGCGGTACTGATGATAACCGTGCATCCGCGTGCCGCGGAAGAACGAGCGAGCTTCTCCAGTCGTTCTAAAAACAACTGCGCGTGCTCTACGGGATACGCGGCCACCAACTGATCAAGATCGTCGCAGAGTACGAGAGAAGGTATCGCGAAAGATGGATCCGACAGGACAGCGATCGTGTCCCATGCCCGCTCTGGATCGGCATCGACAAGCACCGCATTGTGACTCTGTGCCGCGAGGACGCGTAATGCTGTGGAACGCCCCGATCCGCTCCCGCCGATAATGGCGAGCCCGCGGTCGACCCCGGGGCGTAGCATGACCGGTTCCTGACGCTGGCGTTCGGGTTCATCCGCGAGCCCTAAGACTACGCAGTCGGACATATCCTCAGTACGCGTGACGTCTGCAAGAGCAAGTTTGGAGGGCAGCGGCGGCAGCCACGGGCTCGTCTGCGGCGGTGTATCAGGCCAGCATGCGCCGATGGCCCGCAGATCGTGCGCGCTGGTGAGAGCGACCCGCACAGCGGCTGCCGCGGCGTCCTGCGGTCGACGTACGAAAGCGAGTCCTCGAGAACTCGCCCCGCCAGGCAGCTCCGCCGCATCATCGGAGCCGATCACCAGCCGACTGTCCGCGGCTTCCGTGACTCGAAGACTCACGCGCAGCGGACAGTTTGCCGCCAGCGCTTCGCGGATCACTCCGGCGGCGCGCTGCGTACCCAAGATGAGGTGCATTCCTAATGCTCTGCCCCGTGCTGCGACGTCAGTAAACACGGCACCGAGGTCAGGATGCTCCTGCAACAGCGCCGCGAACTCATCAACGACGATGACCAGCCGGGCGAGCTGTCCGCCGCTCTCCGAGATATTGCGCGCACCCAATTCTTGAAGCACGGCCTCACGGCGTCGCAACTCTGCTGTCAAGCTGCCGACGCCGCGACGCGCTTCTTCTTCATTCAGATCGGTTATCACCGCTGCGACGTGCGGAAGAGCGCGTAGCGGATCAAACGCCGTGCCTCCTTTGAAGTCGGCCAAGACAAATGTGACCTCTTGCGGACCGTGTGCGCGGGCCATAGCCGTCACCCAGGTGACGAGCAGCTCGCTCTTGCCTGCACCCGTCATTCCCGTGACAATCGCATGTGGCCCGTCATCGACGAGGTCGAGGACCACATCCGCGTGCTCTGTGCGGCCGATAGCCGCAGAGAGTCCACCACGATCAGTATGAGAAAGCGGCAGCAGCTCTGCCAGTGCCACGCTGTCTGGCAACTGTGCGACGTCGCCTTCCCGCTCGACGCTGCGGGTCGCCACTTGCCTCGCCTGCGGTCGCGAAAGACATTCCAGCAGCACGTTCTCGCTACCGGCAGTGGTACGCACACGAGTCTGTCCCGGATCAACGCAGTCCAGTACGGTGGTGATCCCCTCCGGCACTTCACTGTCCGCTGCACCTACGCGCACTTCGGCCGAGGCATCCGCACGCCCGCCATCACCAATAGTGACAGCGAGGCGCCACGCGCCCCGGCGCGGCCGTCCCGCATGAGGAAAACCGTCTAACCCGAGTGGCTCGAGTGCGTCACCCACCAGCGCCAGTTGCGCCGGCGCGTGCCGCAGACACAACTGCACGATGAGCGCTCTCGTCGCCGCAGCAACAACGGGTGCCGGACCCCGCAAACAAATCCCGCGCCCCATCGGCACGGTGATCGGCACATCTTTGACGTCCGCCGCGCGCTCACGGAACTCACGAGCGCGCTCACCGTCATCACCGGTGACCCGTAAGGAACTGCGTCGAGCACCTGATCCCACCACAATCGGTGTTGCCTCATCGATCGTCTGCAAATCTCGAAGCGGCGGCTCTTTTATGCTTCCCGCAGCATCGGGGTGCACTCGCCGCAGCTCACGGCGCTCGCGCTGATGCCGCCGGCGCAGCTCTTGTTCGACTCGTGACCATGCCGTCGTCTGTTCCGTTGCTGATACCCGTCTGTCGCGACGGCGCGTGCGGAGCCCATCAAGCAGCGATGCTCCGATCATGAGCGGGCCCAGCGCTGCGAAGCACAGGGAATAGATCGAACCCGTCACCAGCCACAGCATGACTCCCGCCGCGATCGGCACAACCGCGGCGAGCACCGGAATCGGTTGCTTACGAGGTGGAGCTGGCGCGACGGGGAGTGTCAGGGGTTCGAGATCCATTCCCCCATCTCACGGCATCGGTAACGACCAACTGCCGTTTTCCACAGCCCTCAGAGCTTATTCGACAGTTTCCTCAGTGGTGGAGGGAGAGTCATCGATGGTGTTGATCTGCGCCGTAGGCGCGTTATCTGCCACGGCCTCTGCGCCATCGCGCTCGATCTTCACCACGATGATCGTCACGTTGTCGCGACCGCCATTTTCAAGTGCAGCGGCGAGCATGGCATCGACAGCGATCGCCGGGTCAGCATGCTCACGAAGGAAATGCTGAATGCCGTAATCCGTAAGTTCCTTGGTGAGTCCATCCGAACAGATCACAAATCGGTCGCCGTCTTGGACCTCGATGCCGAGATAGTCCGGCGCGGTGAGCTCACTCGCCCCCACCGCACGGGTGATGACGTTGCTGTACGGGTGCGACTCTGCTTCTTCGGGGCTGAGGCGACCAGAGCTGATCAGCTCTTGCACAACGGAGTGATCCGTAGTCACCTGCACCAGTCGCGCTTCACGCAAAAGATAAACGCGAGAGTCCCCAATATTCAGTGAGATCCAGCGAGGTTCATCGTCGGCGAGGTCAAAGAGGATTCCGGTGAGCGTGGTGCCGGTGCCCTCATCGGTGGTTTCCGGGTGGGATGCGATGTCACCGACCGCTTGCTCAAGTGCGTGCTCAATCGCGCCGGTTGTCACAGTTCCGGTGCTGACCACTTCTTGAAGCCGAGCGATTGTACTTTGGCTGGCAATCTCACCGCCAGCGTGGCCCCCCATGCCGTCGGCAACGACGAACAATGGGTATTCAGCGAGGAACGCGTCCTGGTTGTTATCGCGACGAAGCCCGGTATCGGTGACGCCCGCCCAAGACAACAGCACGTCGTCCCCCTCGGCGACGGCAACGCGATGGGTCTGCGTAGTCGTCTCAGACAAATGGGACCTCCGGGGTGAATGCGACTATCGGAGTGGCCGCAGGACTCTCACACATCGTAGTAGAAGCCAGTCATACCTGCGCGCCAGGATCGGCAGGGAGGGGGAAGATCTGATCGATAGTTGCGAGATCTTCCGCAGTTGGCGTCCACGCAACAGCCGCGTTCGCATTGGCCTCAATCTGCGCGGCAGAGGTCGCACCGGCAATCACGCTGGATACCGCGGGCTGAGCAAGAAGCCAGCCGAACGTCGCTTCCAACATCGTGATACCGCGATCCGTACAGAAACGTTCATACTCTTCGAGCGCGTCCCACGGGGCGTTTTCCCACACGTGTCGACGTGACGACCAAATGCGGCTTGTCGACGGCCCACCCTCGCGCGTGAACTTTCCGGTGAGCAGACCGTTGTGTAAAGGAAAGAAGGGGAAAAAGCCCAGCCCAAAGCGCTCCGCAGCAGGGAGCACTTCGCGTTCGGCTGCTCTGGCCAGCAATGAGTAGTGATTCTGCGCAGAGACAAATCGCCCCGAGTTGCGAGAAAGAGAGGTGAGTTCGGCCTCGGCGATCTGCCACCCCGACAGATTGGAGTGTCCGTAATAGCGGATCTTGCCTTCGCGGACAAGATCATCGAGCGCGTCGATGGTCTCGGCAATTGGCGTCTGGGCATCAGGCTCATGCAGCTGATAGAGATCAATCCAGTCCGTCTGCAATCGCACCAGAGATTCTTCCACCGCCCGGCGAATATAACGCCGAGATCCGCCACCGGAGGGAAAGTCATAGCCCATATCCCGCGCGTGCCCGAACTTTGTCGCGAGGACGACGTGATCACGACGACCGCGCAAAGCTTCACCCATGAAAGTCTCGCTCAGACCGGGATCCTTGCCATACATATCAGCCGTATCGAAGAAGATCACATCATGTGCGATCGCCGCGTCGATAACGTCACGAGTACCTTCCAGCGACTCGGTCGCTGTTCCTGACCGACCGAAATTGTTGCATCCGAGTCCTGTCGAGGAGACCAGAAGACCGGATGCTCCGACTCGGCGCTGTGACATGACCATAAGTCCACGCTATCTGACTTCCGGCGTGGAACAACGAAGGACCCCCGATCGAAATCGAGGGTCCTTCGTTCAATTCATCACGCAGGCGGCTGGTTCGGATCTGCCGGCGGTGCGGGCGGTGCCGGCGGGGTAGCCGGCGGCGCTGCAGGAGGAGTGGTCGGCG